>JBLHKB010000015.1:0-35429 GCA_047619315.1 Polyangiales bacterium
CTCCAGCTGGCGGAAGAGGCCGGCCTTGAGCTCACGGGCCCGGCCCGCGTCGCGCAGTACGACCCGCCGTGGACGCTCGGGTGGCTCCGCCGAAATGAGGTGCTCCTCCCCATCGGCGAGTGAGCGCTCTTGGGCGTGATTAGAGCGAGATGAAGTCCGCGTCGCGGTGGCCTACTCGCTGATGGCGCCTGGCTGAATGGAGCAACGTTCCGATACAAGGCTCGGAAGCTCGCGTTCAATGGCGAGGTCGCTCTGAGCATTGTCCAGCTCTGCGGCGTAGCGTTTACCCATCTCCTTTCGCTGGATTCCCTCCAGGAATCGTCGGACATCGTCGCGGGTCTCGAGGAGGAGTGGGGGGACGCGTCGCGGCTTCCCATCGTCGTCTTTGGCGACCATCCAGAAGTAGCTCGTGTTGGTGTGGCGGATCTCGTGGGTTCTCACGTTCTCGGCTTCCACACGAATGCCAACGAGGAGCGACGAGCGCCCCACGTAGTTCACGGCGGCGTGCATCGAAACGAGGTCGCCGACTTCCACCGGCGCGCGAAAGGCCACCCCGTCTACGGCCACCGTGACGCAATACCCGCCGGCGTGCTTGCTGGCGCAAACATAGGCAACCTTGTCCATGAGCCCGAGCAGGATGCCGCCGTGTACCTTGCCGCCAAAGTTGGCGTACGACGGGATCATCAATTCGGTGACGGTGGTGTGGGATTGGCTGGCCGCGCGTTCCTGCATGCCAGCAGCGTACCAGCCTCGTGTCCGGGCGACTCAGGGTCAGCGCTCGAGGCGTCGGCGCAGCTGATCTTCGTAGAGCGAAACAGGCGTGAGGGACGCGCCCATGTCGCGACCCTCGACGTAGTCCTCTGGGGCTGTTCCGATGTCTTCGCCCAAGAAGGCGCCGCCGAGCTCGGTCTGAACGTTGACGTCGACGGTCCCGATGACGTAGCCCAGACCGTATTGGTAACTTCGAAGCCGTCCGCCGCGATGGTTCCAGAAGACGTTCTCCTTTGCGCTCAAGCCTGCGCCGCTGGAGTAGTTTCCTCGATTGACGGCGCTCCAACCGTCCGTGGAGACGTTGCCGTCGATGAGGTTCGCCGTGGCGAGAGAGTGGTGAAACTCGCTCAAACCGACGAGCTCGAAGCCCGAGTTGATGGCGACTCCGTCGAGGGACTGGCAGCGCAACCAGACGATGCCGGAGGTGCCGAAGTCCCAGTTCTGAATGAAGTTGTGGCGCCCACGGCGACCGATGTCGTCGACGAAGAGCACCTCGTTGCTCTTTGAGACTTCGAAGAGGTATCCGTTGCCGCCGCCGCCGCGGTTCTGCGCGAGCTGGAGCTCGCTCTCGCGGACCGTCACACGGTGGCTGTTGAGGATCTTGAGGCCGCCGCTCAAGAGATGTTCATCGTTGGCTCCGCGCGGGCTGGCGAAGGATGTGAGGGAGCGGACCCAGGAGTCGACGACCCATTCCATTCGTACCGCGTGGGTGCGGTCGACGGAGCTTGCTGCGTCTTGCGTGAGTGCGTTGCTGAACGCGATGGACTCCAAGCCGACGCCTTCAAGGAGGCCGCTTAGAACGCGAAGCTCTGCGCCATCGCTTGCGAGGACGTCGTCGCGGAGGGGTACGTCGAGGTGAACGCGCGACGTGTCTTTGTCGATGCGGACGATGGTGCGCCGGTAGAAGTGCTTGTACTGATCGGTGAAGGAGACCCAGGTGCCCGTCATTCCGTGGCGTTCGATGAACGCCGGCGTGATGACGAAGCCGATGGCCACCTGGTCGCCGATGCGAAGATCCGCGGTGCTCTCTACCTCGACATACGTCTGCCGTGCCGGCCCATCCATGATGAGTGGCGTCTGGGCGCCTTCACTGCCCCGCCCAGCGAAGAGTAGATGCGCACGGCCCGTCATGCCTTCGCTCTGGGTGAAGTACACCTGAGAGGTGGGCCCTTCGCCGCGAATGATCACGTTTGACGCCTCCACGCGAAGAGTTTCGTCGACTTGGTACGTCCCCGCCGGAACCCAAACGACGCCGCCTTCTGCGGACGCCGCGTCGATGGCGGCCTGAAACGCGGGGCCCGAATCGGCTGATCCTTCGGCGTCGGCGCCGAACTCGAGGACGTCGAAGCGCGGTCCGCCTGGCTCAGGGAGCGAGCGCTCGCCGTTGAAGGCGCCGGCGTAGGAGAAGTCGTGCAGGAAGGCTCCACCTGGCGCCGTGAACTCCGGTGTCCAATCCGCGGGGTAGAGGGCGGAGCGCCATGCGGGGACTTCGGCGTCCGCTACCGTCACGTCCTCGGCGGCGTCGTTCGCGCCCACGTGGGCATCTTGGACGTCGGCGACGATCACGTCAGCGATGGATGGGTCCGCGGCGACATCAACGAAGACCACGTCGTCGCTTCCGGCGTCCGTCGCCTCGACGTCGTCGCCGCAGGCGAAGAGCGAAAGCACAGCGAACGCCGCTGCGTGCTTCCTCGCGAGAACAAGAGCACGGCGACGCACACGTCCGTCGCCGAAGTCCGGCCCGACGTGTTCAGGTGCGCTGACACTTCCAGTCGAGGGGCCCTTCATGTTCGAAGTTTCCGCCGCCGAAGTCGTCACGTCAACATTGGGCGCTCCCACTCAGTGGGTATCGACGGGCTTCGCATCCTGTGAACCCCCGCGGTCCGTGCCAGGCAAGAGCGCCAACTCGTCGACGGCATCAAAGGCCCAGTTCCACAGCACAGCGCGATGAGAATACCGCTCGTCGTGGTTCTCCCGCGGCCGGATGTTCACAGCCATCCGAGTCGGGACCGTCACACCGCGCACGCGAATGTGCTGAGAATACGTGCTCGTCCCGCGTACGAAGTTGAACTGGTCACGGATCGTGTACTCCACCATGCGCACCAAGTGAGTCTCGGCATCGATGTGGACAACGAATTGGTCATGGTCCGAACTCGGCTCGTTGGACCAGCTCGCGTAAACGCGGTGGTGCGTTCGTCCAAAAAGCTCTGCGTCGCCGAGGTCGCGGACGACGGGTACGTCCGCGATTCGGAATGGGAGTTCCAGCAGATAGATGAACGCCGGGACCATGAAGCGTGCGTCGCCGTCTTGGTCTTCCTCGTCGTGAAAAACTTCGTGGCCTGCCGTTCCTTCGTAGGAGTTCCAAGCCTGCAGGCCGAGGGCTTCTCCCTCGCGCTCACCATTCGCAAAGCGGAACGCACCGTCGAAGGTGCCGTTGATCCAGGAGAAGTCGATGAGTTCTTCCACATCCCACGGCGGCGTCATTCCCATCATCGACGCCATCATCGAGTCCCAATCGTCTCGCATGCGCACGGTGGTCGTGCGGTACTCGCTCCAAGCGTCGACTCCGTGGGCCTCGGCGCTCTGGCGTAGAAGCGCTCGGCCGCGTTCCGCGCTCGCCGTATCGATCTCTGAGCGCGCGTCGCTGGGCCGGAGATCCCGAAGGCAACCCGTGCAGAGTGCCGTGAGAGCGAGGAGCGAGAGACTCAAATAGCGCCTCATCGCGACGCTCCCGCCGGGACCCGCGAGCTCGAGGGCCCGCTTCTTTCGCCCCAAGTTCATCCCCAACCACTCGGCGACGAAGGCCGGGCGGGTACTTCGCGCCGGACCGGGCACTGCTTGAATCGTTTGTTGCATCGCTTCTTCTCCAAGGCCGCGAAACTGCGACCTTGTTGTTTTGCGGCGGATCTTCTTTTGCCGGTAGAGATGCAGTTGCACATGTTCTATGCACAGATATGCAACAATGGAGTCGTGAAGCTAAAAAACCTCGATGAATTGCAGACTTTCGTCCAGGTGGTCGATTCGGGAAACTTAACCACGGCAGGACATGCGCTGGGTTTATCGACGACCCTCGTTAGCCGTCAGCTCGCTAGGCTCGAAGAGCGACTAGGGGTGACCCTCGCGACGCGAACGACACGACGCTTCGCACTCACGGAAGAAGGCCAACGCCTCTACGAATACGCCCAGCGAATTCTCCGCGAGGCGGAAGCTGCCGAACGGGCCGTCACGCAGCGCTCGCCCTTCGATGGCGAACTGAGCTTCATCGTCCAGAGCATCCTCGCCGAAGAGCTACGGAGCGCCCTCTACGAAACGTTGGCCGCACACCCTCGGCTCAAGATTCAAATGATCGTCACGGACGAACCCGCCAGCGTTGGGGTTCGTACGATGACGGAACGCGGACTGGATGCCGTCATCGTCGTCGGTGAAGTGCCGGAGCGAGCCGTCATCGCCCGCCGCATCACCACCATCGACGGCGTCCTCGCTGCGTCCAAAGAGTACGTGAAAACGCATCGGCTTCCACAAAGTGTCCGAGACCTCGAGGACCACAGCTGCCTTTGTTACGTCGGGGAAGCGCCGATTCGAGAATGGGCCCTGACGCGTGGAACCGAGGAGCCAGAGCGTGTGCTCGTCGACGGATCCTTTGCCAGCTCAAGCAGCCAGGAACTCATCGCAGCGCTCATCGCCGGGCAAGGGATCGGCGTGGTGATGAAGCGGCGAGTTCAAGAGCTCGACCTCGTCCCCGTTCTCCCCGATTACCGCTTCGGCGAGTTCCCAATATCGCTGGTCTACGGTGAGCGTCGACGTGGTTCTCCGCGCATCAACATCCTGGAGGAGCTCGTGCGTAACGCCCTGAGCTCTGAGGCGTCGGCGGCTTCTTCGCTTCGCACTCCTCGATGAGGATGCGGTCCTCGATGCCGGCGCGCTAGGTTTCCGTTTTCCATGCGTTCTCCACCGCGTGCGCCAACTCGTTCCGTGTGAACGGCTTCGGGAGAATCCCGGGCATCGCGACATCGACGAGGAGGACGTTGAAGGAATACGGCGGCTATTCGTAGCTGGTCGTCACATACGTGGTCCTCAAATGGTGATAAAGAGGGATTCTTCTAGTCTAGTGCTAGCACCCGCGGCGATGAATTTTCCTCTATTCTTTTCCAGTGAACTTCCGAACTCTTCTCGCTTCAATTCTTATTGGTTCCCTCGGTTGCAGTGGCGAACCGCCCGTTTCCTTTGATGGGGGAGTCGACACGGGAGCCCTGCCGGAGGCCGGAGTCGATGGCACTTCGCCTAGAGATACGGGAGCCGTGGACGGCGAGGTTGTCGCTGACGGTGGTGTCGCTGACGGGGGTGTCGCTGACGGGGGTGTCGCTGACGGGGGTGTCGCTGATGGGGATGTCGCCGATGGGGATGTCGCCGATGGGGATGTCGCCGACGGCGGAACGGATGGGGGCGTTGTTTGCGAGAGTTCGCTCGATTGCGATGACGGCTTTTCGTGCACCACGGACAGCTGCGTCGAGGGCGCATGCATGTTTGAGCGGGATGCGGAGATCTGTAGCAATGAGTCGTTCTGCGATGGCATCGAGGCTTGTGCGCCCGACGCGGCGATGGCCGACGCTGTGACTGGCTGCGTCCAAGGCGACGCGCCGGAGTGCGGCGATGCGTATTCGTGCACCGTCGATGCTTGTGATGAAGATGCCGACACCTGCACAAATATCGCAGATGACGCCGTCTGCGATGACAGCCTCTTTTGCTCAGGCGCGGAGACCTGTACTCCTTCCTCACCGGACGCCGACGCTATGGGGTGCATCGTTGGTTTGGCTCCGAGCTGCGACGATGGAGTGGCTTGCACCGTCGACTCCTGCGACGCAGCGTCGGACGCTTGCGTCGAGACTCCCTCCAACGCGCTTTGCTCGGACGCGCTCGTGTGCAACGGCGACGAAATCTGCGCACCTGCCGACGCCGCCGCGAATGCGAACGGCTGCATTGCCGGTGCTGCCGCGGCCTGCGACGACGGAATCGCGTGCACCGATGACCGCTGTTCAGAAGTGCTCGGCGGCTGCGAGTTCCGACCCGTTGATGTCAGCTGCGACGATGGAGCTCACTGCAACGGTGAAGAGATCTGCGACCCCGCTGCGGGCTGCGGTGCTGGCGATGCCATTCTATGCGCCGACGATGGACTGTTTTGCAGCGTCGAGGAATGCAACGAAGCCACCGATTCGTGTGATCTTCGCATCGACCATACGCTGTGCGGAGCGGGCGAGGTTTGCACGGCGGAAGCTGGAACGGAACCCACTGGGTGCGTAGCTGGCAGCCTCTGTGCTGCGCCGGGCGACTGCGACGATGGTGACCCATGCAACGGCGTAGAGACGTGCACCGGCGGTGTGTGCGGCGCGGGCGCGGCGCTGAGCTGCGACGATGCGGTCAGCTGCACCTCCGATTTCTGCGAAGCGGGAGTCGGCTGTCGAAATACCATCGATGACTCGGCCTGCGACGACGGAACTATCTGCAACGGCGCGGAGACATGCGACGGAGCCCTGGGCTGCCTCGCGGGGTCCGCACCGACCTGCAACGACGCGTTCTCTTGTACGACGGGGAGCTGCTCGGAGGCCGCCGGCGGATGCGTCCAAGCCATCGACAACTCGGTCTGTGACGACGGTGCGTTCTGCAACGGCGCCGAGGTCTGTTCCGTGTCTGTCGGCTGTCGGCCGGGCTCTGCGCCCAGCTGCGACGACGGCATTGGATGCACAGTGGACATGTGCGATTCGGGCAGCAACGCCTGCGTGAACGCCCCGGACACGGGCCGGTGTGACAATGGCGCCTTCTGCGACGGCGCGGAGACTTGCGATGCTAGCGTCGACTGCGTCGCTGGAACGCCCGTCGGTTGCAATGATGGTGTGTCTTGCTCCAGCGATAGCTGCAACGAGAGCTCGGACTCGTGCGAGTACGTCTTCGACGGGTCGATGTGTGCGCCCGGGGAGGTCTGCACGGCCGCTGGATGCATGACAGGCACGGAGTGCACCGCATCGACGGCTGGGGTCTGCGACGATGGTCTGCTCTGCAACGGCGCGGAGACATGCACGAGCGACAACGAAGTGCCGGGTACCTGCCAAGGGGGCCTGCCCCCGTCCTGCGACGACGGCAACACTTGCACCATCGACGGTTGTTCTGAGGTGCTCATGATGTGCACGAACACGCCGCGCGATGGTGACGGCGATGGATATGGGGACCAGACTTGCGGCGGCGCTGACTGCAACGATATGGATCCGACCATCAACCCCCTCGCGGAGGAGGTCTGCGATGGCGTGGACAACGACTGCGATGGCAGCATCGACGGTGATCTTTTGCCGACGGGCGCGGGGTGCGGCATCGATGGCGACTGCTGCACGGACTCCTGCGGCAGCGGTACTTGCACGCTTCCCGTGGGCAGCTGTGAGCAGATTCTGGACACCTGCTCCGAGAACGCGGACTGCTGCACAGGGTTATGCGGCGCTTCAGTGGATGGTGTGCTTCGCTGTCAGGTGCCGGGTGGATGTGGCATCGCTGGCGTCGCCTGTGCAAACGCAGCGGACTGCTGCTCCACGGGCTGCGTCGCCGGATTCTGCTCCGACGCCACAACCTGCACGTTCGAGGGAGACGCGTGCTCCGGGAACGCGGAATGTTGCTCGAACGACTGCGATGCCGGGTTCTGCGCCGGTGCGGGATCGAGCTGTGACGTCGATGGAGAGGATTGTTCTTCGGACGGCAACTGCTGCAGCGGCTTCTGCCTGGCGACGGCTGCCGGTGGGCGCTGCTCTGGCCACGACACCTGTCGAGCGGAAGGCCAAGTGTGCTCCGCGAATGACGATTGCTGCAACGGCGGGTGTGACTCGACGACGGGCCAATGTCAGTTCGTCGGCTCTTGCTCAACCGCCGGTGAGCCCTGCACCAGCGTGCGTGGTTGTTGCTCGGCGCTTTGCGTCGACGCGGGGTCCGGCGTGGGCGTTTGCGAGACCCTCGGTGGTTGCCGGCCCTTCGGCGAGACCTGCGACGGAAACAACGACTGCTGCTCCGACGAATGCGGCGCGCCCGAGGGCGCCGCGGGCATTCGCCGCTGTGTGAACCCGCCGGGTTGCGTCGACGCCGGCGAGATTTGTGGACAGGGTGGTTCCAACAACTGCTGCGTCCTTCGGTCCGACGGGTGTACGCCTACGGGCTTGGGCGTGAGCCGCTGCAACGACGAGGCGATGTGCATCATGAACGGGGACAGCTGCGATACGTCGGAGCAATGCTGCGATGGACGCCAGTGTCTCCTGGACGGCATGGGTGGACGGAACTGCGCGGACATGTGCGTGCTTGAGGATGGTGCCTGCCTCGCGAACGCAGACTGCTGCGGAGGCCGCTGTGTGAACGGCTCCTGTGATGACACCCCGATTGGCTGTGTGCCCTTTGGTGGTGGATGCACGACGGGCGCGGAGTGCTGCGGCAACAATTGCGACAACGGTTTGTGCGGGCTAGGTGAGTTCTGACCGGGTGGTGCGCTTAACATCGCTCCGCCAAACGAGCTCCATGACGTCGCTCTGCGAGGTGCTCGCTGCTTCGCAGCGCCCGGCGCGAGCCGTGCTCGCCTCCGAAGGACTTCGTTCGGTCCGATTTTCGTCTAGATGCACGGGACCTGCGGAAACCTCATTCAAACGTGCGATGCTCATCGCGTGAGCGAGCACCACACCCTGATAGGTAAAGTGTTTCACGGGCGATACCGCATCGAAGCGGAGCTCGGCGAAGGTGGCATGGGCAGTGTGTACCGCGCCGAACACATCGCCCTGAGCCGCACCGTTGCCGTCAAAGTGCTGCGGGATGAGTTGGCGGGGAGCGCCGAGTTTCGGCAGCGATTCGAACGTGAGGCAACCGTGCTCTCTGGACTGTCGCACCCAAATATCGTCAGCGTGCTCGACTATGGATTTGAGGAGGGCCTCCCGTTTCTTGTGATGGAGTTCCTCGAGGGGCGCGATTTTAACGATGTGCTCGACGAAGGTCGGCTCTCCATCGAACGGGCGGATACCATCGCTCGGCAGCTTCTTCGCGCGGTGGGCCACGCGCACTCCCTTGGTCTCGTGCATCGTGACCTCAAGCCGCAGAACGTCGTCATTCGTCGATTGGAAGATGAGCGTGAGCACGTCACGGTGCTCGACTTTGGCCTGGCGCGGCAAGTCGAGGAGGGAGGCCCGGCGGTGACCAAGACCGGTTTGATGATGGGCACGCCGGCATATATGTCGCCGGAGCAGGTGGGCGGAAGGTCGGATGCTCGGAGCGACGTTTATTCGTTGGGCGTGATGCTCTATGAGATGTTTGCAGGCCGCCACCCGTACAAGGGCGTCGCGTCGGCCAAGCTATTGCATGCCCATTTGGTGGTCGAGCCTCCTCCTCTCGCGCAGTTCGCGATGGTCGATGACGTCGTCGCGACACTTGTGGGCCGGGCGATGGCCAAAGACCCTTCGGCGCGCTTTGCCGATGCCAACGAAATGCTGACGGCCCTGGGCGCCGCCGGCAGAGAGTCTCCCACCAAGGACGTTGCCCCTCCGGCGGTGACGCAGGTCGGCCGGGCAGCGGCGATCGAAGGGCAGGAGACGGTGGGCGGGCGAGGAGCGCCTCGCACCTCGAGCGAGTTGTCTGGGACCGAAGATACACGCCTCGAACAAAAACCAAGTGAGACGCGGCTTCCAGACAAACGCCGGGCGATGGCCCTCGGCGGCGCGCTTGCGACCCTCGTGGCTTTCGTCGTCGTGGCGGCTCTATTGAGCGGCGACGCGCCGGAGACCGTCCACGGTACGACGACAAGCTCCGCGACGTCTGAGACGCCAGCGCCTGCGGCATTCGCAGGGGCTGTGCCAAGCGCCCCGGAAGCTGCGCCGCCCTCACGCGGCGTGTGGGACGACGAGTCCGGTTACGAAGACATGCTTCTTCGACTGCGCCGAGGGCGAGGTCTGCGTGACCGCCAACATCGCTCCCTCGCCGTGCGCGCGCGGCGCAACCCGAACGACGTTCGGCCGCTGCTTTTGCTGGCGCATAGCTACGTGCTCGGCCGAAGCCTGACGGATGGACTGGAACGCTACGAAGCGGCGCTGGAGATCGAGCCCAACGTCGCGAACGAACCATGGACCGCTGAAGACTTGATCACCATCGCCGCCGCGGAATCGCTCCACCAGCGCGCCAGTACCTTGATCCTGCAGCACTATGAGGCGTCGTTTGCCTCGCGTGTGGAGACACGCGCCGCAGCGGAACGCGACCCGTGGCAGGGACGGTTGAACGACCTGGCGCGACGGTTGTTAGCGCGCTGACTCGGTTTGCTCTTCGTTGCTCGGGGCTGCACACGCTCGACCCGGCACTCTTTAGCGGACGGAGGAAGATCCTTGCCTAGGCAGACAACAACTCCACTTCGTGCGTAGACCCCAGCGGCTTCTTCTCTGTTGGCGTCGACGGCATGCGCGGACCTTTTGGGGGAACTCCGAGGTCTGATACGGAAGGTGTCGTCGTGGAAGTACGCTCTCGCGTTACCACTCGATCTTCGACCCGTCCCACGCGAAGAAGCGCCCATTGAGCTCCGGTGTCGCCCCGTCGATCACGTTCATCAAGTGGTCGACGGACTCCTCGACGCTGAAGACCGTGTACTTGGATTTTGCGGCGAATGGAGCGCTTAGGTCCGTCGCAACGGTGCCGGGGTGAAGCGCGAGAACCACAAGCCCTTTGACGCGACGAGAGAGCTCGATGGAGATGTTGCGCAGAAACATATTCAGCGCTGCCTTGGATGCGCGATAGCCGTACCAACCGCCGAGCCCGTTGTCTCCGATGCTGCCGACGCGCGCGGACAGGGCCGTAAATATGGGGCGCGGACCGCCGAGCATCGTACCGAAGTGTTTCGCGACTAGGAGCGGTCCGATGGCGTTGACGGAAAAGCTGCGAAGTAGCGCAGCCGGCTGAATCGACTTTAGGTTCTTCTCCGGCGTGACCAAATCGTCGTGAAGAACGGCGGCGGTGATCACGATGGCTTCAAGATGGCGGCCTTGGAGCCATTCACGGAGCGCGATCGCAGCGCGCTCTACGCTCTCCTCGTCTTGGAGGTCCAGCCGGAGGTCTCCGCCTTGAGCCCCAAGCTCGGTTACGAGCGACCTTGATGCGCGAATGACGGGGTGTCCTCGCTTCCGAAACACGGCCATGAAGCCAGCGCCGATGCCTCGAGAGCCTCCGACGACAAGTACGGGTTCTTTGTTCACTCGGCGACTCTAGGGGCATCCCGCCTCGAGTTCCCGAGGAGGCTGCAAAAAACACTCACAACGTCGAACTGCGCGTAGGCCCGCACCTTGCACTTTCGTCCGAAGCGCGGGACATGGTGCGGATGGAAAAGCGACTCTGGAATGTATATCTCTCGGGCGAAATTCATTCGGACTGGCGTTCGGAGATCGGCGCCGGCGTTGAAAGCAAGGCCCTTCCGGTTCGGTTGATGGGACCGGAAACGGACCACGCTACGAGCGACGGCTGCGGCGAAGCCATCCTCGGCGAAGAGGACTCCGCTTTTTGGCGAGATCACAAGGCCGCGAAGGTCAACGCCATCCGCAACCGAGGAGTACTCGGCAACTGCGACATCGTCGTCGTGCGTTTTGGCGACAAATACCGCCAGTGGAACGCAGCGTTTGACGCGGGCACGGCGGTCGCCCTTGGGAAGTCACTGATCACCCTGCACGACGTGGCGCTCGACCACGCGCTCAAGGAAGTGGACGCTGCTGCTTTGGCGACGACTCGGAACGTGGAGCAGGTGGTGGAGCTCTTGGCGTACGTCACTAAACAACCTTTTTGACTCCACCTCGCGCGGCACAAGTGAACGCTGAGCCTCATCAGACAACCCCGGCTGCACGGCAGGGCTGGAGGTCGGCTTTTGTTTGACCCGTGCTAGGGTCCGCCGTCTCTCGGATGCTACGTCCTCCAGCTGGAATCGTTTTGACCTATCCAAGTGTGGCGCAAGTTGTTCGATGATGATTCGCAGTTCTGAGTTAAAGAGTACGGAGCACCATGGCGTCGCTGCATGGCTTGACGTGGGTCCTCGTACCGTCCGGGTGGGTCGCTAGTGGCTACGCCAACAGCACCGAAGAGCGAGCACGGCGAAGAGGCGCGGGCGTTTCTCCAAAAGCGAGTCGCGCTTTTCTGGAAGGTGCTCTTCTTCATCACGATGCTGAGCGTTGTCTTTGGGTCCTTCGCTTTGATCGCGTCGCCTGGGATCGATCACCTGCTCACCATCATCTCCGCTCTTCATTCCGGTCTGTTTTGGCAGCTCTGCGCCCGTGGGGAGCGCTCCATCCGCTTCTCGCGTCTGATGGAGGCAGGCGGCCTGGGCATCAATCTGACCTTGGGCGCCTTCCTCGGTCGCTACTTTTCCGCGGAGTTTGCCGTCGCCGAGTCCATCGCAAGCTCCGAAGGGATGGTGATGAGCGATGGCTTCATCTCGATGCTACTTGTCGCCGGGACGACGATGCTTGTCGCGATTCGGGCAGCGATCATTCCATCTCAGCCGCGCCGGACGGTGATTTTGACGACGCTGATCGGCCTCCCCATCATCGTGGTGCCGATGTTCATCGTCCCGGCGGAGAATGGTCTGCTCGCGTGGCGTGCCAGCGAAGCTACTCCGTTCCCGGGGCTGGCCATTGCGATGATGTGGCTCTTCACGGTCATCACCTGCACGATTATCTCGTGGGTCATCTACGGGCTGCGCGCCGAGGTTCGTGAGGCCAAACGGCTCGGCCAGTACACTCTTGAAAGCAAGCTTGGCGAGGGAGGCATGGGTGAGGTCTACCGCGCGCGTCACGGAATGATGCGGCGGCCGACAGCGATCAAGCTCCTGCGCGCAGGCATCGCCGACGAGAACAACATCAGTCGCTTCGAACGAGAGGTCCAGCAAACCGCGCGCCTCACCCATCCCAACACGATCACGATCTTTGACTACGGCCGAACGGATGACGGTGTCTTTTACTACGCGATGGAGCTTCTCGAGGGCGCGACGCTACAAGAGGTCGTGGAGGTCGATGGCGCGCAGGCGGCCAGCCGAGTTGTGCACGTGCTGACCATGGCTTGCGGCGCACTCTCAGAGGCGCACGCCGTGGGACTTATTCATCGCGACCTGAAACCGGCAAACATCATGCTCTGCACCCAGGGGGGCCGTCGCGATGTGGCCAAGGTGCTCGACTTCGGGTTGGTCAAGCAGCTCGATGTTGACGGCGACGCCACGCTCACCGGCGCCAATACGATCACAGGTACACCTCAGTACATGGCTCCCGAATCGATCCTCGATCCAAACGCCGTCGATGCGCGAAGCGACATCTACGCGTTGGGCGCGGTCGCGTATTTTCTTCTTACGGGGACCGCTGTCTTCGGTGGAAAAACAATCGTCGAGGTCTGTGGTCAGCATCTCCACGAGCAGCCAGAGCCGCCGTCTTCGCGAGTGTCATCGCTAACCTCGGACCTTGAGGCTGTGGTTCTCGCTTGCTTAGAAAAGGACCCGAGCCTGCGGCCACAGAGCGCCGCCGAGCTTGGCGAACGGCTACTCGGGTGCAAGATTCCGTCTTGGCAAGAGAGTGATGTGGATACTTGGTGGGCCGAGCACGAAGCGGCGCTAGGGATGGGCGCGCAGGCGAGCGAGCTGGCTCTTGGCGACACCGTCGCGGTCCGCTTACACAGCGCCAACGCTGACTCTTAGCGGCGCTGAGGCAGAGCTGTCACGTGAGGTCCATCGGTCGTCCACGCAGGACGCCGGCTCATTGTTTGAGCCTCTTAGTCATCCGTATGCCCGGCTCGACGACGTGTCCTCCGGATTCATTTGCAGGCGACGCGAAGAGGGTGCGTTGGCTGACCAGAATCACCCACACCAGAAGGGCGAAGAGCGCCGAGAGTCGATAGAGCAGATCGAAGGAAGCGAGGTCGCGCAGCGTGCCGAGCAGGAAGGAGCCGGTTCCGATACCGACGGAGAGCGTGGCGATGAGTACGGAAGCAACCGCGGACTCACGGCCGGCGAAGCGCTTGGTGGCGAATGCTAGCGTGAGAGGAAGAAACGCGGAGCAACTAACGCCTGCGGCGGCAAAGAGGAGGAGGCCCGAGAGGGCGCCGCTGGCGGCGGGGAGGAGCAGCAACACGAGCGCCATCATGAGGGGCAGGCCGAGCCAGGTCCGTCGCGGCCCGAGTCGGCCGATGGAGGCCGCGAACAAGCCACGGCCGAGGAGCATGCCGCCCCAGAACATCGAGATCGCGAATACGGCGGTCGATGGGCGTACGCCTCGGTCCTCGTTGAGGTAGATGGGAGCCCAGCTTACAAACGTTCCTTCGACCACGGCGTAGAGCAGGACCACGGCGACGAATGGTAGGAGAGCTTTGGGCTCCACGGACGTTCTCACGGTCTGGCCCATGGACGGTATGCGGGCGACTTGGAGCACCCCCGCCGCCGCGAGGGCAACGACGCTTGGGAGAACCGGCCAGGAGTCGCCTAGCCAAGCCACCGCGATGGGCCCAGACGCGAAGCCCAGGCCCTGAACCGTGTGGAGCGCAATGAGCGCACCCTCTGGTCGCTCCGGGTAGAGCAGCGCGGGCAGCGCGTTCAACGGGCCGGCCAATAGACCAAAGCCGAGCCCCGCGGTTCCCGCGCCGAGCCAGAGCAGTGTCGATGCCCACGGACTCGGAACCAGCCATAGCGCGACGGCGAAACCTGCGGATGACGCAATGGCGGCGAGGCCTGACCTGAAGGACTCAGTACGCGCTCCCCACGCCGAGCCCGCGACGACGCCGACCATGTGTGCGATGAACAGACCTCCCCACTCGACATCGGACAGTGGGTGAACGGAGCGAAGCAGCGTCCCGCTTGCCGGGTACACGACCACGCCGAGGCCGGCGAGGAAGCTGGCCGCGAAGACGCTGAACCTCGCGCGGTTCACTCAAGCGGCCTTTGCTAAGGCTGCTCCTAGGAACCGACGCATCGACGCGACGATGGTGTCGAGGTCCTCTTCGAGGGCGAAGTGACCCGTGTCGAGGAGCTGCAGCTCAACGCTCTTTAGATCACGTGCGTAGGGGTGAGCACCTGCCGCGGGGAAGATCTCGTCCTTGTCGCCCCAAACGATCAGCGTCGGGGGTTGGTGCTGGCGGAAGTACGCCTGCCATTCCGGATAGAGCGGTGGATTGCTTCCGTAGCTGTGAAAGAGCTCGAGCTGAATCTCTTGGTTGCCCGGGCGGTCGAGGAGGCGCTGGGTCACGTGCCAGTTGTCAGGGCTGATCGCCTCCGCATTTCGGACGCCGTTGAGGTACTGCCACTGTGTCGCTCCGAGGGTCACGAGAAATCCGAGCGCGTCCTCGTTCTTCATCTCCGGCTGCTCATACGCCGTCTTGACCGCGCTCCAAAAAGGGTTGTCGAGGCCGATGTTCACTGCGTTTCGATCCTGCCAGTACGCCTTGATCGGCTCCCAGAAGTCATTGTCGATGCCTTCGTCGTACGCGTTGCCGTTCTGAATCACGAGGGACTCGACGCGCTCGGGGTGCTTCGCTGCGAGTCGAAATCCGATCGGTGCGCCGTAGTCCATTAGGTAGAGGCTGTACCGATCGAGACCGAGCTCTTCGGTGAAGCGCTCGATGATCGCGGCGAGGTTGTCGAAGGAGTAGTCGAACTCGTCGACGGCGGGCATCGCGCTGTTTCCGAAGCCGGGGTAGTCGGGCGCGACGAGGTGGAAGCGATCCTCAAGCGCTGGCATCAGGTCCCGGAACATGTGTGAGGAGGTCGGGAAGCCGTGCAGCAAGAGAAGGGTGGGCAGGGCCGGGTCGCCTGCCTCGCGGTAGAAAATGGAAGTGCCGTCGATGTCGATGTTGCGGTTGCGAATAGTCATGGGTGAGCTCCTTGGTTCGGGTCGTCGTGACCTCGATGAACCTGAGCAGTGCACCACCCGTGCCACTCGCTTCCTCCCCGAAAAAAGACATGCGTTGAAGGGGGCGACTCCGACATTTCGTGATTCGACGACATGTCGTGGTGGTCGCCTCCGGAGTCGCTGTCTTTACGCTGTGGACCGCGTCGGCACGCTCGTTGCTCTACATCCCGGCAACAAAGAAGGAGGCCAACATGGCACTACCAGATCCCGGAATGGAAATAGACTTCACCAACACAGCACTGGTCGTCACCGACCCGCAGAACGACTTTCTCAGTCCGACTGGCGTTACTTGGGGTGTCGTTGGCGAGAGCGTGACGAAGAACGACACGGTGAAACACCTAGAGCAGCTATTCGTCACGGCGAAGAAGCAGAAGCTCCCGGTGTTCGTTTCACCGCACTACTACTACGCCACCGACCATGGCTGGAACTTCGAAGGTGCGCTCGAGACCCTGATGCATCACATCGGAATGTTTGACCGTCCGCACGCGCTGACGACGGAAGGCTTCGAAGGCTCAGGCGCAGATTGGCTCGAGCAGTACAAGCCGTACATCGAAGACGGTGAAACGATCATTACGAGTCCGCACAAGGTGTATGGACCCGAGACGAACGACCTCGTTCTCCAGCTCCGCAAGAGGAACATCGACAAGGTCATTCTCGCTGGCATGAGCGCGAACCTCTGCACTGAATCGCACATGCGTGAGTTGCTCGAGCAGGGCTTCGAGGTCGCCGTCGTCAAGGACGCTACGGCCGCCGCTATCGTCGAGGAGGGAGATGGATATGCCGCAGCGGTGACGAACTTCCGTTTCCTCGCCAACGCCGTTTGGACCACGGAGCAAGCCGTCGAAAAGCTGAGCGTTCGGGATGGAGATGCGACATGACGCTCGTACCTCCATTCACGCGCGAGACGGCGCTCGCAAAGGTGAAAGCCGCGGAGGACGCATGGAACTCACGCGACCCGGAGCGTGTCGCCTTGGCGTACACGGAGGATTCGTCGTGGCGCAACCGCGGCGAGTTCTTTGTGGGGCGGGATGCGATCCGCGCGTTCCTTCGGCAAAAATGGGCCGTGGAAATCAACTACGACTTGATGAAGGAGCTCTGGGCGTTCACGGACAACCGAATCTCGGTGCGTTTCGAGTACGAGTGGCGCCACAGCGAAACCGGCGATTGGTACCGGACACATGGGAACGAGCACTGGGAGTTCGATGAACAAGGGCTGACCCGTCGCCGGGATATGTCGGCCAACGATATTCAGATCGAGTCGCCAGACGGTGAGCCGCGAACTTCGCGGCGGAGGTGAGTTTTTAGCCTCGTCCTTTGGTTCGTCGATGCACGAGCCTGAGATTTTGTGGCCCGGTCACCGTTTCTCCGTTTTGCGGCACTTGGTATTTGTCATACGCCCGGTGCCCGCGTAGTCCTTTTGTATGGCCAACGCAGTGGAGGACCCCCCTGTCCGAATACATGGACTCGAGCGACGCAATGCGCTCATTCTTCGGTGTGCGGGCGAGGGGATCTACGGCCTCGACCATGAGGGGAAAACGACCTTCGTTAACCCCGCGGGCGCGGCGATGCTGGGTTGGACCCCCGAAGAGCTCATGGGTCGGCCGCAACATTCGCTTATCCACCATTCGCACCCGGACGGCAGCGCGTTTCAGCCTGAGACATGCCCGATCTACGCGGCCTTTAACGATGGCGAGGTACACGAAGTTGTCGACGAGGTGTTCTGGCGCAAGGACGGCTCGTCGTTTCCCGTCGAGTATGTGAGCACCCCGATTCACGACGAGTGCGGTGGGCTTGAGGGGGCCGTCGTCACGTTCCGGGATGTGACGGAGCAGCGCCGCGTGCAGGCCGATCTTCGCGAAGCGCTGGCCGAAGTGGGTCGCCTGAAGGATCGCCTCGAAGCGGAGAACGACTACCTTCGGGAGGAGATCGATGGGGGGCACGAGCTCGACGACATGATCGGAGCCAGCGCCGCGTTGGAAGAGGCCAAGCAGCGCGTGCGGCAGGTCGCGCCAACGGACGCGAACGTTTTGATTCAAGGGGAAACCGGAGTTGGCAAAGAGCGATTCGCGCGCGCGATTCACAACAACTCGGCCCGTAGAGAGCGTCCGCTCATCAAGATCAACTGCGCAGCCTTGCCGTCGACGCTCATCGAGAGCGAGCTCTTCGGGCACGAGAAGGGTGCCTTCACCGGCGCGACCTCGCGACGTGTTGGCCGTTTCGAACTTGCGGACGGCGGGACCATTTTCTTGGATGAGATCGGAGAACTCCCCTTGGAGCTCCAACCCAAACTGCTCCGGGTCTTGCAAGAAGGCGAAATCGAACGAGTCGGTGGCGGCAAGACGATCGAAGTGGATGTCCGCGTGGTCGCCGCCACGAACCGCGACCTAACTCAGATGGTCTGGGCAGGAAAGTTTCGTGACGATCTCTACTACCGGCTCAATGTGTTTCCGATCGGCGTTCCTCCTCTTCGCGATCGGGGTGGTGACATTCCCCGGCTCGTCGGCCATTTCGTGCGTAAGTTCGCTTCGAAGCTCGGTCGCACTGTCGACCCGGTCGCGCCAGACGTCCTCAAGACCCTTGGAGCGTATCGCTGGCCGGGCAATATTCGGGAGCTTGAGAACGTAGTTGAACGTGCGGTCATCCTAGCCACCGGGAGCACCTTGCCGCTGGAAGCAGCCCTCGACCCTCGGCCCATGCCTCCGAGGCGAGAGTCCGGTGGCCGCCCTGCCATGCATGGCGAGGGTACCTTGCGTACGTTGAAAGAGGTCGAGTCCGATCATATTCGAGGGGCGCTCGAGCACACGGGGTGGCGTGTCGAAGGCGACGAAGGGGCCGCGACGATTCTCGGCATGCACCCAAACACGCTCCGCTCACGGATGAAGAAACTCGATATCCATCGGGAGTAAGGCGTCGTCGTCATCGCCGAGCTGAGGGCCGAAAGCGAGTCGTCGTCGATTCTCAATGTCTGGGTTCCGGTCCATGGCTGCATTTTCACGCTCTCGTGTCCGGGAGCAGCCCCAGGCGTGCGTTCCAGATCCACGTCGTCTACGTCGTCTACGTCGCGGTCGACCGTCGACCGGGCCACTCTGCGGAGTCTTCCCAGCTCATGGCGTTCTGGGTTCGGATCGTCCTTGACGTTGGCGATGAATCGTCTATCGTCGATAGACGATGAATGTGGAAGATGGTCAACAAGTGCCTATGAAAAAGCCCGCAACGACGGCTTGCTGCCCGCCAGCCGAGCCGATGCCCGCGGTTCCAGCAGAGGAGAGCGAAGCCAACGAGCGCCTCGCCCGCCTCGCCAAGGCTCTCGCTCATCCGGCGCGCGTCGCCATCCTCCGAATGTTGGCCCGTCATGAGGGCTGCATCGTTGGCGACATCGTCGACGAGCTTCCCCTCGCGCAGTCGACGATCTCTCAGCATCTCAAGCAGCTCAAGGATGCGCGTCTCATCCGAGGCGAAGTGGACGGCCCGCGGGTCTGCTATTGCGTTGAGCCGGGCGAGCTCGCGCTCCTCAAGGCTTTGGTGGAGTCCTTATGATTCGAA
Organism: Polyangiales bacterium; assembly: GCA_047619315.1. Taxonomy (GTDB): domain Bacteria; phylum Myxococcota_A; class Polyangia; order Polyangiales; family Houyiibacteriaceae; genus JBCCRV01. The sequence continues at coordinate 19,230 of JBLHKB010000015.1, forward strand.
GGTTGGTAGGACGATGACGGTGAAGCGATACTGCGCCCACGGCGAGACTCAGCCCGGCGGCGATGCACACATCACGACGCTGGCTGCGACGATTTCCTTCGACGGAAGTCAGTCGATGGGCGACGAGGTGCCAGGCCCCGCGCATCTGCTCGCGTCGGCGCTGGCGGCATGCGTCCTCAAGAACGTCGAGCGCTTCAGCCACGTGTTGCCGTTTGAGTATTCACGAGCCTCCGTGGAGGTCGAGCTAGAGCGCCAGGACCGTCCGCCGCGCATCGTTCGTGCCCACTACATTCTCGACGTCGTCACGGACGAGCCAGCGCATCGTTGCAAGCTGCTCCACAAGAACATCGCGAAGTTTGGAACGATCTCCAACACTCTGGCGCTGGCGTGCGAGCTGACGGGATCGATGCGTGCGCGCCGCGCCGACGGTGGAGTGGAAGCCATCGAGTCCATATTCCCCAAAGGGACATAAACCATGGGTGTCTTTGAACGATTTTTGTCGCTTTGGGTTGCGCTGGCCATCGCCGTCGGCGTGGGCCTCGGGCTCGTCGTGCCCGGTCTCTTCGAGGTTATCGCCCGCTTCGAGTGGGCGAGCGTCAACCTCGTCGTCGCCGTTCTCATCTGGCTGATGATCTACCCGATGATGCTCAAGGTGGATCCGTCGTGTCTGAAGGATGTCGGGAAGAAACCGAAGGCGCTCGTGCTCACCCTCGTCGTCAACTGGCTCATCGCCCCGTTCACAATGGCGGCGCTGGCGGTGCTCTTCTTCAAGTACGTCTTCGCAGGCATGCTGCCCGATGCAGACGCGCAGCAGTACATCGCCGGGATGATCTTGTTGGGCGTCGCGCCATGCACCGCGATGGTCTTCGTGTGGAGCCACCTGACCCGCGGCAACGCAAACTACACGCTGGTTCAGGTCTCGGTAAACGACATCATCCTCGTGTTCGCCTTCGCGCCAATCGCCGGCCTGCTGCTCGGAGTCACGGATCTTGCGGTGCCGTGGGAGACTCTCTTCGCTTCTGTGGTCATCTTCGTCCTCATCCCCCTCGGCGCGGGAGTACTCACTCACAAGCGGCTCATGAAGAGAGGCCCGGAAGCCATCGAGGCGCTCGCGAAGAAGCTCAAGCCCACGTCGATGGTTGGGCTGCTGCTGACGGTGGCGCTGCTCTTCGGCTTCCAGGCCGAGACCATCATCGAGCAGCCTGGGCGTGTCGTGCTCATCGCCATCCCTCTGCTCATTCAGACCTACGGGATCTTCGCCATCGGCTACGGCCTCGCAAGACTGCTGAAGCTTCCCTTCGATGTGGCGGCGCCCTCGGCGATGATCGGCGCGTCCAACTTCTTCGAGCTGGCGGTGGCCGTTGCCATCAGCCTCTTCGGCCTCGCCTCGGGGGCGGCACTCGCCACCGTCGTCGGCGTGCTCATCGAGGTGCCGGTTATGTTGTCCCTCGTCGCCTTCGCCAACCGCACGCAGGGCTGGTTCCCAAATCCCGTCGCGGTTTCAGACTGAGAGAGCTATGCCTGGATTCCACTTCGACTCTGTTCTCTTCCTGTGCGTGGCAAACTCGGCGCGCTCCCAGATGGCCGAAGGTCTCGCCCGCGACCTCTTTGGGGACGCTGTGCGCGTGCAGTCGGCGGGCTCGTCACCCTCACGCGTCAACCCCTACGCCATCCAAGCGATGGCGGGGCTCAACATCGACATATCGTCGCAGACCTCGAAGGCCGTGGAGACCATTGAACCCGGGAGCGTCGACCTCGTCATCACGCTCTGCGCCGAGGAGGTCTGCCCCGTGTTCTTGTCGAGGGCGCCGCGTATGCACTGGCCGCTCCAGGACCCCGACCGCAAAGACGAGGAGCGTACGGACGAGGAGCGGCTGCACGACTTCCACGTCGCCCGCGACCAGATTCGCGCTCGTCTCGAAGTGCTCGCGGCGCTCCGCGACGTGCCCGAAGGCCCAGACCCGGTGCAGTTTCACGCGAGCATTCGTGTTCCCGATCTGCCTGCGGCGGCGCGCTTCTACTCCTGGCTGTTGGGCGTGGCGCCGAAGGAGTGGACCCATCGCTACGTGACTTTTGTGAGCGAAGCGCTGCGCACCAACTTCGTCCTCCTCGTCGACGACGGGCAGGAGCTGCACCAAGACACGCTCTATCATCTCGGCGTCGACGTCGGGACGAAGGAAGCGGTCATCGAGGCGCACGAGCGCGCCGCCGCCGCGGGCTGGCTTATTCACAAGCCCGCGCGCACGACCTGGCGCGGGACTCCGCTTCACGAGCTCTGGCTCAAAGATCCAGGCGGCAACCTCGTCGAGGTCTATGCTCGGTTGACGGACGCGGAGCTCAGCGAGATGCCGGAGGACAAAGAGCCGGTGCTTCGCGTGGAGGAATGAGGAGCTGGGCGGCGGACTTGCAGGAGGCCAAGCGGTTTGTCTCTTGGGGCCAGCCGCCAAGTAGCCTCGCTACACCGTGTGCGCTTCGGAATTAGGGTTTGACACCCCCCTGGGATTGTAGAGGATGTCTTAGGCATGGAAAAGAACGACAAAGGCGCGACGAAGTTGGTGGGCTGGGGCGTGGGTCTCGCCATGTTGCCGGTCGTTATGTGGGCCGCCTGCGCAACGAACATCGCAGACCCCCACGAGCCATCGAGCTCCTACCTGTGGATCGCTGCATGTGTCGCTGCGTTCGTTGGCCTGGTCTTGGGCGTCATCGCCATTCGGCGTGGCAACAAGCTGGGCTACCTTCCGGTTCTCTTGGGTCTCATCACGCCCGCCCTGACGTTCGTCCTCGGGGTCCAGTTCGCGACCTTCGGTCACGGCCGAGCGCTCCGACGTCGCGGGAAGGGTCAGCTGCCCGAGTCCGAGGCGAACGAAGACTGGCGCGATCTGGACCTCGACACATCGAGCTTCGAGACCCACGCCGCTGCTGCCGCCGGATGGCGACTCAACGCGGCCACGGAGCATGCGTCAATCGCCGCGTTCTCGTCGTTCTCAAACCAGCTCCTCGCTTTGGGCGCCCCAAGCGTCCTCGTCGAACAGGCGCACATGGATGCCATCGACGAGGTTCGACATGCGCGCACTTGTTACGAGATCGCGTCGGGCTTGTCCGAGGATTCAGACGCAGTGGGCCCCGGGCCTCTTCCCGCCGCAGTCTGGCCCGCCGACCGCGAGACCACGCGCGAGAGCGTCGCCGAAGAGTGCCTGGTGGAGTGTTGCGTGTTGGAGTCTGCATCCGCCGATGTGGCAGCGCGGATGGCGCAAAGCGCAGAGGCCCCAACCATCCGCGCTGCTCTCACGAAGATCGCCACCGAGGAAGCCCGCCACGCCCGGCACGGCTGGGAGGTCCTCACTTGGCTTTGGCCGCAGCTCAGCGTTGCTGAATCGGAGCGCGTCTTCGGTGCGTTGGCCAAGATGAAGAAGCGCGTGTATGCGGGAGTCGTCCCCGGCTCTGAACTCGAGCGCTTTGGTCTGGCAGGCTCGGCGACTTCGGGAAACGCGGTGCGGGACGCCATCGTGAACGCGGAGCGCCGGCTCGGGGACCTGGACCACGAACTCAAGGCTGCGTGAAGAGAATGGCTCTATTGCGCTGGAATACTGAGTAGCCTCGATGTTCGAGTGGTTCACTCGTTGGGTGGCTCAACGCGTTTCGAGGGCGCGTGATGCGTACTTGTCGCGGTCGTCGTCCCAAGAGTTTCCGCTCCACCCCAAAGTTGAGAACCCGCGCCTGATTTGCGCTTCAAGCGCTTCGAGCCCACTCCACCGAACGCACGGGTGCATCGGCCGGCGCTCAAGCGGCGGCGAAGTCGAGATCAAGCTGTCGCAGCGGCGACGGCGGTCGCGCACGCGGGACAGTGCCAAGGACCGCCTGAATTTCGTCCGCCTCGGTGGCGATGGACTTTACGCGCATGGCGCGCTGGCAGTGAGGACAGGTCATGATGTCGATGGCGAAGACGCGCCGGAGTAGATAGGCCCATGGATGGCGTGAGGGTGGCGGCGACAGCTCAAGAGGAGAGGTAGGCTCGAACAAGAGCTGCTGAGCGTCGTTGCTTGGTTCGAGGCTTTCGTCCTTCGCCGATGCTTGCGGGACGACCTCGGCGCGGTCCCGCGAGTGACCGGCAAGCACGGTGCCGTTGAACAACGAGTGGTAGCGCAACATATGAAAGCGTGGCGGCGGGATGAGGGGATACAGACGGCTGGTGAAGTCGAGGTGGATCGAGCAACACAGAGTGAGTGCCGTCTTTCCACGCGCTCTTGAAACGTATTCGCACTCGACCGTCGGGATGCTCTTCGAGGCGCTCAAGGAAGAGTGGCGGGCCAGCGATGTAGCCGCTTCAGCGCTTTGGTGAAGGCGCCGAGAACATCGGCGCAAAGTCTTCGGTCATAGCCCCGCGCGCAGTGAAGGCGCCACGGGAGCGAGCAGACCCACTGACGGATCGGGACCTTCGGGAGCACGGAGTCCACCAGGTGCGCGGCGATGTCCGACATGTGGCGGCCCAAACAAGACGGGCAGAAACCACAGCGCTTGCAGGAGAAGCCCACCATCTCATGACCGCATCCGCGGCAGGCGAGCTGGACGAGACCGTGCTCCAGAATCCCGCATCGCAGATACGCATCGAACTCTTCCTCGACGAACTTCGGCAAGCCGTCCTGCGCTTCTGCGCTTCTGCGCTTCTGCGCTTCTGCGCTTCTGCGCTTCTGCGCTTCTGCGCGCTCGCGGCCAGTGCTCGCTCACCAGCGCATGCAGGAGCGTATCTTCAGGTCGCCGCGGCGCGTAGCCATCGCCGCGCGTTTGCTCGTCGCACCTCGAAGTCGCCCCTGTGCCACTTGAACCTGCACCGTAGGAAGCGAGCCGGCGGGTCGTCTGGTGAAACGCCGACAAACGAGTCCGTCTGACCGGCGCAACGCCGCCGTCCGCCGGCGGACGCCAGTCTACGGGAGAGAGCTGATGGGCGAGAGTTGCATTTTCCGACCGACGCGGCACGAGCCGTGGCCACGGATGCTCAGGCGGGCGTCGCGGTCTTCGGCGGCGCGGGCGCTGCTTTGGCGGCAACGAGATGATCAAGAAACTGGAAGCGTGTTCCCCTCGTCTTGGCCGGTGGTCAGGATGAGCCTGATTCATACGGTGACGAAACCCACTACTACGTGTCCGTGAGTGAATGATCCTTCTCTCACTCACCCGGAGAGCCGGCGAGCGCGTGGCTTCGTGAGCGCGGCGCGGGCGGCAGGAGTAGAAGTCCAAGTCCAAGTTCTTTCCCACGGTGATGTTCTCCGTTCTCCATCACCCTGGCCGTCTTCTCGAGTGCCCAGATTCACCGACCTTCGTTCGCCTCAAATCGATCGGCGAAGATTTCGGGTTTCAGTCCGAGTTGCTGAGGCTTGGGACCTCCGACGCCGAAGAAGACGGGGAGTGCACGCGAGTCAGCGCCGCCCAAATCGCGCCCGCCACCCGAAAAAAGTCCTGGCTCCCAGACAAGCTCACTACGGCTATCTCCGTTACTTGGAGAGCCTTCGGGTGCGCTTCGCCCAAAGACCGGCATGGCGGGTTCTGTCCCCCATCGACGAAGTTAAGCGCTGCTTCGACAAGAACGCATGCGCGACTCTTCTTGAGAGCCTGGATGTTTCCATCACCGAAGGCGTGCCCGCTCCTTCCACTCACGCCGGCTGTCGCACGCTCATGGCTCAACGCGGTTGGCGCTCAAGCTTTCTCAAGCTCAGCTGCGGTTCGAGCGCTTCATGCCTCGCCCTTCTGAGAGGAACCCCAGAGCGGCCCGTCGTTTTTACGATGCTCAAACGAGACAACGGTCGCTGGTTCAACTCCCTCACGATCCAGCGCCTCGACAACCCAAACGTCATCGAGGAGGTCCCGCGTTTTCTTTTCGGCGAAGGGTCTCGCCTTGAGCGTGAGCATTCGAAGGCACCACACGACGGCCGCTATGTGGACCTGCGTGTTCTGTGCATCGCCGGCGAGCCGCGCTTCTTTGTTCTGCGTCAGAGCACACACCCCATCACAAACCTTCATCTCGGTGGCGGCCGAGGAGAGCCCGCGAGCTTTCGCCCACACATCTCAGAAGAAGCGTGGGCTGTGATGGAATCGACCTGCCGCACGGTGGCCAGTGCAGGGCGCAGCTTCCATCTCGCCCTCGACGTTCTCTTCGAGCCAGACCTCATCACCCATCGCGTCATCGAGCTCAACGCTTTTGGCGACCTCTTGCCAAACTTGCGCGTCGCGGGTGAGAGCGTCTACGAAGCTCAGCTATCTCAGATCAAACCGTGGCAGTAGGACCGACGACGTTTAGAACGACGCGCCGGCGCTGATGTAAGGCAAGGGGAGAACACCGATCGCGCTCGGATCGGAGCTGCTGAAGGAAAGCCCCTTGGCGATGAGTGCGTTGACTCCGGCTCGGAAGTTGAAGCCTGCGTGGCCCACGGGATGAAGTCGGTAGCCCGCGAAGACGGAACCAAAGACCGTGATGCCGGAGCCGGAGGCGCTGCTGAACCCGCTGGAGACCGCCCCCGAGGTGTAGTTGAAGGTGGCTCCGCCGCCGACCTCGAACATGTGGTGATTGCTACCAAGACCCAGGTAGCTCACGGTGACCGGTAAGTTCAGGTACACCGCGCTCGACGTGCTGCTCCCGGAGCTGACCGAAAGAGACAGGTAGCTGAAGCCAACTCGCACAGCCAAATCGGGAATGACGAGTCGCTCGTAGTTCAGCGAATACCAAAGGCCTGGGCCGAAGCCTTCGAGATAGACCGTGTTGGGAACGCGCTCTTCCTCCGGCGGTTCCACATACACGGGAAGGGGTTGTTGCCCCGCCGGCTGGTACGCCTGCTGTTGCTGTTGCTGTTGCTGTTGCTGTTGCTGCTGCTGTTGCGGATACTGTTGTTGCTGCGCCTGCGCCTGCGGCGCGGGCTGAGTGGCTGGCTCTGCGATGATGACCTCGTTCGGCTGCCCAGACTGCGCCGCCAGTGGGGCGCAGAAGGCAAGCAGACCAAGCCCGATTCCCACGCGGCACAGGCCGTTTAGAAGATTCGAATGGCGCAGGGGACTCAGCTGGTTCGCGGGATATCTATTCATCGTTAAAGCTCTCTTTTGTGGTGTGTGTTCACTGTTCGAGGTGATCATTATTGGGCGTCCGGTCCGGCATCCAGGTCTCCGCCGCAGCCCGAGTTGCAGATGCAGTTTCCGGTGCCTTCGCAGGACTGGGTGCAGTTGCCGCCGGGGCAGTCGAGGATGCAGTTGCCCGTGCCGCGACACATCACGTCGCAGCCGCCGCCTTCGCAAGCGAGGTTGCAGTTGCCGATTCCCTCACAGACGAAGTTGCAGTTGCCGCCGGGGCAGCTCTGGTCGCAGTTGCCGATGCCATCGCATTCGCAGGTGTCTCCGGCCTCGCAGCTGCCGCTGCTGTTTCCAATGCAGCCAAAGGAGAGGACCGTGCCCCCAAAGAGGAGGGCGGCGAAGCCCAGACTAGTGCCCAGCTGTTTCATGAGGTCCCTCTATGCAACGACCGATCCACCCGCAAAAGCCTGCGATAGGCAGCGATAGGCAGCGATCGGTGGTGACCGTGAACCGCTATTGGCTAGTGCACCTGATGATGCGTTCATGTTCAGCGGCATCGTGCCCAACGCTGACTGGAGCGCCCGAGCGGTTGTCTCCGAGATCAGCGCGCAGGGTCGCCTGTCAATGTCGACGCGGTCATCCGGACGCAGACACGCACCGGCAACTAGGCGAAGCCTCCTCCAGACAGTGCGGGCGGCGAAGTAGATCGAATTCGGTACGCCGGCTAAGGTGACGCTGATGCCGCGACTCGGATTTCTATTGCTCCTCTCGCTTCATCTCGCGTGTGACCGGACGGGCCTGTCCACCGAAGCGAACGAGTCACCCGGGACGGCCCCGTCCAATCCGGAGGCGTCTGATCCGGAGGCGTCCGATCCGGAGGCGTCGAATCCGGAGGGAGCTGCCAACGTCCTGGACGAGCAGCCCATCAGCAGGTGCGGCATGGGCGGCACCCTGGAACTTCAGCGAACCGGCTGCGAGCGCGACACACAGTGCGTGTTGCGACGAACGGACTATCTGAGTTGCTGGGACAATCGCTGCGGTTCGCCTGTCTTCTCCTACAACTGCGAATTTGCGGCGCGCCTCGCTGAGTTCTGCGAACAGAACTCGGCCTGCGACGAGGGATTGAGGGACCTAGTTGACCTCGGCGTCCAGTGCGGCGGAGGTGCCTCTGCACCAATGGAGGCCTTTTGCGACGAGGGCGTTTGCCGGTCGCGGGTGCGCCAGGCGGCTCCGCAAAGCCGACTTGTCAGTGTGAACGGCCCACTCTCGGAGCGGGAGGTCGAGCGTTTCATTCGACGTGCTCGCCGGCGGGTCGAGGCGTGTCTTTTGGGCGAGGGCGAGAGGAACGCCGAAGCGAATGTTGCGCTGACCTTTGAGATCACGGCACCCGCCGCGGGAGGAATCGGAGCCGTCGCCCACATCCACGGCGACGCTGACGCTGCCCGCGTGGCATGCGCGATGAACGAAATCCGCTCGCTCGATTTTCCGCCTTCCGACGACGGCGAGACCCGCGTGCGCTACCGGTTTGCCCCTACCTTTGTCCGGTCCGAGTGCGATGACATGCCGCACTGAGCCCCGGTTCTGGTGGTCCGCGATCGCGGACAGAGCCCGCGCTTCAGCGTATCGGTGAACGCGCCGCGTACGACTTGCGGTCGTAGCCCAGCGCGTAGCGAAATCGCCATGGGAGCGCGTAGACCCATTGACGGATCGGGACCTCCGGGAGGACGGCGTCCGGCGCGCGGCGATGTCCGACATGCGGCGGCCCAAACAAGACGAGCAAAAGCCGGGCCTGCAGAAGAAACCCACCACCACCTCATAGCCGCATCCGCGGCACGCGAGCTGGACGAGGCCGTGCTCGAGAATCCCGCACCGAACTCTTTCTCGACGAACTTCGGCAGGCCGCCTTGGGCTTCGGCGCGCTCGCGAAATCGCGGCTAGTGCTCTCACCAGCGCATGCAGGAGCGTGTCTTCAGGTCGGCGCGTTTGCTCGGCGCACGTCGAAGTCGGTGAGCGGGTTGTGGGCGTACATTACGGCTACCCGCCATACTCGCAAACAACGACCAAGCCTGTATCTCTCGTTTGACGCGACCTACTGGGTCCACGCCGACAGCTTCACCGGCGCGACTCGCGCTGTCGCATGATTGACAATATTGTCCGGCGCAGCCCCGAGCTCGGCGGATTAGGGCTTTCGCCGGGTGGTGTAGGCCAACGCCCAACACCTGATGGCTCCTACCCTACACAGCGTTCATCCACCCGACAGCATGGAGTCGAGACTCAAAACGGGCATCAACCGAATCGACTTGCCGTTCCCGAGGTTAGACCCCGCCCAGGACTCTGGCTAGAGACCCGAGCTGACTCGGGACCGCACTGACTCGGGACCGCACTGACGAGTTGGTCGCGAAGCCATTCTCGATCGGTGCGGTACGGGACCTGATCCAGCCTACGATCGCCGGCGATCGGGCGCACTGAACCCGCCTTCGACGGTTGCGAGCACCGAAAGCGTGGAGCGGACATTGTCCGTAAACGCGTGCTCACGCTTTGCCGCCACAGCGAGAGTCCCGATGGCGTCTTTGCGAACGACGAGCGGCAGAATCAGAAGGGAGTGGCCAGGTCCATGATCTCGGCTTCGCTCAGGGCGCCCGTGTAGAAGCGTACTTCGTCGAGGGTCGCTAGGCCGCCAGCTCCGACTCGACCGATTCGGATCCGAGCCACCGCCCGCGGCAGGGCAAGCCAATCAATCCGACTTTCCTGTACTCCATCAAGGTAGTGAGCGATGAACGTCCCCCGGCGTTGGGGCTCGGCGTCATCGCGACGAACCTCATTGGAACGGCTCACAGAAGCAAGTGGCTTCGACGCCACAGGACCCTCAGCGCGTCACCGGGCCATGCGCCGACAAGATCCCCAGTGCTTATATCGTAGACTTCGTAGTCGCTCGTGACCCCAACAGCACCGAATAGGATGTAGCGGCCGTCCTGGTTCATTTCGATCCACCCATCTTGTCCAAGCTCCGTGATCACCTCGGCCTCGTCACCAGCGACGTCACCAAAGGTTCGAAGACTCAGAAACTCTGCACATTGCGTCAAGACGGTCTCGGAGTTCGGCGGAAAGAAAACCCTCCCTATCCAATCGGCCAGCTCTGCAAAGTCGCAAGGTGGAAGGGCGAGGCGCCGGCCGTCCAGTTGCAGCACATCACTGCCCGTACTGTGCAACGCCATGAGCGCTTCGCCGTGCCAAGCGCCAAAGAGAGCCGAGCCGGGCCGGCCCCGAGACCTGGGAAGTCCTCTTCGTCGTATGGGACAAACAAGCTTGCGACCGGCTCGCCTGCGCCATGCCGGTACAGCTGAAGGCCGCCGGAGAGTCGATGTACCTGCTGAACCTCCGTCTGGGAAACGATACGGCCGATGTAGAAGCCGTCGGTCATCTCAAGGCCGACGATCTCGTTCAAACGTCGAGCGCGGCCATCGGCGAGAAAGTCACCGTCTGGACAGCGAAGGAGAAGTCGCTGGTGATGGGGGCTGGCGTCAACGAGCTCGCAGTCTCCTGCCAGGTCTGAGAGAGGTACCACTTCACCGCCGACACTCCCTACCCAAGGAGTGGTCTCAAAACCACACCCAATGATGAAGGACTCGGCGTCGATCCAATACGCATTGAGGGGTGGATCGCACGGAGTCGCTGAGTAACGTAGCTCAGCGACGGCACCACTCCCAAGAGTGACCAAGAATCCATCGGAAATATCGAGATCCAAGATGAGCGCCGTCTCACCGTCCGTGGAGAGACTGAAGTCGGGTCGTGTCATGCTCGAAAGGCGGGCGATGGTTTCGACGGTCTCGTTGCCGAGAACATATTCTTCAAGGATCAAAGCGTCGTCTTGTGCGCGCAGACCCACCAGCGATACCGTTGTTGGGCTAAGCGGCGCGCTCGATTGATGACAACCGAGAAGTAGTAAGAGCACGGTGGTTCGCATGATGCGCCGAGTAGCAGTTCTCGTACCAAGAGCAGTACCTGCAAATGGGACCTAAAAGCGTATTGCCCGCTCCGAACCCAGCGACGCAATGTCGCGACTGATGCGAGTGTCGGACAAAAAGTCGCCCGAAGCGGGCAAAGCGGGCGTCGAGTTTTCACCACATCATGAAGTCGTCCATCCGCTCGTCGCTTGCGCGGTGATCTACTTGGCGCACGGACAGACGTTGAGCATCCGCAACCGTTCGAACGTTGAGCCGTTGCGCGACTTCATTATCAAGCGCGGATCATCGAAGCGCGGATTCACGCATAGTCATTCAGCCGGCGTCGGGATGGGCGGCGCGCCATTGGCAGGTATCGGCTCAAGAGGAGAGATAGGCTCGAACAAGAGCTGCTGAGCGTCGTTGCTTGGTTCGAGGCTTTCGTCCTTCGCCGATGCTTGCAGGACGACCTCGGCGCGGCCCCGCGAATGACCGGTGAGTACGGTGCCGTTAAACAACAGGTGGTAGCGCAACATATGAAAGCGTGGCGGCGGGATGAGGGCACACAAACGGCCGGATGTTGTCGAGGGGGTCGAGAAGTACGGAGTGGGTGTTGTCATTCCACGCGCTCTTCAAGGCCTCGGGCAAGACGGCGTCCGGCGCGCGGCGATGTCCGACATGTGGCGGCCCAAACAAGACGGGCAAAAGCCGCGCCTGCAGGAGAAACCCACCACCATCTCATGGCCGTATCCGTAGCACGCGAGCTGGATGAGGCCGTACTCCAGAATCCCGCATCGCAGATACGCATCGAACTCTTCCTCCACGAACTTCGGCAAGCCGCCTTGGACTTCGGCGCGCTCGCGGAATCGCGGCCAGCGCTCGCATACCAACGCATGTAGGAGCGTATCTTCAGGTCGCCGCGGCGCGTAGCCATCGCTGCGTGTTTGCTCGGCGCACGTCGAAGTCGCTGCCCGTGCCACTTGAACCCGCAATGCAGGAAGCGAGCCGGCGAGTCGTCCGGTGAAACGCCGACAAACGAGTGCGCCCGACCGGCGCAACGCCGCCGTCCGCCGGGACGCCAGTCTACGGTGGAGAGCTGATGGGCGAGAGTGGCATTCTTCGGCCGACGCGGCACAAGCCGTGGCCACGGATGCTCAGGCGGACGCCGCGGTTTTCGCCCTCTTCCTGGCCTTGAGTGCTGCGTACATCCTGACGCCAAGGGGCGTGTCGTGCTCATCGCCATCCCTTTGCTCATTCAGACCCACGGGGTCTTCGGCTACGGCCTCGCAAGACTGCTGAAGCTTCCCTTCGATGTGGTGGTGCTCTCGGCGATGATCGGCGCGTCCAACTTCTTCGAGCTGGCGGGCGGTCTGAGCAGCCGTCGCGTGCGAATACGTTTCAAGAGCGCGTGGAAAGACGGGATCTACTCCGTGTTGCTCGACCTACTCTTCATCAGCCGTCTTTGCGCGCTCATCCCGCCGCCGCGCTTTTCACATGGTGCGCTATCATGGCGTGGTCGCAGGCCACTCGCGAGATTGCGCGGAAGTGGTCCCGCAAGAATCGTCGAAGGACGAAAGCTCACTCGAACCGAGTAACAGTTTGGCAACAGCGTCTACGCCTGGAGCAGGTCTTTTATGATTCCAGCTGTTTACTGGGAAGCCGGCGCGGTAGGTAAGAGGACGAACGTGCGTGCCGTTCGGCGCGCAGATGGGTACGTGCTGAACACATTTGATACCGGGATCCTCGGTACCAACAGCTGCCTTCAAGGTAGCTCAAGTTGGAGCGACTTCGTTGACGATTGCACCTCGCACGACAACGGCGCCGTGGGTCTACAGACGTCAGGCTTCGTCCCTAATGTGAGCGTAGGACGCGTCGGTTGCATGCACACCGCCCAGGACGCCTGCTCGCCTTGTGGTATCGACTTGCCCTCAACGAGCCCAACGTCGCCAAGAGAGCTGTATCAACCCAACCTCGACATTGAACACCCTGACGCCGGCTACCGCTTGGACAGCGGAAGTATGTTCAACACGGGGACCTCAGCGCACACTCAAGGAGTCGCCCGCCTTCGAGATCTCATCGTTCAGTTCAACCCGGATGGGTCTCAGACACGAGTTGGCCGCGTCATCCACACGGACAATGCCTTCGACAGCGGCCTCACCTACTACGAGCAAAACGTCAAAACCGGTGCGTGTGGGCTCTACGACACCGTCTACTACACGAGCGTCGATCCTGAGCGGCAGTACCGTCAGAACATACGAGGGGACTATGGTCACCCCAGTGGTGTCCAAGCTCATGGCGACTATGTTGTCTTGGCCCTTGAGGACTACGACAAGGAGACCGCAAGTGATTCCGCTGCCTTTGATATCGACCTGCCGCCTGGCGTGACGCCCGCCGCCGACGGCGCCGCGGTGTTCTTTCTCCACTACGCCCCCACGCCAGGCGCCGTTGGCACGCATCCATATGAACCGGATTGCTTCGCGGATGAAGACGGGGACGACCTAAGCGATTGCTACGGAGGAGCTGCCGGTATGGCTCTTCTCACGGATTGCAGTGGCGCGGTCTATCTGTGGATTGCCAATGGTAGCTCGTCGAGCGGAGCCGACTACCAATGGTGGCAGGTGTACCGTGTTCTGCAGAACACGGCAGGGGTCGTCCAGATCTTTCAGAACTCCTGGCAACGCGACTACGTTGGCCTGGTGTCCACAAACAACCCCGGCTTTCGCTGGAGTGGCGGTGCCTACATCAGCACGCTCCAACGCCCGGTTCTGTTCAACACCGAGCGAGGAACAAATGAGGGAGACAACGACTATATCGATGGACACGTTTACTACCGCGCTCCTTCATGTGGGCTGCGCGGCGGCGGTTCAGAAGCTCCCGAGGCGAGACCTCCACTTGCGGACCCCGACTCGCTTCCTGGCGATCGTGTGCCCCGCGACATGTCCAACGGCGGGACGCCTCGATGGGACCAGCGAGTGGCCCAAGAACGCTTGACCTTGGAGTCCGAGTGAGTCGCGCGGTCTTCGCATTCTTCCTTGTCCTCGCCACCCATCAGGTGAGTCAGGCACAGGAGCCCCGCGTTGAAGCACTACCGGAGGTCGTCGACAATCTAGCACCAGAGCTCCACACCGACTTCGCGCTCACGCTCGGCTTCACACCAGAGCGCTTCGATTTGAAAGTCCGGCGGCTTCGTTCCGTTGGGTGGTCTTTTGCTATCGCGGGCTTGGCCTCGTTCGTTGCATCGTTTCCCATCGGTCGGAGCGTGCAGGAGAGGGACGACGAGGCTCACCTTCCCTTCATTATTGGTGGGTCCGTCGTCGGCGCGGGATTGGCGCTGGTGGGTGCCGTGTTGCTCATTCGCGCACGTCGTCTAATCACGCGACGCGCCCGTTGGCGCGCCTCGAATGGCATCTCCCTCGTCGAGCCGCGCTGGGACTTTCGCCTGGGCTTGGGTAGTGCTGAATGGAGTTTGAGTTTCTGACGTCCCGCCTTTCGCGTTGGCTTTCGATCAAGTGCAGGATGATCGTGGCGCTTGCGCTGATGGTGTCATCTTCCAAAGCGGCAGCGCAAAGCCAGCCATAAAGCTGACAACTGTCCATTGGCGAAACGCCGGAAAGCAGTGAACTGCAACCCAAACCCCTCCGCGTATGCACTGGCCGCTCCAGGACCCCGACCGCAACGACGAGGAGCGTACGGACGAGGAGCGGCTGCACGACTTCCACGTCGCCCGTGACCAGATTCGCGCTCGTCTCGAAGTGCTCGCGGCGCTCCGCGACGTGCCCGAAGGCCCAGACCCGGTGCAGTTTTACGCGAGCATTCGTGTTCCCGATCTGCCCGCGGCGGCGCGCTTCTACTCCAGGCTGTTGGGCGTGGCACTTCGTTCACCTCGTCGACGACGGGCAGGAGCTTTGACGGACGCGGAGCTCTGCGAGATGCCGGAGGACAAAGAGCCAGTGCTTCTCGTGGAGGAATGAGGAGCTGAGCGGCGCACTTGCAGGAGACCAAGCGGTTTCCTATGACGGTGCGATGGGTACTCGGGGTTCTGGTCCGTTTGATTCCGATGCGGGATGCGATTTTCTCGCGATGTTGGGCGAAGGAAGTGAAGTCACGATCACCGCCGCGCTTCGGCAGGCCGCTGACGGGTCGCAGGAGTACCTTGATGTCGACGATGGGCTGCACGCTTGGGCTGCAGCGGAGATTGTCGCGGGCAGCTATGGACAGGTGGATCCAGCGGTGGCCCATGACACCGCGCTGCAAGTGTCTGCATCCATAAAGCGAAGGGAGAGCGTTCGGCTCTTGGCGCTTGCGGCCATGGACAACGTGATGGCGGCCGGCGAACTGCGCGATCTTATCGACGAGGCCGAACCTGCGCTTCAACGAGATTTCGAGGCGCGCTTTTCGGGACTACTGGTGCGCCTTCGTCGGGCTGGCGTCATTGGTGCGGCGCCGTTGCTTAAGGCGAAGCGAGGCGATTTGCTTTTGCTCCCTGGTAGCGGTGGGACGCTGGTACAGGTTCTTGGTTCAAAGGAGGTTGTGGTCTTTGAAGGAAGGTTCGACGTAGAATCGGAGTTTGCCGAAGTGCTCGCCACGCGCGCTGCTCATCGCGTCGTCGCCGGCGCGGCTACGCTCGCTCAGGTCTCAGCGCATCTGGGCCCGGCGACCATTCGAGCCGAGCATAAGCGCAAGGGGCGCTATTCGCGGGAGGCCGGAAGTGGGCCCCACGGCGGCTACTTCGAGAACTACTCCATCGCTTCGGCCGCGGGCGGAAACCTCGAACTCGCGGGGTACGACGAGGCGCAGAAGTACGAGAGCGGTGAACGGTACGTTCTCAAAGAGCTTCGGGAGTTGGCGGCGAGCTCACGCGCCAAGAAGCGGGTCCTTTCACCAGTGCAACGAGAAGCTGCTTTTCGACACGCTTCGGAGCCGCGCTGGGTGATACGACGGAGCGCGTCCCGTCCCGGAGTGTTCGGCGATGTGGAGAGCGTTCGAGGTTTCCTTGACTGGATGGACTCCATTGGAGGAGTTGAGAGCGTGCTGCGAACGTTTCGTTTGGGCGGCTTCCCGAGAGGCTTCGTGGAACAGGGGGCACGCTATGAGCGGCTCTTCTCCGTAGTCGTCGCCTGGTGGCTGGGCCGATGGACGTTGGAGGCCTTGCCCAAGGAGCTGGCGGCGAGGCTCCCGGCACGACCAAGCGACGAGGCTCTCCAGCATG
>JBLHKB010000016.1:0-34016 GCA_047619315.1 Polyangiales bacterium
GCACGCGGCCGCCTTGTGAACCTTGGTTGCGCCACGGGTCACCCAAGCTTCGTCATGAGCAACAGCTTCACCAACCAGGTGCTTGCTCAGATGGAACTCTGGGAGAACCGCACCAACGACAAGTACGAGACCGGCAAGGTCTACGTTCTGCCCAAGGAGCTCGACGAGAAGGTCGCGGCACTTCACCTCGGCAAGCTTGGCGCGAAGCTCACTGTGCTGACGCCTTCCCAGAGCGAGTACCTCGGCATTCCGCAGAGCGGACCGTTCAAGCCTGACTACTACCGCTACTAAGCGTCTCGAAAGAGCCGTAGAGAGGGGACTGGCTTAGCCGGTCCCCTTTTTTACGTTCAGGGGTCACGCCGAAGTCGGCGTCCGGGGTACAAGAGATGCGATGATTCGATTTTCTCCCGCCTGGTGTTTTCTCTTCTTGGCGAGCAACGCGTGCGGAAGCGTTCCGCGCACTCCGACGACCACGTTTCCTGTCAGCGCTCAGCGACAGCCCGCGCCGCCCTACGCAGGAACTTTGAACGTGCGGCGTTGGGGCGACGCCTCGCGGCCTCCGCTGCTTATGATTCACGGCCTCGGCGAGAATGCGTCCTCGGACTTTGAGGGTGTCGCTGACAGACTGGCGCAGAGCTTTTACGTTCTCGCCCTCGACCTACCGGGGTTTGGCGCGTCGGCAGCGGCGGAGCATTCGTTTCATCCCTCGGACTACGCAGACGACATCGCGCGTTTCATGTCGCGTGAGTTCGAGGGGCGTCCCGTGTTCCTTCTTGGCCACTCGATGGGCGGCGCCATCGCTGCGCTCATTGCAGGTCGACATCCAGAGCTCGTCTCGCGGCTTGCACTCGTGGACGTTGCCGGCGTGCTTCATCGCGAGGCGTGGGCGGCGTCCCAGTTTATCGATCCGCTTCGCGCCCAAGGCGGTACCGCGATGCCGGTGGGGATGATGGAGACGTTCCTATCGATAGGTCGCTCAGTGGAGCCGGACCCAGAGATGATCGTGTCGCAGCCGCGCATGCGTTCGTTGATTCTTGGCAACGACCCGGGGAAGATCGCGGCGCTCTCCCTCATCATCACGGACGTCGGGCCGGCGCTCTCGGCCATTGAGGCGCCGACGCTCTTGCTGTGGGGAGAGCGGGACCGTGTTGCACCGATGCGCACTGCGCATGCACTAGAAGGTCGGCTTCGTACGCCTTTGAATGTTCTTGAAGGGGTTGCCCACGTGCCCATGAGCGATGCCCCAGAGCGTTTTGTCGCGGCGGTGAGCGCACACTTCGCAGGAGCGCCGCCGACGCCCGCCCAGAGCCTGGAAACGCACGGCGACTTCGCTTGCGACGGTGAAGCGGGCGTGGAGTTGGAAGGGGAATACGGGCGCGTCGAGCTCCGTGGATGCGAAGGCGTACAGATTCGGAACGCGCGCATTCGCGAACTGCTCATCCACGACTCGAATGTGACGATGGAGAACGTGGACATCGTCGCCGGCGATGGGACAGGTGTTCTTCTGGAGGGTGGTGTCTTGCGTGCGACGGGCGGCTCCATCCGTGGCCAGGTGGCTTTGAGTGTCAGTGATGGACGTCTCGATTTCGCCGGCGTCACGATTTCGGCGACGAGCCAAGCGTTCTTGGTCGACGAGCCCACGCGCGCGCTCTTCTCCGCGTGTGTGATCCAGAGTGGCGAAGGGGCCCCTGTGCACGCCCACGGCGACATTGTCATCGCCGCGGAGTAGCGATTCGCCCCGAATCGAGACGATCACCGGCGCTGATCCTCGGCGAGCGCGGGGCTTTCGCTTTGCTCCGGTTCGCGTGGGGCGAGAGCATGCGGTGTCCTTGGCAAAGCCAAAGAACTCACTCGCGACGTCGTCTTTCGACATCCCGGAAAGGTCTAGGCGTCGAGCTCGAAGCGCTCGCGATTTGTCTCGAGGTACGTGAGGTACTCTTCGAACTCGAGACCCGCGTCGACGAGACCTTCATCGACGTCTACTTGGAGTTGCTTGATGAGGTTGCCGAGGCGTTTGCTCGGCGGAATCTCGAAGCGCGCGATGATGTGCTGGCCCAGGCCCTTGGGGAGGACCTTCGGCTTCTCATCATCATTGCGAATCGCATCGATGCGCTGTCCAAGGGCGTGGATATTGTGCACGCCGCGCTTCCGTTTTTCGGGGCGCTTCGTCGTGATATCCGCACGTGATAGGTCGAGTAGGTCCTTGAGGCCTTCGCCCATCTGCTTGTAGAAGCGGCGCACAGCGGCGTCCGTCCAGTCTTGGGCGTACTGGCTAGGGCGCAGGTGATGCAGAATCAAAAAGTGGATTCGTTCGCTGAGCTGTTTTTCGAACTCGAGGCGTGTCTCCATCTTGCGGCGGTACATTCGTGCGCCGAGTTCCGCGTGACCATGAAACGTCACGCGTCCCTTCTCATCGATCTTTCTCGTGCGAGGTTTGCCGATGTCGTGAAGGAGAGCTCCCCAGCGCACCTCGAGTCGAGGAACGGCTTGTTTCACGACCTGTTTCGTGTGCTTCCAAACGTCCTTGTGACGCCATTCGCCATCGCCGAACCCGATCATCGCAGCGACCTCTGGCATCCACACGTCCAGCACGCCGCATTCGGCGCACGCGTCGAGGCCGGGTTCGGGGTTCTTCGAGATAAGCATCTCGTCCAGGTGCGGGCGAAGCTCATCGATGGGCAACGCGCGCCACTCCTCGGGCGTGGGCTTTGGGGGAGGCGACGCCAAGCGCTCAGGATCGGCGCCGACGCTTGAAATCCACGCGGCGGCTACTCGCGCAGCTTCGGGGCTGGCGGGCTCTTGAACATCGCTGGGTTGAGTATCGGTGGTGGAAACGCTCATCGCGGCCTGAAAGGGAAAGGGGGCGGTTTGGGGAGAGGAGCCGCTTTAGGGTGCCACGGTCCAGCCCGCAACGGTATGCTGCCCCATGGCGCACGGGAGCGACAGGTCCTTTCGTATTTGGCTGTTACCCTTCAGCCTTCTTTTTGGCGGCGCCGTCGCTGTTTTCGTCCTGTGTTTCTGGGTGGACTCCGGCGGAGTGCTCAGTCAGCTCTCTCTGCTGACCCACCCAAATCCAGAGGCTGCGGCCATGACGATGTCCAACGCGGGCGAAATCGTTGCGGCGGTTCTTGGCATCGCCATCACCGTTGTGGCGATTATCGTGGAGCTGGCGTCGAATCGCTACACCCACCGCGTGACGGAACTCTTCGTGGCGGAGCCCGTGAATTTCTTTGTAATGGGCTTCTTTGTCATCACAGCTCTGCAGGCGATTGCCGTGAGCCTTGTGTTCGACAACGGGCCCGGGGGCAGCGGCTTCGTGCCCTATCTCGGCGTCACCGTGTCGATGAGTATGTTGGGCGTCTGCTTGCTGCTGCTCTTGCCGTATTTCGCGTTCGTCTTCGACTTTTTGAATCCGATCCAGATCGTCGATCGCATTCGTCGTCACACGCTTAAGGTCGTGAGTCGAAAACGTCAGATGCCCGTCAAAGCGCGTCAGGCGGAGGCTGTGCGCGGCGTTGAGCAGCTCGCGGACGTCGGGCTAAACGCGATGGAGCACAAAGACAAAGGCGTCTCCATGGCCAGCGTCAACGCCTTGATGAAGATGGTCATCGACTACCAGCCTGTTCGGAAGACGCTCGCGAAAGAGTGGTTCCGCGTCGACGGAGCGCTCGCGCAGAACCCGGACTTCGTCTCGATGAGCGCCCAAGTTCTGGACGAAGTGAGCAAGAGCCGCGTGTGGTTCGAAATGAAGGTGCTGCGCAAGTACCAGACCATCTACAACGACGCGCTCAACCGGATGAGGGACATCAACTACCTCATCGCGATCAACACCCGGCACATCGCTGAGGAGGCTGTGCGCGTTGGCAATGAAGAGCTCTTTGCGCTGGTTGTGAAGTTCTTTAACACCTACCTGCGTGCCACCGTGAACGCCCGGGACGTGCGGACGGCCTACAACATACTGCATCAGTATCGGTTGCTTGCGGAGGGTGTGCTGCACCACAATGGTGGCGCCCAGAGCATCGAGATCGCTCGCTACTTCAAGTATTACGGCCTCACGAGTTTCGGTGCGAAGCTGCCTTTCTTGCTTGAGACCGTCGCCTACGATCTTTGCGAGCTCAATGAAATCGCATTCAATTCAGAGTCTGAGGCGTCGAGGGAACTCCTTCGAATCTTCCTCGAAGTGGATAAGGAGTCAGAAGGCGAGGTGCAGGAGGTGAGCCTTCGTGGGGTCCGAAAGGCGCAGCTGAAGCTCGCCACGTACTACCTGGTGCATGATGCGGAAGAGCTCGCCCGAGAGATCTTCCGGGACATGGAAGGCGAACGGCGAGACCGACTTGCGAGCATTCGCGATGAGCTTCTCAACGTGACGACAGGGGAGTTTTGGGAAATTTCCGACCGAGGAGTGAACTTCGACTTCTTAACACCGGAGCGCAAAGAGGCCCTCAAGGTGTTCTTCGCTTGGTTCGGTGACCTCCCTCGTGAGAGTCGGCTTCCGTCACTTCTTCCGAACGCTTCTGAAACGAAAGCCGCTTCGGAGTCGAAGGACGGAGAGATTCTCGGTGGTCCCGGCGTGGGCCGTGATCCGAAGAACACCTAGTCGACGAGCGCGGCTAAGAGCGCGTCGTTTTCCGACGGCGTGCCGATGGTGATTCGCGCCCAGCCCTCCAGGGCTTTGTCGCGGAAAATGCGCACTCCGATGCCCGACGCTCGCAGGCTCTGTCCTCGCTCGGCGCTCATCTTAACGAGATGGAAGTTTGCCATTGATGGGATCGGCGTCCTCGCCGAGAGCGCAGAAAACATGCGCTCACGTTCGACGATGATTTGGCGAACATGAGATTCGAGGAGCGCGTGGTGCTGAGTGAGCAGGTGCGTCGCTATGACTTGTGCAGGAACGTTGAGGTTGAAGGGCTGCCGGACCTTCTGCAGTTCGTTGATGACTACCGCGCCCGCGTAGAGATATCCGATACGGAGTCCGGCGAGTCCGACCTTGGAGAGCGTTCCCATCACCGCGACGTGGGGGTACTCATCGGCCCATGAGCGCCGGGTCTTTGGTCGGGTGTCCGGACCGCGTTCGAAAGGTCCGTAGGCTTCGTCGAGGACGTGAAGTGTACGTGGGAACGCCTCGATGAGGCGACGAAGCACGGCGTCGTCAATGGGGCGCCCGGTTGGGTTGTTCGGGGTCGCGTAGAAGGCGAGGGCGGGCTCTTGAGAGAGCGCCGTTGCGAAGGCTGCTTCGTCGAAGTGAAAGTCGGCGTCCATCGGGACGGGCAGGGGCCGAAGCCCGTGTGAGCGAGCGCTGACGTCGTACATGACGAAGGTGGGCGAGGGGAACACGATGCCGGCCGCGCGAGCGTCAGGCCCTGACGTAGAGAACGCGTTCATCAGCATCGTGATGACCTCGTCGGATCCGACACCGAGAAGAATACGTTCGGCGTCGAGGGGTTGTGCGCCGGTGCTCAGATGTTGCGAGAGGGCTTGGCGCAACGCCTCGGCGCTGCCGTCGGGGTAACGGTGAAATGAGCAGGCGGCGATGACCTCGCCGAGCTCTCGTCGCACATCCTCGGGCAACTCGAAGGGGCTCTCGTTGGCGTCGAGCTTGATCGCTGGGGTGTCCTTCGGGACCGTATACGCTTTGAGAGCGCTGAGCTCTGGCCTAAGGCGTTCCAACACCCCGCTGTGCGTGGAGTTCGGCATCAGATCGGCGCGTCATCGCGGAGTGACGCTGGGATTTCGAGCTCTTCGCTGTCTTCCGCTTCGGAATGCGAGGCGCCGTAGCTTGGGCTGCCTTCGCGCGCTTGGCCCTGACCGTCGAGGTCACTGGAGAAGAGGTCGGTGTAGGCTTCCAGAATGTCGTCGGGGATGCCGTACTCCGTGTCACTGTCTTCGTCGTCGACTTCTTCGGGAGACCCACCGAGCTTGATGAGGTGCCGTCCGCTGACCCAGATGACCCACGGAATATCGCCGCCGTCGAGAACCCAGACCCACTCGCCGTTGATCTTGCGCACGGCCAGCTCGTAGCTGTTAAGGGTCTCAAGGCGTTCGCGTATCTCCGCGCTCAAGGACGTCGCTTCGCTGTACACGGTGACAAAGGCCGTTGCGACGCGGAGGTCGGCGCCATCTTGACGTGTACCCCGGCGCAGATAGGTCGCCGTGTGTCCGTTCGCCGTGTTGCCCTCGATGGGAAACTCGACGTCGAGAACTTCCTGGTAGCGCCGATACTGGAATTCCCCGACGTCTCGCTCAAGAACGTAGCGCGCCGGGATATTTGGGCCGCATGCGCTCAAGACGCATGCGCTTAAGACGAGCGCCACGGATGCTGCACACCTAGGTGTGAAGCGCGCTTCCATCAGAAGCGGAACTGAGCCTCGAGCTGAATGCTCTGTTCAACGTCGGCGTCTACACGCTCGCCATCAAAGTCGATGGGGTTGAGGAGCTCGCCCTGAACCTGCTGGTATCTGTAGAGCAACGACAGCGTGCCGATGTTTCGGTACCAGTACCAGTGAAGCGCTACGCGACCCTGAAGCTCGTTGAGCGGCTGGTCCTGGCCGGCGCTGCCTGGCAGGTCAGAGAACGCGCCCCCGTTGTACATGCCGAAGTCGGCGGCCAAAAGAATGTGCTTGGGCCAGAGAAGAATCGAGGTCTGAACCAAGAAAGCGTTCTGAACCGACCCGCCGTAGTCGAGGGTGTATTTGAAGTAGTTCTCTGCACGAAGGAGAAAGTACGAGTGGGAAAAGTGGAACATCGCGTGACCCGCTGGGTATCGCTCCGTCGCGCGCTGGTCGTACTTGCCGCCGATGGATACCGCGAGGGCCAGAGGTGCCTTCGTGTACAGCATCGGCGAGTCGAGGCGGTTGAAGTGACCAATGAAGTTGATGGTCACTGCGGCACCGCCGGTGTACGTGAAGTTCTCGTTCTCGCCCGGGAAGAAGCGTCCGCCGACGTTGCCGTTGCTACGGCCTGAGCCGCCCGCAACGAAAGCGCGGTAGGTCAAGAAGCCATCGGTGGTGAGGGGACCACCGACTTCAAGGGCAGCTCCGTTACCCTGTTCGAAGGCATTCGTCAGGAGGAACGCAGGTTCGAGGAGGGGCTGCTTGGCGGCCGAAACGATGACCTGTGCCGAGAGATTTCCGCCGCCGCTGTTGAGGGCGAAGTAGTGACCGTTCGGACCGATGGGCACCTGGAAGTGAGCGAAGGTGAGACGAACAGTTCGCTCGAGGCGCATCGACAACAAGAAGAAGGAGTTGTTGATGTAAGGGATGGAGCCGAGAACTCGAAGCTGGAGGCGCCTGAAGCGTACTTCAGCGGCCTCGGCGGAGTTCTCTGCTTCGAGGTCGTAGCTTGCGCCAATACCGACAACGACGCTGGCGCGGAAGCCAGGGTTGACGGTGCAAACCGTGACCTGGGGGTCGTAGCGGCAGCCAAAGTCAGCACAGTCCGTGCGGCCATCGCCATCATTGTCGACGCCGTCGGAGCAGGTGTAGTCGTTGCGTTCGCCGTCGGCATCGTCGCCGGTCGCGATAAGGTCGACGGGCATCTCGTCGCCCGAGCCCGAGGGAATGTGCGTCGCCTGATTGGGCGCCGTTTGGCCGGAGTCGTCCGGATGAGAGCCATGGCAAACGGTGATGGAGTTGCCGCCGCAGTCTTCGTCTTCGCAGTCGACAGCGCCGTCGTTGTCGTTATCGAGCCAGTCGCTGCAGGCTTCGTCGCTTTGCTCGTTGCCGTTGCCGAACTGGCACTGCGCGTTCTGAAAGCAGTCTGCATCGGCGCAGTCTGTCATTCCGTCGCCGTCATCGTCGGCGCCATCCGTGCACTGGCTCTCCGTCGCGGGGCGCGCTTGAACCGGCACAATAGCTGGCCGCGTCCTTGGCGGCGGGATCATCTCAGCGGACTCGGTCTGAGCCGGAGCGGGCATGCCCGTCGCGGGAGCTTCTTGAGCGGCTGCATCCTGCGCGAAGGCCGGAGCTGCGAGAGCCAAGAGAAGGGCAGGGAGGGTAAGGCGAAAGCCGAGCATGAAGTTCATCGCTTAGTGGGGGTGAGGCAAGAGGCTATGCAGCGTTGGAAACGAGGGCGCGCTAAAACTGGCGGTGAGACAGCGCTAGAACTGGCAGTGAAGGACAAGGGTGGCGGTGCTTCCGCCCTCCCAGCGTCCGGTGGCGGGATTGAAGGTCGCGCCTTCGCAGAAGCTGAAGTCCGTTGAGTTCGGGTTGTTCGTTCGCGGGTTGAGCAGCGGGTTGTATTGGCAGTCCCAATCGTCGCAGTCGAGAACGTTGTCGGAGTCGCCGTCGAAGCCATCGCTGCAGCCCTGGATGGCGATGCGTCGAAGGGTCTCTTCATCGAATCCTGGCGTACGAGCATCGATGTCGTCGGCCCGGTATACGGACTCAAGACAGGGGCTCAGTCGGCGATTGCCGGCGGGTGTTTCGCGAATCTCAGTCAAGCCTTCACAGCTTCGGTCGGAGCAGTCGAGGAAGCCGTCACCGTCGTTGTCGATGAAGTCCGTGCATGACTCGTAGTCTGCTTCGCAGAGGCGCTTGAGGTCTGTGTTCTCGCTCTGGCTGCAGCTGTTGTCGTTGCAGTCGAGGAAGCCGTTTCCGTCGTTGTCGATGCCATCGGTGCAGAGTTCGAAGGTGTCCTCTGCGGGCATGTTGTCACAGTACTCTTGCACCTCTGTGAGGAGGCAACCGGAGCGGCCGCAGCAGCCGAACTCGCTGCAGTCGATGAAGCCGTTGCCATCGTTGTCGATGCCGTCCATGCACTCCTCAGCGGTGGTCTCTGAAGGCAGGTTGCTGCAGTGGGTGTCGACGGCCGGGTCGATGCAGGGCAGCGTCCCGCCATCGCAACACGCGAACTCGCGGCAGTCGGTGAAGCCATTGCCGTCGTTGTCGATGCCATCGACACATCGTTCCGCGGTGTTCTCCGGGCCAGGGTTGACGATGCAGAAGGAGACCGAAGCACAGTCGCGGTCTTCACAGTCAGCGAAGCCGTCCGCGTCGTTGTCGATTCCGTCGGCACAGTCCGCTTCGAAAGAGCAGACCGTCGTAAATGTGCCGTTGCGGCAAGCGAAGTCCATGCAGTCGCCGAAGCCGTTGCCATCGTTGTCGAGGCCATCGGAGCAGGCGCCGTCGGTGAACTCAGTCACGCAGCAGGTCTCCTGGACGCCCTGGCACTTGCGGTCACCACAATCGAACTGACCGTTGTCATCGTTGTCGATGCCGTCGGTGCAGCTCTCGAAGTCACCCTCGAAACCACTCGCCGGAGCAAAAGGGATGATCTCACCGCAGAAATTCCGCGCGATGCAGTCGGGGTCGCTGCAGTCCACGAAGCCGTCTTGGTCGTTGTCGCGTCCGTCGGCGCAGGCGAGGCTATTGGTCTCGAAGCCGACGGGGGGGCCGGTGATGACGCGGTCGATGTCGAAGCAACCTGGCAGGAGAGCCGCGGTGATGAGCGCCGTCGTCACTAGCGCTGTCATGAGCGCCGTCGTCGGGAATGGCGTGGCTCTAAGCTTGCTCATCGGACCGTCCTTACGGGGGAATCAAGGCCTCGGCCATTGAGGCAAGCGGCACGTTCGCGCCCATAGCGGCGTCGGAAGTCCGCGTACACCATGCAGGAGCCTGTGGTCAGAGTGGTTTGGCCGAGCTGACCGGACTCGCGAGCGGCCGCGAGGCGTGGTTCGAGTGCGGCGGTTGTCGCCGCCGGGAGGTACTCGGGTAGAAGAGCGAGGCGCGCGTAGCGGGACACGGCCTCGATGAGGAGAATGTTCGAGATGTCCGTGAGCACAGGCGCGAGCTCTCGGTCAGCTCGAAGCTGCTCGGCGTATGCCATTACGCGGGGCATGTCAGCGGCGACGGTTTCGGCGCAGGGGAAACTGCATTCTGGGTAGCGATCGTTGTGTGTCCACCGCTCCGAGTGTCCGTCCCGGGACGAGACAAGGCGGTTGTACTGCTCATCACGCGTGGGGTCTTCGTCCGCCGAGTGGAGCGACGTGAGCACGAAGTCCGGGACCCCGTGGGCCCACATTCCGCGCCGGGCGCGAATGGCTTCGTGCTGAGCGCGGAGGTATTCAGGTCGCGCAGGGGTGTCGTCGATTTGCATCGCGTGGGCCAAGCCCTTCCGGATCTGGTCCGTCGCGAGGTCGGGGCAGTCGAGGAGGATACGTCCGTAGGTGTCCGTCTCGCCTTCCGTGAAGCAGTGCCAGACTCCTTGTCGCCCGTTGTAGGTCGCCAACTTGGCGTTGACCCAGAGCTCGAAGGGATGCCATTCGCCCCAGGCGTGGGCCGGCCCGAAGCTCTCAAGGGTGTTGAACCCCGCGAGACGTGAACCGCGACCAGAATAGGGTCCGTCAAGCTGACGGAAGCTGTCCCCGTCGTTGAAGTGGACGGAGGTCGGCCGTCCATTGACGTAAACCAGCGTTCGAGCATGGCTTCCGTCCGCCGTAGAAGGCAGGGCAGCAGGCATAAGAAGGGCCGCGAGTGCGGCAAGGGGAAGGGCGAAGCGACGCATGGGGGCAGCCGGAACCTAGGCGCCGGAGGGAGTGCATGTCAACGCGAAGAACCTCGGTGTGACAGGGCCGGCACAGGACGAACGCTTTTGTGCGAAAACCCGCGGGGATCGTGACAGTCGAAGTCGGTTGTCTCGACGGGAGAGCGCTGGCTATGTGGTCGTCACTGTCACGCGGCGTCGCCGTGGGGCCGGTTCAGCCACGGAGAAACGATGCGTCGCCTTCGGAGTCGACGCCGCTGGCCTGACCGATGCGAGGGTCTTCGACGCCATGGGCTGCGACGATCTCGTTGTAGATGTCGATGCAATTGACCTCTCGGTTCGTGAAGTTCCCCGAGGCGAACTTACCGTCTCCTCCGACGATGGCGTGGAAGACATCGGTCTGTGAGTGGTTCCAACCGTACTCTGTTCCGATGACGAGGGTCATATTGTCGAGAACGGTCTTGCCGTTCGCTTCGAGCATCTCGGGGTCATCCAGGCGCGTCAGAAAATACGCCAGATTCTTCATGGCGAAGTGCTGATAGAGACGAGCCTCGGTGAGCTGGTTGCCGTGGAAGTAGGCGTCGTGTTGGGACGTCCCGGGGAAGTTCGTGGAGTCGCCCATGGCCGAGTAGTTGCCGGTGAGGTTCGTGTGTCCGCCGGCGGACTCAAACATGAGGTTGCCGTAGCGAACCAGGTCGCACTGGAGCGCCAATGTGTAGAGATCGGCGTGAAGGGAGAAGACCTGCTCGACGTCTTGCCACGCGATCTCCGGGGCGCCGTCGCCGGTCCCGTAGGTGAAGCGGTCGTAGTCGGCGATGTCCGGGTCACCGGGTCGAGCGCCGATGTCGCACACAGCGCCACCTGGGTTGTCGATGATGTCGTCGGCGGGAGCGAGCTGGGTCTCACGCTCGCGTATGGACGTGAGGTGCTGATCGATCTTTCGCTTCGAATCCGCGCCAAGGTAAGAGCGGTCGCTGCGGAGGGATTCGTACTGGGAGAGGACGGAGTCCAAGATGGAGCGGCGAATGCGAAGCGCGCGGCGGGCCTCGTCGTTGTTGCCGCCTGGGACGGGCGGCATGTATGAGCCGAAGACGCGGTCAAAGACCTCGGAGGGCCGTTTGACGGGTGGGCGCGGCGACCCGTCGGGGTTGTAGACGCGGAGCGCTTGGGCATCACAGGCGCCGCGTCGCCACCAAAGGCCGCTCGCCAGCGTGGGGGCGCTCGAATCGACGCGTGCTCGAACGAGCTGATCGATGGAAGGCCCCCCGGCAACGTTGACGGACGATTGTTGTTCACCGACGAAGACGACGGTGCTGTTGTTGCAATGTGCGCCGCCGACGTTGCCTTGCCGCATGCGCGTGGAGCAGAGCGCCATCTTTGAGGCGAAAGGCTCAAGGGGCTCGAGGGGACCGCTGAAATCACGCTGCCAAGACGGGTCGAGACCGAGGCCAAAGAAGAGCGTGACGAGGCGCCCCGGCGGTGAGCCATCTTGCGAAGACGCGCTGGGTGTCATCTCCGGAAGAAAGGGAAGAGCGATAGCGATGCTGCCAGCGCCACGGAGCATGAGGCGACGTGAGATTTTTTTCGTCATTGGGCGCGCTCCATCGTGCGGAAGACATCGTGGCGAACAAGAGTGCGGACCATCTCGCGGTGTGTGCTGGACTCCGTCGCCGCCGCCACAAGGTCCGTCACGGCGCCCTGTTGGTTGAGGCCCACGCGGCTGGCGATGGCAAACTCGACCTGCTTCTGGGCGAGGCATGCGCGGATGCGTGAGTTGCCGTCGAGGAGGAGCATATAAGAGGCGAAGCCATCGTAGGTCTGCTCGCTCGTCGAGCTGTGAAGGCCCGTGGGGATCCAGCCGTCCACACGAAGTTCGTTGCCGTGCTCATCTTCGGTGCGCGGGAGACCGCGATGATCGTATCGCTCGAAAGCGTAGGCCAGTGGGTCAAAGCTCGCGTGGCAGGTGCCGCATTCCTCACGCTCAAGGCGCGCCTCGGCGATGTCGCGGTCTGATGCGTCTTCGGACTGCTCGGCCACGAACTCATCGATATCACCCTGAAGTTCGACGGGGAAGTTGGGGGCGTTTCCGCAAAAGAGCTGGCTCAGAAGAAAGAGTCCGCGGGCGACGATTTCTCCGCCGTCGGCGTTTGTCATCCCAGCGATGACACCTGGTTGACCGAGCATGCCGCCACCTTCGGTACGTTCGATCACGAGGACGTCCTCGCCGGCATCTTCGCCGTAGGCCTCGGCGAGACGTGGCGTCAGAAAAACCTCTTGGTCGGAGAACAAAGAGAACAGGTTGGCGTCATTTTCGACGCGGTCGACGTAGTACTCGACGGCGCTGGCGATGAGGTCGTCTTTGAGACCGTCCTCGTCTGGCAGGCTCTCAAGGCGAGCCCAATCGATGAAGAAGCGAGCGACGCTTCGGCGAACGCGCTCGCTCTCGCCAAGCATGCGCATGGCTTCGGTTTCGACACCGTCGGCGGTGTCGAGACGACCCGCCGCCGCCGCTTCGTAGAGGGCATCGTCCGGTGGAGCTCCCCACAAGAAGTACGAGAGCTTCGACGCCATCTCATAGCCTTGGATGACTCTCACGTTTTCGTCGGCGCTGCTCTCCGTCGCATCACGTTCGCGCTGCAGAAGGTAAATGAATCCCGGGGACTGGAGCATCGACTGTGTGACCGCTACGGTCGCTTCAGCGTAGTCCGCATCTTCGCCGACCATGAAAGCGAAGAGTGTCTCAAAGGGGACTGCGTCTTCATCCGTAAGTGGTCGCCGGAAAAGTGCTCCGCCTGCGCTTCGAATGAAGGCGTCTCCGCAGGTGTCATTTGCGCTGGTGCACTCCGAGTGACGAAGGACAAAAGCCTCAAAGGCGGGGTCGCTCGTCGTCACGCCAGCGAGGTCGTTGTACGCGAGTACGTGTTCCGGCAACACCGTCTGCGCTGAGGCAATATGGGCAAAGCCTTCGAGAGGGCGGTCTTCGGGGATGCTGGCGAGTTGAGTCCCCGTGAGAGTGACGCCCACCACGTCCGACAGGGTCTGTGCATACTCATCCCGCGTCAGCCGGCGAACCACAGGACTCAGCGGCTCGAAGACTGTGCTTCCAGGGATCGGCGGTAGAATGGGTGGGTCGCCTGCGCCTGGGTCGCTGATGGCACCGGTGCACGCGATCAGCGTCGCGAGCGATGCGAGAAAGACAGAGTTGCGCCAACGTCGCATCTCGGCAGTGTGAAGGTTTCGGGACTAAATCGCCATTCCCTCAATGGGTGATGTGTCTCTCTCAAAACGAACAAAGCCTCCGTCGACGCATCGCGTCGAGCGGAGGCTGGTAGCGTTTGCTAAATGTCGCGAAACGTCAGCTGCACATCAGGACTGGCGTGGGCGATGCACAGGCATTTTCGTAGGTGTTGTGACAGCCGCTACCGGGACACCAATCGCAGAAACCGTCTTCGGCGCATGGGGTGCACGTGGACAGACCTGTGCAGTCGTAACATTCGGCTGCGCGTGTCGCGACGCCTGTGGCGCCGGGGCTTGCCGTGATGCAGCCGTCCGCGCCCCATCCACAACCAGGTGTGGTGGTGCACTCAGCGCAGTCGGCCTCCATGCCGCAAGGATCACCGCCAGGGCCGACGTCGGTGGCGGGGCCGGAATCACCATCACCGGGACCAGCGTCGGCTCCAGGACCTGAGTCCGGCGTTGAGATGACAGGTCCTGAGTCCCTACCGGGTCCTGCGTCAGGGCCCATTCCGCCGTCGGGCATTCCGCCAGCGTCCCTGCACCAAGAGAAGGTGCCCTCGCCACTCCAGAGCTGTGTGCTCTCGATGAGGTTAAGGTTGAAGTCCACTTCAAGGATGTTGATGTCAAAGACGGGCACATCGACCTTGGGTGCCAAGCTCACGTTGAGCGCGCCGTTGACGTGCGCTTCCCACTCGCAGAGCGTCGCAGAGACCTCGGCTTCGATCTCAGGGACAACACCAATCTCTGGACCCACGGAGTCGTAGATCTTCATGAGGTAGAGGAGTGCTGGTTTGACCGTGATACCGATTCGCCCGGTGAGCTCTTGGTTCGTCGATGCCGACGCGGAGGCGGAGCGCGCTGCGTCGCCGTCGGCATCCCAGCCGCGATCCTGGAGGTAGTCGAGGTACACGTCGAAGCTAAGTTCGGCAGAGGCGGTGGCTTCAAAGGTGCCGGCATCAAGGCCAGCGGTGGTTTCGATGCCCACTTTTGCGCCGATGGTGTGGGTGATGGCGACGGGAACCCAGCCGACGAAGAACCAGTTGGTAAACTCAGCCTCTGGGAGATCTTCCGCAGGGATTTCGAACTCGCACACAACAGTGACGCCATTGCTCATCGTGGCGGTGGCGCCGACGGAGATAACGCCTCCGAGTTCGATTCGCAGGTGACGCGACCGTCGGCGGAAGATGTCGACCTCTGTATCGAAGCGTGGCTGGAAGTCCGCAGTCACCTCAATATTTGTCCCGGATGGGAGCGTGCAGTGTTCGGAGAGCTGGATGTCGGGGATCGCCTCGATGCTGCCGCCGAGCATGTCCGTGCGGCTGCCGACGCCGTCGCCGTTGATGGTCTGCGTCCATGATTGGGTTCGTGGCTCGAAGCTGACTCGGAAGTGGACGTCCTCGAAAAGGTCCGTGAGTTGGGCCACTTCGGTCTCGCAGCGAATGCGGGTGGGGGAGACTTCGACGCAGGATGTGATCCGACGGAGGTAGCCACCGTCGGTTCGTCCCGCGACGACATCGCCTTCGCGCGGCGTGCCAGCTTCTGCAGCGCTCCGGTACACGAAGGTCAGCGCGTCCGATTCCACCAACACGCGCTCGACGGCTTCTTCCGTTTCCGGGACCGAGGCGCGGGGCGCCAAGACAGGGGGCCGAAGGACCTCGACGGTCGTCTCCGGCGCCTGAGTCTCAGGGGGATCGCTGGAACAAGCCGCAAGGGCGAAGGCGAGAAGAACTAGGAGGCGTGAGCGGAGCAGCATCGTTGGCTTTCGGTGTCTCAGGTATTCGACTCAGGGTTGTTTAGAAATCAGGTTCGAATCAGGCGAATCAGCGGGGGAGGCCGCCGATGGTGGTGGATGAGCCACGAGCTTGAGTTTCAATGGAAGCGCCAAACACGTTCCACGCGCCGATGGCGGCGATAGCGATGAGCGCGAGAATGATGATGTACTCGACGGTCGTCAGGCCGGCATCATCGTCCTTGAGAGATCCTAGAGTGCGCTGGGGTCTTTCGTCCATGAAGGTGTTCAAAAGCAATGTATGTGCCAAGGCGTTTTGTGGTTTGAGCCGTGGTGAGATCGCCATCTCGATGGCCAGGTTTGGCCGTTCTGGCCCGGTGAAACGGGGTCCAGCGTCGCCAGGTGGGGTGTGTCAGCCCCATCTGACCAAGGTTGGTGAGGCCGCCACTTCCGACTGATCTTCATGGTCCTAATCCAGTGTCTCCGTCGTTTCCGCCGCCAGCTCTGGTTCGTCGCTGAAGCGGACGCGAACTTCGTCGAAACCGAGACTACGGACGAGGACCTCGATGGTGGACTTCGCGTTTTGGCGAGCACGCTCAAGTAACCCAGCGTCGAGGGCCGACGTGCGCAACGTCCGTTCGGCTTCTTGGCGCGCCCGGGTCTCCAGCTGAGAGGACGGCTCCGCGAGAGCGCTTGTCTCGCGGGTGTGGACGTAGGTGTGTTCGTTGTCGAGACGGGCTTCGAAGATCTCCGGCGGAGGCAGCACGATCGTTGCGCGCTGGATGTCGGGTTCGATGACCACATCTCCGTCCTGCATCCGCGTGAGGTCGACGCCAGCGCTCACGTCTGCGGCGGCGACCAGGAGAATGGCGTCCTCGGTCTCAACGAGCCCGAAGAGACTTGATCCACGGTCGCGTAGATCGACCACTCGTTCCATGTGCATTCGCGCGCTCTCAAGGCGCGCCAAATCCTGAACAGCGCGGACGACGTCGGGCGTTTCGCGAATGATGGTCTCGATGGGCTCGGGCGGTGGCGCGAGCATTCGGTAGGCCAACGCGCCGACGAGCACTCCTCCAGCCACGAGCCCGAAAACGAAGAGCCACCCAAGGGCCCGAAGGGGACCAAGGCGTGGCGATTCTCTGAAAGGAGCCTCTTTGGGTGGCGCCTCGCCTTCTTCGTTCATCGACGAGGGCGTCGGCGTCGAACGCGGTTCTGTTGTGGAACACCGCTCTGGGAGAGGACCATGTTCAGCACTTCGTTGGGACCCCAGAAACTAGCTTGGTTGTGGTACGCCTGGCCGTTGATCGTGAGGTCATCGACGTTCAGGCCCGCCAACGCTCGCGGAAGGTAGATCTGAAGCACACGTTGCTGACCCGCGCCAATCGCGAAGGGCGTACCTTCGGCGTCGCCACGAATCTGCACGGTGTGAGCTGGCGCGGAGTTGAGCGCTGCGATGGAGCAGAGCGCGTCGTTCTGCCAGAAGCTTGGACCGTTGCGATAGCGTTGTCCGTTTACGCTGATGTCATCAACCTGCGAGATTCGTGAATGCGCCATGAACTGTGAGCAGCGCTGGAAGACCTCGTCGGGGCTGTTGCCCGCGAAGCTCACCGGGGTGTTCTCGAAGGTGCCCTGGAAGAAGTGGCCTTGGTGACCCTGGTTCGGCGGAGGTGGAGCGATGACGACTCCACCGCCCTGATGTGGCGGCTGGAAACCGACCTGTCCGCCGGCTTCAGCGTACTCGTGGTAGCTGTGCACGACCTCGTCCCACGCGTCGAGAATTTGAACGTCGTTGATCGCTGCTGCGTGCAGCAAACTTCGAACTTCGCCATAGCGTTGAGCGAGCACTTGAAGGTTGCCGGGCTGGCGGCGCATTGTTCGCTGGAAGCGGTTCACGGCTTGGCCGATACCTCCACCTTGAATCCGAGAGGCCTGCTGCGAGAAGTTCGCCAGAGCTTGGATAAGGTGAGCCGGAGCGTCGACGTAGCGTCCGCGCTGAGCCTGAACTGGGCCGGCGCTGAGAACACAGGCGGCGGAGAGAAGGGTGATGAGAGTGAGCGTGCGCATAGTGTGTGCGACGGTCGCATTCCCTCGATATTCAATCAACCCAAGACTGTCCTCACAGAGTCTAGTCGTCGCCACGCGGCGTCAGAAAAAGAAGCGCGGCGCCCACGAGGCCCGTGGCGATTCGAATGACCCAGGCGGTGTCTTGGCCCCAAGCCTCCATCCACGTCACCAAACGCCAGCGAACTTGAATGATGTCCATGCCGGCGAGGAACGCGATGGCTCCAAGGACGATGAGAACGACCCCAATGCTACGTAGTGTGGTCTGCGTCACGCGACGACTGTGCCATAGTCCCCGCTATCGCGGGTGATGTGCTCCCCAGGAATGAGAGAAACGATGAGCGAAGAAAAAGACGACCAAGCCGCCATGGACGCCGTGAGGACGATCCTCAAGTACATCGGTGAGGACCCAGCGCGTGAAGGGCTGCTCGAGACCCCCGGCCGCGTGGTTCGCGCTTTCGCCGAGCATTTCGCGGGCTACACCCAAAACCCAGAGACCTATCTTCAAAAGACCTTTGAAGAGGTCGAAGGCTATGACGAGATCGTGCTCGTTAGTGACATTGAAGTCTACAGTCACTGTGAGCACCACATGGTGCCTTTTGTCGGGCGCGCCCACGTCGCGTACATCCCCAGGGGCAAGGTGGTGGGTCTCTCCAAGCTTGCGCGTGTGGTCGATGTCTTTGCCAAGCGACTTCAGGTGCAGGAGAAGCTCACGGCGCAAATCGCCGACGCGATTCAGCAAGCGCTCGATCCTCTTGGCGTGGCCGTGATCATGCAGTGTCAGCACTACTGCATGTGTCATCGTGGCGTCCGAAAGCCTGGCTCTTGGACGACGACGAGCAAGCTGCATGGGACGTTCTTGGAAAGCTCGATGACCCGCATGGAGCTCTTCACGCTCATTGGGCTTGAACGCAAACAGTAAGGTCGGATTTTCCGACCCTTGCTTGTCGCGTCCTTTCTGAGCGAGCTTCCCTGCCGCGGACAGACTTAGCTGATGATCTTGATGGTGTCGTCGATGGCCGCTCTTACCTGAGTTGACGTCGAGTCGATCCGCTCCGCGACCCACGCCGAAGAGTCTCCCGGCTTCGCGAAGAACTTCGTCGGGTAGCCGGGGTTTGGAAGGATGAAGATGCCGGCGGCGACGCTGCGGATGATCGCACCCCGGAAGCCCTCGGCCTGGAGCACGATCGCGAGCCCCTTGAGACGTGCCCTGTGCTTGGCCATGACGTTGGCCACCTTGCGGCGATCATCCCCGTCGGGGGGCGACGTCGCTGCACCCGTGATGATGATGCATGCGATGTCGCCACGGGCGCTCGTGGCGAAGCGATCGAAGTGCGTGACCAACTTGTGGATGTTGTCGCTCGACGCCTCGCCGAGAGTATAG
The DNA here is from genome assembly GCA_047619315.1 of Polyangiales bacterium. GTDB lineage: Bacteria > Myxococcota_A > Polyangia > Polyangiales > Houyiibacteriaceae > JBCCRV01. The sequence continues at coordinate 18,891 of JBLHKB010000016.1, forward strand.
AGAGTGTAGATATTGCCCGTCACGCACTGGCAATGGGTCTCGTCTCGAAAAACGATCTCAGTGGTGTTCTTCACCAAGTTTTCCTAACACGCGTAGGCGGTCAACGCCGGAAAATACGCTGGCCCGGCGTCAGCGTGTTGCGACGGTCGTACCGTGCTTTCGAACGCACGACGGAGAACCATTCGCCCCCGTAGTGCCCGATCCAATCGCCTTGATTCATAGGCACGGCGCTGATTGGATATCGCTTGCCCCCTGCGGCTGTCGCTCGGTCGAAGAGCGTGCGGTTATCCATGACGAGGGACTCGGCAAACGCGACATCACGAGGCGGGATGCGCAGGATGTCGTAGAGCCAAAGTATCTCTGACTGAGGAAGCTGGACCTTCGAGCGGTCGGTGCGTGAACGTCGGAATGGATAGAGCAGCTGTACGCCGGCACCGACCTCGGCTGGAGTCAGCGAGGCGAGCGTTGTCGCAACGAAATCCTCGATCTCTGCGTCGGGCAAGAACAGGTCTGACCATGGGTGAGGGCTGGTCCAGAGATCGTTCGCTTGCAAGAACGTGACGAGTCCTTCGACTCGGTTGGCCCAGGCGATGAACGGCAGGTCGCTTATCACAGTCGCTGGCGGGAGCGCCGCTAGATCGCCGATCAACGCCGAGTCATCCGGTGGCGTCGATCCGTACCACTTACCGGCCTCCATGATGTAGAGCCAGCCGCCATCCGGGTTCGGCACCACCTGGCCCTCGAGGAAGTCAAAGCGCTCATCGGCGACGACGAGACGTTGGTCCGCGAGGAAGCTCGCAAGCGTTGGGTAGACGAGCTGGTAGATGCGCGCCATCGGCTCTTGAGGAACGAGCTTGATCTTCGCTTTCAAGATCAGCGCGTACTGGCCGAGACCACCGAGCACCGCTTCGAAGAGGTCCCGCCTTCGGGTGCGAGAGCATCGGACCCAGAGTCCATCGCCGGTCACAACCTCGAGTTCTTCGCAGTTGTCGGCGACGAAGCCTTCGGTGAAGGTTGTGCCGCCGACACCGCCAACGCTCAGGACGCCGCCGATGGACAGGCCGAGGTAGTCCGTCAACGTTGGTGGCGCGAGGCCCACGCTCGTTGTTTGCGCGACCAAGTCGCGCCAAACCACGCCTGTATCGACCCAAGCGTGATCGGCGGCGATGGTGTGGACGGTTTGAAGGGTTCGTGAGTCGATGACCACGCCACCTTCCGCTTGCGCCTGCCCATAGGTCGAGTGGGCCTGGCCACGCATGGCTACCTTCATTCGGTGACGGCGCGCGAAACGCACCATGCGGACGACGTCCCGGTGAGAGCCAGGTCGCAGTACAGCCCAGGGACGGCCCGAGATCAGGTAGCCGAAGTCTTCGCTGGCTTCCTCGAGGGCGTTGGGATCAAAGGTGAGCTCGCCGTCGAGCCTCGGTATGCGGACTTGATGCGGTCGCGCTTCCGCCTCTGAGATCCAAAGCCCGCTCGTCGCGTCGAAGGCTCCTATGGTGAGCGCTGCCGCACCGGTAGTACTCAAAAATCCTCGTCTAGTGACCCCGTCGCGCGACATAAACACCTTCTTTTGTTGAATGAACAGATCTCGTTGCTGTTACGAAGTGGGGATGGTACCGCAGTGCTGTACGATTGTTGCGCAATTCTGCGTAGAGGCGTGAAATTGTTGGGATTCTGTTCGTGGAAAAAGAGTCCAAAGGGTGCGGTGCACCAGAAAAGTCGAGTGTCCGAATGAGTGAAATCAAAAAGAAGAATCTCCGAACGGATCTCGACCGGATGGCCGAGCTCATCGGGGTTGAGCTCGACCCCGAGCGCACAGATCGTGTGCTCGACGTCTTCTCCGCCGGCTTTCAGAATTTACCCGTCGAGATGCGCACAACGAACAAGCCGAGTGGGTCGCAAGGTCTATCCTATCGGTTCGTCGATTTCGAAGGACGATACCCGGACCCCATGCAGACCGCAGTCGACGGGGGTTTGGTGAAGGCGGAAGGGCGAGTCTGGCAGTTCGCAAAGGAGGCGGCGCAGGGCGAGTTGATGGGTTGGGGGGTGGATGCGAGCGCCACCACCGGCGTCGAGAAGATCTGGCCCTTTCTCGGAAAGTCTCGACGTCTCGAAGACGTCGAGGAGCACATGCCTTCGCTGCCGTCTGCGGTCTGCGCCGCCCGGCCAGCGCTGCTCGCTCATGGGATGTCGCGCTACAGCATCGTGGCGGCGGACTTCGCGCATGAGACCTGCAATCTCTATTTCCCGCTCCAAGACCGGAGCTGGGCGACGGAGGACAACTTTCGTTCCCTCGCAGATGCCCTCGGACTTCACGTGGACGAGGACCTGCTTCCCTACATGACGCAGGGCCTTTTCGCGAACTTCACCTTCTCATGGACCCGTGACGAGGTTCAACGCTTCTGCGTCTATGTACCCGCGCCTTCCCCGGACGCCGTCCCGCCGATGCGGGAGCCGATCACGACGGTGTTGAAGAGCGCACCCTTCGCCTCCGAGGCACGGGCGTTCATCATGGGCCCCACGCTGACCCGCGATGGCTCCTTCGTGAAGATTGAAACCGACTGGTCTGGCATGATCATGGGCATCTTCCAGCAGTGCATGGGGGTGGAACCCGCCTTGTAGATCCAGTCGGCGGCGCGCGCTCACGACCACCCTGGGGAATGTGAGAGCGCCGCTGGCTCTCAGTCACAAGACGTACCGCAACTCGCCGCCGTGCACCTCCACGTCGACGTTGAGTTGCGCGGCGATATTTCGACTCCCATGGCCGATGGGAAGTCCGGCGAGAACCGGAAAGTGCGCGTCGGCGAAGAAGTCGCGCAGCACCGCCTCGCAGCTCTGAGCTTCGCTTGGTGCGCATTGGTGAAACTCGCCGAGGACGACGGCAGAGACCTGGTCGAAAACGCCGTGGAGTCGGAGCGTTGTGAGCAGGCGGTCGATTCGGTACGCGTGCTCGCCGACGTCTTCGAGGAGCAGCACCGCGTTTTCGAAGCTTGGGACGTAAGGCGTGCCCAGGAGGGATGCGAGTACACGCAGGTTGCCGCCGAGGAGTCGTCCTTTGGCGCTGCCACTTCGCCAAACATCGAGACCGGTGAGCCTGCTCTGGGGCTGTTGCGTCACTAGCTTGTCGACGGAGCTGAGCCATTCGCTGCGTATGCTGGCGTCGCGCCCGAGGGCGCCGACCATGGACGCATGAAGCGAGGGAACGCCGGCGCGAGCCCAGGCGAGATGAAGGGCGGTGACGTCGCTAAAACCGACGATGGGTTTTGACGCGCGCCGAACGATGTCCAAGTCGAGCTTGTCCACGATTCGCAGAGCCCCGTGTCCGCCCCGAACGGCGACGATGGCGACGGCCTCCTCGTCGGCGAGTGCCTCGCGTATTTCCTCGAGGCGGCGCGCGTCGCTCCCAGCGAGGAAGCTTTGTCGCGTCAGGATGTCGTCGCGATAGCGCACCTCGAAGTGCTCTCGGAGAAATGCGAGCCCAGACAGAAAATCGTCCTCGGCGATGGGACCCGAAGGCGCGATGAGTCGAAGCACGCGGCGCACTCGCTGAAACTACCACGTCGGGGGATGCGCGCTGGTTCACGCGGGCTTAGGCTGGTGCGGTGCAGGAGGCGTTGGACTGGTTTTCGGGGCTCGGCCCAGCGCTCACTCACCTGCTTCTCGGGTTGAGTTCGCTCATCGAGTACGTCTTTCCGCCTTTTCCGGGAGACACCATCACGCTCGCCGGCGCAGCCCTCGCCGCAACAGCAGGGCTCGCCTGGTGGTCCGTTTGGGCGGTTCTGACCCTGGGTTCGACGGTGGGTGGCGTCGCCGCGTGGGCGTTTGGGCGCTCACTTGGGCGGAGCCAGGAGCGCTGGCCTTCGTTCTTGCGCACGCCCAACGCTCGCGTCAACTTGGAGACGCTTCAGGCGCGCTTTGAGAAACGGGGCGCGGTCTACTTGGCGATCAACCGATTCGTTCCGGCGTTTCGCTCGCTCTTCTTTGTCGCCGCAGGAGTGTCAGGCCTTCCACTCTCAGCCGTGGTGCTTTGGGGCGGGCTGAGCGCTGCGCTGTGGAACGGCGTCGTCTTGGCCGTGGGCTTTTCCGTGGGTACGAACATCGACGAGCTTGAGAATATTTTCACTCGTTACCAAAACGCCGCGTATATCGCGCTGGGCGTCTTCGGGGTGCTCGCGTTTCTCGCATCGCTCATTCGGCGTAGGAGCCAAGCCGTCGAGTAGTTCTCCTTCGTTGCCTAGAGATGAACCTGGACCCCGAGGGCGCCGGCGCCGATGAACCACATATCGACGCTGTCGCCGACGTGCGCAGACCAGCCGCCGTTTGTGCGCCCATGACCGAAGTACGAGGTGAGCTGGGCGTCGAAGAAGATCGAAACGAAGCGTCCAAGAGCGTACTCGATGCCGGCTCCGGCGTGCACGCCAAACTGGATGTCGTCGATGCGTTCAGCGCCGACTTGCGAGGGATGAACAAAGCTGAAGACGCTGCAGAATCCGAAGAGCGGGCGCACGCGAAAGTTCTCCGTCAGCCTGAACGGTACATAGAGATTGAAACCGACGGGGTGGTCGTGGCGAAGGCCTTCGGGGTCGTCGATGCGAAGGTGCTCTGAGTAGACCTCGACGCCGAGCTTTTCGAAGGGCTCCCAGCGAAGACGTAGACCACCGCCGTAGCCATCGTAGGGCCCGGTCCAGCCGAGGCCGTAGATGGCGCCGGCGAAGTCCCGGTCGAATGCGTGGCGCTGGCTCCAAGGAGCTTCGTTGCCGCTCGTGTTCACTTCATTCAATGAATCTTGCGCAGACGTGGGCGTCTGAAAAAGAAGCGAAGAGAGGGCGAGAAACGAAGCGAGAGCGATGCGCGAAGCGAGGTTCATACCCCGTGCGCATTGCACGCTTCGTTCCATCCTAGAACCTCGTGGTTTTCCTAGATCGAGGCGCCACACCAGGAGAAGTTGTCGCTCTTTGCCCCTCTGACCGTGAAGTTCCCTTCACGCCCCTTGGTTGTTCGTTGTCGAATCGGCAACACGACGTCGTCTTTTCCGCCACACGATAAAGAGCGCAAGAAAGAGTGGAGAGTAAGAGGCGGTGGCGCCGGCGACGGTGCAGCCGTAGCTGTCACTCCCGCCGTAGCCGACCTCATCGTAGGACGCGCCGCCGTAGCAATACTCGTCGTCCATCGCCGGGGCGGAGTAGAAGAGCCCGCTGTTGTCCGGTGCGCCATCGCTGAGGCGATAGCGGCGTGAATCGTTGTAGATGCGACCCGGCGCATCTCCATCCGGGATGGCGTTTCCAGGGCAGCAGGCTTGAGCGATCCGTACGCGCGTAGTTCGTTCCAGCGTCGGAATCACCTCTTCCGTGGCCGCAGGGCCTTCTTCGGAGACGAGCCGCGTGTCGAGCTGCAGGATGTCGGACATGCGGCGTTCCATGTGGATGCGCGTGAGCCATCCCTCGCTGAGTCCGAAGCGATTCAGGTCTGCATCTTCGAAGACATCGAGGTTGAACTCGCCGGCGTACGTGATGAGGGAGTCACCGGCCTCTACGGCCATTCGCTGTGGCGCGAGGACGAAGAGGTCCGTCTCGATGATGCCGCCTTCGGGGTCGAAGCTCAGCTCATGAGTGATGGGGAACGCGTCGCCGCGGTAGGTGACGACGAGTGGCGCGAGGGCCTGCTGTTCTCCGCCGAGATCTTCCGGGTGCACTTCCAGAGCGACGAACCACTGGCCTTCGCCGACGTACTTGGCGAAGGCGGCATCGTCGACGGCGTCGTGGGCGAAGTCGTTGTCGTCCATCCACTGGAAGAGCGCGTCTTCGGAAGAGGCGCTCAGCACCGTGGCGGTGTAGTCGTCGCTGACGGGGATGCGCTCGAACTCGACACTCTCGCCGTTGGAGTATTCGACGACGCTGGTTTCGCCGCCTTCGAGGCCTGGGCGATAGAAGTCGCTGCCGCTGTCGCCGCAGCCGTAGAGCATCAAAGGCGAGGGCAGCATGAACCCACTCGCGCCTTCTGCGCTCGCGTAATGAGGGTCCGAGCATTGGTGGCCGAGGGTAGCGTCCTCTTGGAACTCGAGAGTCTCTTCGACCCAGGCGTCCTGGAGACCATTGACGAGGGCCATAACATCCGCCGGTCCGGCGTGGACATCGGCGCGTCGATGAATCGGCATGACGAGACCTGCACGGCCACCGCGTGCGTAGACTGAAGGCTGTACGACGACGTGGGTCAGGGTGTCGTAGATCGGCTCAGCGGCGGAGCCGTCCCAGCAGACGGAGGGGTCGACGGGCTCGTCGTCCTCCGCTTTCCCTTCTTCCTCCGCGGGGGGGAGTGGGATGAGGCTGTCGTCCGCGTCGTCGTTATCTTCTTCGCCCCACGGCACCAGCGTGCGGGGAGGAGGAGGGCACACCCATTCGACGACTTGCTCTGGGGCTTGAACCACAAGAACGGTGGTCGTCGGGTCAAAGGCGACGGTGTTCTCTCCGGTGGAGGGTTCGATCACGCGGCACACAGCGCCGGCGACACTTGGGACGAGTAAGAGCGCGAGGGATGCCGCCGCGCAGCGTCTCAGGACGAGTAGGGAATAAGTCATACCCTCACTAGAGCAAGGCTCATGCCGAGACTCGTTCTTGACGCTTCAACGCATGAGGGCCCCGCACCCATGACACGAGACCCTGAAGCAGAAGCCAAGTGGCACAGGTTGCGCCACGGATGGGTCGAGAACTAGTCGCGGGCTTCGACGGTGTCTTTGGCGGTGATCATCGACTTCACGAACTCGCGGTTCATGCGTGCGATCCAGTCGATGGAGATGCCCTTGGGGCAGGCGCTTTCGCACTCGCCGTGGTTGGTGCAGGAGCCGAAGCCCTCGGCGTCCATTTGAGCAACCATATTGCGGACGCGGTCCGTTTTCTCCGCCTGGCCCTGAGGCAGAAGTCCAAGGTGGCCGATCTTTGCGGCGGTGAAGAGGCTCGCTGAGGCGTTCGGGCAGGCAGCGACGCAGGCGCCGCAACCGATGCACGCGGCGGCGTCCATCGCGTGGTCCGACACCTCTTTGCTGATGGGCGCTTCGTTCGCGTCACGGGCTGCGCCGGTACGAATCGAGATGTAGCCACCGGCTTGAATGATTCGGTCAAAGGCGCTGCGGTCGACGACGAGGTCTTTGATGATGGGGAAGGACGCGGCTCGCCATGGCTCGATGGTGATCTCGTCCATGTCCTTCTCTTCGAAGATGGTGCGCATGTGGAGTTGGCACACGGTCGTGCGCTCCTGCGGGCCATGGGCGTAACCGTTGATGACCATATTGCAGCTGCCGCAGATGCCTTCGCGGCAGTCGTGGTCAAAAGCGATAGGTTCTTTGTCATCTTCGATGAGCTTCTCGTTGACGGTGTCGAGCATCTCCAAGAAGGACATGTGTTCGTTGACGTCTACGGCTTCGTAGGACTCGAAGGCTCCCTTGGAGTTCGGGCCGTTCTGTCGCCAAACGTTGAGCTTGATGGTCTTTTTCTTCATGACTTGCCCTACTTGTAGCTTCGGGTGGAAGGCTTGACGTATTCAAACGTGAGCGCCTCTTTGTGGAGGACTGGCTTGCTGGGGTCACCACTGAATTCCCAGGCGGCGGAGTGCTTGTATTCTTCGTCGTTGCGTTCCGCTTCGCCGTCGACCTGGTGCTCTTCGCGGAAGTGACCGCCACAGCTCTCGGCGCGCGTCAGCGCATCGCGACACATCAGCTCGCCCAGCTCCATAAAGTCGGCGACACGTCCGGCCTTCTCGAGGGTCTGGTTGAGCTCGCCTTCTTTTCCGGTGATCTTGATGTGCTTGTAGAACTCCGCACGGAGCTTTGGGATCTCTTCGAGAGCGGCTGTGAGGCCCTTCTCGCTTCGGCTCATGCCGCAGTACTTCCAGATGATGTTGCCGAGGCGACGATGGAAGTGGTCGGGGCCGTGCTTAGGCTCCGGCGCGTTCATGAGCTTCTCGACGCGCGCTTGAACGTTCGCGATGGCGTCCGTGCAAACCTTGTCGTCGACGTCGAGGGGAGGGAACGCGTACTCCATGCTGGAGACGCCTTCGGGGCGATCGATGTCCGTGGCGTCGGCGACCTGCTGCCCAAGGTAGTTGCCCACCGTGAAGGGGAGCACGAAGTAGCCGTCGGCGAGACCCTGCATGAGTGCGCTGGCGCCGAGGCGGTTTGCGCCGTGGTCACTGAAGTTTGCTTCGCCGCCGGCGAAGAGCCCGCTCACGTTGGTCATCAGATTGTAGTCTACCCAGAGGCCGCCCATCGTGTAGTGGGTGGCGGGGTAGATGCGCATCGGCGTTTTGTAGGGGTCGTCGCCGGTGATGCGCTCGTACATCTCGAAGAGATTGCCGTAACGCTCGCGCACCTGGGCTTCGCCGGCTTCGCGGATTTCAGCTTTGCTTGCGCCGGTGTGCGCGGCTTGCGTGCCGAGGCGCGTGATGGCGCTGGCGAAGTCGAGGTAGACGGCGCGTCGTTCGCCGTCGACTTCCTGTCCGACGCCGAGACCCTCGTCGCAGACGTACATGGCGTTTCGGCTCGCAACGTCACGAGGAACCAGGTTGCCGAAGGCGGGGTAACGCTCCTCGAGGTAGTAGTAGCGGTCCTCCGGGGCGATATCCTTCGGCGCCTTCTCCACGTCTTCTTTGTTCCGAGGAACCCAGACGCGGCCGTCGTTTCGAAGCGACTCGCTCATGAGCGTGAGCTTTGACTGGTAGGCGCCCGAGCGCGGAATGCATGTCGGGTGAATCTGCGTGTAGCAAGGGTTTGCGAAGCGGGCGCCGTGACGGTGTGCGCGCCAGGCTGCCGTCGCGTTGCTGCCCTTGGCGTTCGTCGAGAGATAGAAGACGTTGCCGTATCCGCCAGTGGCGAGAACCACGACGTCCGCGGTGTGGGCTTTGATTTCGCCGCTGACGAGGTCGCGCGCGACGATGCCGCGTGCTTTGCCTTCGTACATGACGAGGTCGAGCATCTCGGTGCGCGGGAACATCGTGACGGTGCCGGCATCGATCTGTCGCTCGAGGGCTGAGTACGCGCCGAGCAAGAGCTGCTGGCCCGTCTGGCCACGCGCGTAGAAGGTCCGCGATACCTGGGCGCCGCCGAAGCTACGGTTGGCCAAGAGGCCTCCGTATTCGCGGGCGAAAGGGACGCCCTGAGCAACGGCCTGGTCGATGATGTTGACGCTGAGCTCGGCGAGTCGGTAGACGTTCGACTCGCGGCTGCGGAAGTCGCCGCCTTTGACCGTGTCGTAGAAGAGGCGGTACACGCTGTCGCCGTCGTTCTGGTAGTTCTTCGCTGCGTTGATGCCTCCCTGAGCGGCGATGCTGTGAGCACGACGGGGGCTGTCCTGGAAGCAGAAGCACTGCACGTCGTAGCCAAGCTCACCGAGCGTGGCCGCGGCGGCACCCCCGGCGAGGCCAGTGCCTACGACGATGATGCGATGCTTGCGGCGATTATGGGGCGCGACGAGCTTGCTCTTGGCCTGATGTTCAGTCCAGCGTTGCTCGATGGGTCCGGTGGGCTCGTTCGATGCGAGCTGGTCGTTTCCGTGTTCCATGATGTTTCCGTGAATGCCGGGTGGTCCGTGAAGTTTTGGAGGGTGGGGGTGCTGCCGCGCTTACTCGTCGTCGGAGTCAGGGGCGAGTTCGGGGTAGTAGAACGCTTGCTCTGTAGGCCTGAGGAGGTCGGCCTGAACGGCGATGGGAATGGAGAGGAAGCCAACGCCCAAGAGAACCGCGAGGCCGATGGCGACGTCGCGTCGGAAGGGGTTGTAGCGCTTGTGGTTCGCGCCGAGGGTCTGGAACATTGACCAGATGCCGTGGAAGAGGTGCGTCGCGAGTGAGATCACTCCGAGCGCGTAGACCGCAACAAGAGGCCAGTATTGGAAGCCCTTCACCATATTGTTGTAGGGGTTGTGGTGGTCGAAAGTGTAGCCCTCGATGCCGAAAACTGGTGAGTCGCCAAAGATTGCTCCTCCCAAGGTCAGGTGCAGCAGGTGGAAGACGATGTAAAAGAAGAGGATGGGGCCACTCCAGTACATGGTCTTGGCCGCGTAGTCCGTCGCAAGGTCCTTCTTTTTGGCGTAGCGATTGGGTCGTGCGGCGCGGTTTCGGGCCCAGAGCGAAGCTGCCGCAGCGAGGTGGACGACGAGGGCGATGAGCAACCCAATGCGCGCGATCCACAGAAGGGTCGGCATTGTGCGAAGCCATGCGGCGTAATCGTTGAAGGCCTGCGCGCTGGCGAAGGCTTTGAGGTTTCCGCTGAGGTGACCCACGGAGAAGCCCAGCATCATGATGCCACTGAGGGCCATGAGGACTTTCTTACCGATGGTGGTCTTGGTGAGCGTTAGTGCCCGTTCCATGATGATCTCTCCTGAAAGTGCGGACGTGGTCGACAAAACCCCGTGCCGGGAGCGCCATACACCGCGAGGGGCGCGGTGTTAAGCACCTATTTCTTTGTCTCGTGTGTATGAGCCCCGATTGGGGGGTCGATATAGTCGACGATGTCTCCGCGAAACGTCTTTAATGTGGTGGTGCCGCCATGGCTTGAGACGATCCCCTGGGGTCCGATGGGGACCTTTCCGAGACCCCCTGGGGAGTCGCAGATGAGCTTTGGCAATGCGATCCCGCTAAGCCGCCCTTGAAGACGCTCCATGATTTGGATGCCCGTTTGCAACGGCGTTCGGAGATGTGCTGTTCCGCCCACAGGATCTGCCTGTAGAAGGTAGTAGGGCCGTACACGTCGTTTGACGAGCCCTCGGAAGAGCGCCTCCAACGTTTCGGCGGAGTCGTTGATGCCGCGGAGCAGGACGCTTTGGTTCATCACGGGCATCCCATGGTCCACGAGGAGGGCGATGGCCCTCGACGATTCGGCGGTGAGCTCCTTGGGATGGTTGAAGTGCGTCATGACCCAGAGCGCGGGATGTGCGCTCCGAAGCGCCTTGCAGAGCTCTTCGTCAATGCGCTGAGGGATAGTGACGGGGGCGCGTGTGGCGAGGCGTACGGTGAGCACGTGGTCGATGGTGGCGAGGCGCTTGAGGATGGGCACAAGCCGGCCCGTGCTCATCACCAAGGGATCGCCACCGGAGACGATGACGTCCTGAATCTCCGGGTGACCCTCGATGTACGCAAAGGCCTCCTCGAGCTTCGCCATCGAGCGAGGACCACCACCATCACCGACCATGCGCGAGCGCGTGCAAAAGCGGCAGTAGACGGCGCAGCGGTCGCTCACCAAGAGCAGGGCGCGGTCTGGGTAACGCTGGACCAGCTCGGGGGCGACCTCATGGTCTTCTTCACCAAGGGGGTCACGAAGGTCCCCGGGGACCATCTCCGCTTCCGCGGCGACGGGAATGACTTGCCTCCGGATGGGGCAGTTCGGGTCGTGTGGGTCCGCGAGACCGAGGTAGTAGGGCGTCACTGAGAGTGCGAAGCCGGAGTCCAGGGCCCGGGCAATTCCGGTGCGCTCGTCGTCTGTCAGCTGAAGAACGGCCTCCAAGCGTGCGAGGTCTCGGTAGGCGTTTTTCGCTTGCCAGCGCCAATCGCCCTCGGCGTCACCTTGGTAGATCGCGAGAGGAGTGCCCATGAAACAGGGACTAGCAGGCAGACGGGCTGCTTGCAGGGGCGTTCTTCCGATTTATGTGTGCGTTCTGGCATACAGAGTGCGGGTGCCGGTGGCGTTTTTTGCCGCTCTGGGCTATTTCGCATGCCGGCGCCTGTGCCGATCTGCTCTGTTTTTGGGAGAACTCTTGCTATGGCTAAACTCGACCCCCGCCCGATTGCGAACGTCGAATACCTTGAGAACCCCAGCCAGGAAGCGCTCGTCGCCCTGACCCTGGCGCACACGCCGGCGGTTCAGAAGACCGCCGCGGGCAGCATCAACAAGGTGTCGCGCAACAAGGCGCGCATGGCGAAATACACCTACATCATCGATGACCGGGACGATCACCCGTGGAACGGTGGCGTCATCTCAAGCGAGAAGGCGAAGGCGATCATCGCGCGCCAAAACGATTATATCGCGGAAAAGGGCCAGCTCATTGCCGTCGACGGATACGTTGGACTTGGCGAGCGAGCCTTCGGCGCGACGTGGCTTTACACCGTCGAGGGCGCGAACATCGCGGCCATGCAGCAGATCCTCTCGTTTCCCCGAAGCGATGTGGAGAGTGGTGACACTCTGAGCGCCGCGTTTAAACCCGACTTTCGGCTCGTTTACACGCCAAACCTCTTCCTTGAGGACATGCCCGGTAAGCAGGCGATCATCGTCGACATGGAAAACTGGACGACGCACGTCATCGGCGCGGACTACTTCGGTGAGTCGAAGAAGGGCGTCCTGCGTATGCTCAACCACTTCGTGTGGAAGGACGGCGGGCTCGTCCTTCATGCAGGAGCCAAGGCCGTCACGATGAGTGATGGTGAGCGTGTGACGATGACCGTCATGGGACTCAGTGGCACGGGCAAGACGACGACGACGTTCTCGAAGCAAGGCGAGATCACCGAGCCGATCCAGGACGATATGGTCGCGCTCTGGCCGAAGGGCGAGCTCTCCATCACGGAGAATGGCTGCTTTGCCAAGATCGACGGACTCAAGTTCGAGACCGAGCCCGTTATCTACAAGGGCACGACCAGCAGTGACGCGTGGCTTGAGAACGCGTTCCTTAACGCGGACGGCAGCTTCGACTTCGAGAAGGGCATTCTCTCGCCGGAGGAGGCAGAGCGTCTCCGCGAGATTCTGCTTCTGACGAACGCAGATCAGGTGAACCTGGACCGCTACATCGCTGGCGAGGTGCCGTCGTCTGAGGTCGTTTCCGACTTGGGTGTGCCGAAGGATGGCTGGGACTTTGTGACGTGGACTCAGAATGGTCGCTCGATCATTCCGATGAGCTCCATTCCTGGTGCCGCCGATCTCAACGCGATTCCAGCGGTGAAGTCGATGGGCATTCTCAACCGAGACGAGGGCGCGGATGCCGCGACTCCGGGGATCTTGCGCTTCGTTTCGCCGGAGCAGGCGGCTGGCTATTTCATGCTTGGAGAGACCTCCAAGACGAGCGCCGCAGGCAAGGATCGCGGCAAGACGCGTTCACCCTTCACGCAGCCTTTCTTCCCCGCGAAGCACAACTTGCAGGCCAAGCGCTTCGCCGAGCTCGCTGCGACGATGGACGGCGTATCGATGTGGCTCATGAACACGGGCTACGTGGGCGGCGACGCGCGCGACGTGAAAGCAGGCAAGGGCTTGAAGGTGAAGATTCGCCACTCCAGCGCGATGCTTGAGGCACTGCTCTCTGGCAACATCAAGTGGAAGATCGACCCGGACTTTGGCTACGAAGTCGTCGACGTGGATGCTCCTGAGAACGCTGCGCTCGTCGAGAAGGTGCCCGCAGAGATCCTGGAGCCACGGCGCCACTTCGAGAAGAGCGGCCGTGAGAGCGAGTATCGCCTTTGGGTCGACTCGATGAAGTCCCAGCGCTCGAAGTTCTTGAAGAAGTTCGACGTGGACCCGAAGATTATCTCCGCGGTTTCACACTGAGCGCAGCCCGGCCGCCATGCGCGGCCTGGGCTCTAAGATTCGGACTCCGAGTCTTTCGCGCACGTTGGGGCTCAGCCCGGCGTGCGCTTTGCTTGGTGCGCTCTACTTAGAAACGGCCACTCAGCGTCGCGCTGGCGCCACCGAACGTGGGCGCGACATCGATGCGTGCGACGTCGTCACGGCTTGGGCTCACGATCAGGGCAATGACTCCGCCGACGACGAGTGCGGCGCCGCCGAAGAGCAAGATGTCAGCGGCGAGGGCGCGCCGCTTCTCCGTGTCGAAGGCATCCGAAGCGAAAGAGGGACAGAGTGTGCTGATGCACGCGTCGTCGAGCTCTGCTCGGCTTGAGCGGGCGAGCAGAGCTGCTGCGAGTCCACCGCCCACGGCTGCGGCGCCGAGCACCAGAAGCGCAACGCCGACTGGCTTCGCGCTGGAGCTTGAGGGCGCTCGCTCAGGTGTGGCTGGGGCGTCGCTTGCTGAGGCGTCGCTGGCTGGAACCACCGCTGTCGTTGCACTTAGAGCTTCAGTGGCGCGACGAGCTTCGTCTTGTTCTCGCAAGCGCTCTTCCAGAGTGGAGATTCGCGTGTTGACGGTGGCGCGTTGGTGCTCAGGCGCGTCCGGGGCGAAACGCTGAAGGGCCTGAAGCGCTTCTTCGAGTTGGCCGAGGCGCTCATACGCGTTGGCGAGATTGAAGAGCAGCCCGGGTCGTCCGCTCAGATCATACGACTCTTGAAACGCAGCGGTAGCTTCCTCGTAGCGTCCCTCAGAGTAGAGCCGGTCCCCTCGGAGGTAGAGTGAACGCGCTCGTTCATCGGGATCTTCTGATGCTTCGTCTGTCGCCGGCGCTTCGTCCGTCGGTGGTGTTTCACTCGCCGGCGCTTCATCCGTCGGTGGCGTTTCAGGATCCTGAGCGAACGCAGCCTGGGCAGGTGCGAGGGCCGCGATGAGAGCAAGCGACAAGAGGGAGTTCTTAAGCATCAAGGTTGTCTTTAGTTCCAAGGGTCTACGTTGTCGGAAGAGCCAGTGGGCTCCCAAGCTGGACTTGTCATCATCGTCGCGGGCCTCGCCGGTTCAGCCGGCGCCTCTGGAGATGCCGCCTCGCGGGCGCGCACTGCGGCTGCCCGAGCTCTCCGATTCGCGCGAGGAGAAGGAATGACGGGGGCTTCTTCGTCTAGGGTATTTTCCGCTGGGTCGGCTTCCACGTTCCCGTCCGCCAAAACAGGGTCGTGCGCTTCCGCTTGGGGCACTTCGGCTGCTTCTGCCTCTTCTGCCTCTTGGGGTTCTTCGGCTGCTGCAGATGGCGCCGCGATGGGGACGGGGGCAGGGTCTTCGGCTGGCGTTCGGGGCACAGTCATCTGGGTTCGGACAGCGTCCCTCGTGTCTAGGGAAGGCTCACCGTGTCTCGTTGTAAGCCAGGCTCCAACGGCGAGGAGCGCGATGGCAGCAGACAGAAAGAGAATCCAGGGAGTCTTCTTCTTCTTCGCGGGTTCGTCCCTCGTTGGCAGGCTGGGCACGCTGGGCACGCTCGGCTCATTGAGTGTCATCAAGATCTCGCTGTGAGTCTCTTCTCCCTCGAGCGCTTCGAGGCCGGCGGAGCTCGCCTCAGCGGGGC
>JBLHKB010000017.1:0-33793 GCA_047619315.1 Polyangiales bacterium
TGGAAGCGTCACGGAGGTAGCTTCGACGAACATCGAGGCGTGGCCCGGGTAGTAAGAAGCACCGAGGACGAGGTCGGCTCTTCCGTCTTCGTTGACATCGGCGCAGCTCACGAACTCGCCGGAAAGCTCTGTGACGAGAGTAGGCGAGATTCCCACCGAAGTTCCGGCGTACACATAGCTCCGGCGAGATGCGCCAACGGCGAGGTCCAGGTGGCCATCGGCATTAAAATCGGCGAGGCACAGCGAGTCTGAGAAGAAGCTGTTGATGGGACTCGATGGTGGGCTTTCAAGCCGTTGGTTGAGCACCAATCCGCTCGGGCCGCCGTGATAGATGGCCACAGAACCAAAGCCGCGATCGAAGGGCGCACTAATGGCCGCATCCGTATAACCATCTGCATTGACATCACCAACGTACGACGTGCGCGCGAACCCACTCGTCGCGTCGCTGAATGGGGTGGGGACTTCCTGAGTCGCGGAGAATACCCCGCCTGCGTACTCAAAAACAGTGACGTGCCCACGCGATCCCACCATCAGCGCGTCTGTACCGTCGCCGTCGAAGTCCGTCGGACCTCGGCGCACGTCGAGGTAGCGCTCGGTGCTCCAGTCGCTGCAGTCGTTCAACTCGCGACATGCCCGGACTCGCCAGCGGTAGCGCCGGCCCGCTGGCATCACGTCCACAGCGAGCGACATAAGATCAACTCCGAGCTCCGCTGCGCTCGACGTCTCATCAACCACCGGAGCGGACACGCACGGCACGGTCATCTCTGTTGTGCACCCGGCGCGCATCTCGATGGCGTAGGTATCCGCACCCGCCACCGGTATCCAATGAAACGTGACCCGTTGCGCGGACCCAGTCACCAAACCGTTCTGAGGCCAGGTGAGCCTAGGAACACCGAGCGGCGCGACGCTCGCGTCGGTTCCCGCGTCCCGCGGCATCGCGTCCATGGAGGCGTCCACCGGCGAGGGGAGCGCAAGACAGCCCAACTCCGGCGAGCAATACGTACCGATCCCGCACGCCCCGATATCCGGCGCATACAAACAGAGAGTGTCGATGCAGCGGCGCGTGGAGCACGCGTTGAGCACAGGGCAGTCCGTGTCAGCGCGGCACTCGGGCTCCGGACACGAAGGCTCGGTCCCATCGATGCATTCTGGATCTGCGCAGCGGCCGCCGAAGCAAGCCGTCGCCGCAGCAGCGCCGGCCCCTGGGCAGCTCACTCCGGCGCAATCGCGTGCAAGCGTGAGCGTGAGCCCAAGGTCTTCGCGGTGATCTACGAGCGCACTTCGCTCAGCGATGACGGCTCCCAGACGGTCGAGGAGTTCGACGCTCACGGTCCTCGCCCGGTTCTCGTCGAGCCCGTCAAGATCGATAGCGCGCTGGCCACTGAGGTAGTCGCCTGCAGCACCGACCGTGCTCGAGCTGTCTTCGCCCACAAGAGTCACCCGAACCGCAGCAAACTCCGGTCCGGGTACGAAGTCGGTTTTGACGTCGACGGAGAGCGCGAGACCATCCGTGCAACCCACGAGCGCAAGGAGTGCGAAGAGGCCGCGTCGTACTCCATTCATGAGAGCAGAGTACCCCAAGAACACATAGATGCGTACTTTGGGCCGCGATGAGGACCCTGTTCCCGTCGTCAGCGTCACCGTCGCAGAGAAAGGAAACGCCGGTGTTCTGGCTCGCTAGCGAAGAACGCGAAAAGGGGCTCTCGGAAATCCGAAAGCCCCCCATCATCGCCGCGTTTTCTTTAGTAGACCTGGATGATCACTTGGCCGTCGGTGATGCCAACGCCTGCGGTGAAGTTCTGGTCCGTCCCATCGTTGAAGGAGCCGCCGCCGCCGCCTCCTGCGTATTCATTGTTGGTCACCTCGGCGCCGCCGCCGCCGCCGGAGTAGCCGCCACCGCCACCGCCACCCACGGCGCCACAACGCGCGTTGCCGCCGCCGGCGCCGCCAAAGCCACCAGAGCCGGCGCTTCCGCCACCAGAGCCGCCGGCTCCGCCTTCAAGGGCTCGAGTTCCGCCAATGGATTCGGTGGAGCAACCATGCGTCGTGCCGTCGTTCCCGTTCGACAACCAGCCCGCGCCACCCGCAGCATATTCGGTTGCGTCAGTCGCTGGAGTGCCACCGTTTCCGCCAACTCCGCCGCCGATCAAACCACTACGACCAGGCGTACCGTTTTCGCCGATCACGGCATCCATGCCGTCCATGTTGGCACGTGGAGTGACACTTGAATAGCCCGCGCCACCGCCGCCGCCAGCCGCAAGCAAGAGCGCGTCCGCGTCATCCCAGACGAAGGACCCACCGCCGCCACCACCGACGTTTAATCCGGCGCTTCCTTGTTCCCCAACGAGAACGCTAAGTACCTCTCCAGCCGTCACGTCGAAGGTCCCCTCCACGCTGGTGCCGAGACCACGAAGGCCTCCGTTGTCGTTATTACTCTCGCCGCCCGCCGCACCCACGACGGTGATGATGGCTACGCTCACTCCTGCGGGCACCGTGAAGTCTTCGATGGCGCCTGTGTAGTCGAGGGTAAAGCTCTCTGGGACCACGCAGGTGCGGTCGAGGACGCTCGACGGTGTGTTGGAGGCGAACTCGCCTGGTTCACAAGTGGTCCATGCTGCGCAGCTCGCCGCGTTGGCCGTCGCGCTGAAGCTGCCGTCCGCACAAGGTCCACAGCTTTGATCGGCGCTCGCCGTGCCCGCATCGGAAATGAACTCGCCGGGGACGCACGCTGTGTATGGGGTGCAGCTCGCCGCGTTTGCGTCGACGCTAAATGACCCGGCAACGCATGCCATGCAGATTCGGTCGGTGCTCGTCGTTCCGCCAGCGGCGGACTCACCCGCAACGCACTCGGTCCAAGGGTCACACGCGATCGCGTTCGGTCCGGCGCTGAAGCTGCCGTCCGCGCAGAAGTCGCAGGCACGGTCCGTCGTGGCATCGCCGTCCATGCCGATGAAGCTCCCGGGCGCGCAGATCGTTCGGTCGACGCAGGCCGTCGCAGGGTCAGCGTCGTTGTCCCACGTGTTGTCGGCGCATGCGATACGCGGCATGTCGTCGCCAGCGCAGTATTCGCCGGCCACACAGGACTCACAGGTTGGCGACGTCGTCGACGTGCCTGGGTCCGTTTGGACCGTGCCCGCTGCGCAATCTTCGATGGCTACGCACATGGACTGGTTGTCGCCGGAGGTCGTGGTGCCCGCCTCGCAGTCGGCACAGGTCCGGTCCGCGAGGGCAGTCGGCTCCGTCGTCACTAAGCGGCCAACGGCACACGTCGTCGACTCGGTGCATGCCGTCACGTTTGCGCCATCGCTGAAGCTGCCGCTCTCACAGCCTTCGCAGGTCCGGTCACTGGTGTCGCTGCCGGGCTCCGAGACGAACTCACCGGCGGCACAGTCGGTCCATGGGACACAAGCCGTTAACGCATCATCGTCGTCGTCGTAGGTTCCGTCTGCGCACATGCTGGGCCCGGCGTCACTTGTGGGCACGTCTGTCATCCCACCGCCGTCGTTGCCACCATCGTTCATCCCACCGCCGTCGAAGAGCGTGCTGTCATCGTCGCCGCACGCTCCTGCAGCCAATACCGACAGCGCAAGCGTCAGGTTCAACCACGCGGGCCTGTGGCCTGGAACTGTCGTCACAAAAAGGTCTCTTAAGTTTAATGGCATCAAATTTTTCCCACCAAAAAAACACATTGGCCATCACCATACCTGTTTGGGTACAAAAGTGGACGAATAGACGGAACAGATCTTGGCGCGGGCCCAACGCCCTCAGAAGCCACCTGCTCTAGCCAGACACGAGGGCTCCCAGATCCTCGGTCAACTCGATAGACTCACCCGATGGAGACCCCTCTGATCACAAACGACGCCGTCGTCCTCGGGATTCTCCTCGTCATCCTCGCGGTGATCTTCAAGACGAGCAACAGCGAGCGTCCTGCGCTCAAGCGCTTCTACCGATACGTCCCCGCGCTCTTGCTCTGCTACTTCGTCCCTGGGCTCCTCGGCACCCTCGGGATCATCTCCGCCGAAGGCTCCCAGCTCTACTTCGTGGCCTCGCGCTACCTCTTGCCAGCTAGCCTGGTGTTGCTCACGTTGTCCCTGGACCTCGGCGCCGTCCGCCGCCTCGGCGGCAAGCTCGTCCTGCTCTTCGCGACGGGGACCGTGGGCGTGATGATCGGCGGCCCCATCGCGCTCTTGCTCGTCGGCCTCGTCTCCCCGGAAACGGTGGGCGGCGAAGGCCCCAACGCCGTGTGGCGGGGAATGACCACCGTCGCGGGAAGCTGGATCGGCGGCGGCGCGAATCAGACCGCCATGAAGGAAGTCTTCGACGTCGGCGACGAAGTCTTCTCCAGCTGGATCGCCGTCGACGTCATCGTCGCCAACGTGTGGATGGCGCTGCTCCTCTACGGCGCCGGCATCGCCGAGCGCATCGATAAATGGACCGGCGCAGACACCTCCGCCATCGAGCGCCTCAAGAGCAAAGTCGAGGAATACCGCAAAGAGCACGCACGCATCCCGACGACCACTGACTTCTTCGCCATGCTCGGCGTCGGCTTCGGCTGCACCGCCCTCGCCCACTTCGGCGCCGACCTCATCGGTCCCTTCTTCGAGAACAACCTGCCGGAGCTCGAACGCTTCAGCCTCACGAGCAAGTTCTTTTGGCTCATCGTCATCGCGACGACGCTCGGCGTCGGGTTCTCCTTCAGTCGCCTCCGCGAATTGGAGGCGGCCGGTGCCTCGCGTGTCGGCACCGTCTTCCTCTACATCCTCGTCGCCACCATCGGCATGAAGATGAACCTGCTCTCCATCTTCGAGCGACCTGGGATCTTTCTCGTAGGCCTCATCTGGATCGCCATTCACGCCGCGCTGATGCTCACCGTCGGCTACTTCGCGAAAGCCCCCTTCTTCTTCATCGCTGTCGGGAGCCAGGCCAACATCGGCGGCGCCGCCTCCGCGCCCGTCGTGGCCTCGGCGTTTCACCCCGTGCTCGCGCCCGTCGGCGTGATCATGGCCGTGCTCGGGTACGCCGTTGGGACTTACGCCGCCTGGATCTGTGGCCTGATTCTGCAGGCCATCGCGGGCTGAGACTGCGGCTGCACGTTAGGCCCCGGCCAACAAGAGCGCTGCCATGTCCGGGCGTCCGTTGAGCGTCGCTACATCGACGGGCGTTGTTCCTTTCAAGTCCGGCTGGTGAACGTGAGCCGTAATCCTATCGATAGGGCGTGCCCGAGTCGTTGGTGTCGGCTTCGCCGACGAGCGTCTCGAGGTTGGTGTTCTCAATGTCGACGCCTTCGAACTTCGCGTGAAGCTCGACGAAACCGCACTCTGCACATCCGTGTGCGTAGCACCCCGCCCTCGTCCTCTGTATGAGACCTTTGCTGCGTCCGAGATGCATCAGAACGAAATTGTCTGCCGTGCTCGTCGAGCGGTGAATGGTTCGCCCTCCACACATCGGGCACTGGAGTGATCGCTTCATGGGACCACGCTCCCTCGCTTCGAGTTGCTTGATTCGCGCTTCGAGCGCAGGGATTCGCGCTTCGAGCGCAGCGATTCGGTCTTCCATCAAAGAACGCTCCCACAGCCGCGAGCCCGCGTCGATTGCGGTTCTCTCAACGAAAAGGCCCGGGATCCTTCTTCCCCTTGATGAGCCGCGTCTTGTGCTCGTCGCTAATGGGCACCGTCGCCGGCTCCGACACGAACCACTGCGCGAAACCGCAGCTCCGGCAGAACCAAACGCGAAGCTCGCCGTGGCCCTTGCCTGGATTGCGTCCGGACATCAGCCATCGCGGATCCGCCGTCACGGTCATGTCGCGTTCAGAGTCTTGGTGGCCGTAGGTAGGCGGGTCCGCCTCGACGACCTCGTCGTGGTCACACAGAGGGCAGTTTCCGTTTCGGATATCTCGCATAGATACACGCTACCAGGTGTTTCCCTGCCGTGTCCTAGCGCCGCGGCAGATACGATGCATGGTGCGCCGATGGCCGACCGGGTTCCTCGCGTACTACAACCATCGGACTCCCTGCTTCGAGCGCTCGAGCGCTGCAGGTTGTCCACCGTCCGGGGAGTTCTCGGGGAACGCGAGGCGAGCCCCGTCATCGATCTCCCTCAGATCGCACGCCTCGAGGACGTGCTCGGAACACGACTGCACGACGACGTGATCACCCTCGTAGCCCTCGGTGATCCACTCGCGAAATGCTTGACCGGCATCGAGTGCACGCTGACCATTGAAACGGCCGCGGACGATTTCGCCGCGCCCCAAGGCTTCGTGTGCATCGCGGCGGTGTACTCGGAGCCCATCAAGGAGCTGCAGGAAGACAGCCACGGCGGGCCCCACTATGAGCTCATGGCGCCACACAGTAAAACCGGTGACGACGCTGCGCTTCGTATCCACATCAACGGAGCATTCGAAACCAAGATGCCCGTCGGGCAGTTCATCGACCGCATGCTCAGCGCAGCGAGTGCAGGTGGAGCCAGCGGGATCGCGCCCGAGGGCGACGGCAAGCCCGCACCCCTCGAACCGCCGGCGAAGCTCACTCCTGGGCTCACCATCGTCAGAGAGACCCTTGGGCGTGCCCTTCACAAGAAGTTCGGTGAGGGGACCATCGTCCGCCGTATCGAAGACGGCGCGCACGAGAAGCTCGTCATCGCATTTGCAGACCGTGAACGAACGCTCCTCGCGAGTTATGTCGAGCTCGTAAAGTAAACGGCTCGCGCTTCGTTCAGATTTGAAGGCTAGCGCTCAGCCCGGTCCGCGATGAGACCGTAGCTCTTCAGCCGGCGATAGAGCGCCGCCGTTCCGATCCCAAGCTCCTTCGCGGTGAGCGCCTGGTTTCCAGCGTTCAACTTCATCGCTGCCAAAATGTAGTCCTTCTCGATGTCCTCGAGGCGCTGGACCTTGCCCCCGATGGCGAGGGGCTTCGCGATGGCATGACGGAGTTCCTCCGGCAGGTCTTCCACTTCGACTCGGGTGCCACGGCTCATCACGTCGGCGCGTTCCATCGCGTTGGCCAGCTCGCGGACGTTGCCGGGCCAGTCGTGGCGAAGGAGCTGTTCCGCCGACGCTGGGGACAGCCCCGTCATCTCTCGGCCGATTCGTTTGGCGGCCTCGTTGAGCAAGATGCGTGCAAGGACGAGGAGGTCTTCTCGACGATCGCGAAGGGGCGGCACGTGAATTTCCACCACGTTCACGCGTTAGTAGAGGTCTTCCCGAAAGTCTCCGCCAGCGACCCTTTGGGCCAAGTCGTGGTTGGTTGCAGCGAGGACGCGGACGTCGATGGGTCGGGCCTTGTTGTCACCAACGCGCCGAACTTCCCGCTCCTGGAGCGCACGCAGGAGTTTGACCTGCATTCCCGTCGAAACATCACCGAGCTCGTCCAAAAGCAGGGTGCCGTGGTTGGCCGCCTCAAAGAGCCCGATGCGGTCGTGGGAAGCCCCCGTGAAAGCGCCGCGCCGATGGCCGAAGAGCTCGCTCTCCAGAAGATTCTCGGCGATGGCGCCGCAGTTGACCGCGATGAAGGGGCCGGCGGCGCGCGTCGACTCCGCATGCACCAAACGCGCGATGCGCTCCTTACCAGCGGCGCTCTCACCCGTGATGAGAACCGTCGAATCTACGCGCGCCACGCGTCGCGCCATGTCGACGACGACGCGCATCGCGGGGCTCTTTGCCACAACGCCCCGAGGTTCGTCTTTCTCTTCGTCGTCGAGCAAAGTCGCGGCACGTCGCCGTTGTTGGAACTCTTTTTCCGTCGCCTTGAGGGCGCTGGCCAAGCGCTGCAGCGATTCCTCCAAGGCCCCGCGGAGATGTGTCGGTTCGTAGAAGCGGAGGGCATCCGCGTACTCCTCGCCCATGCATCCTTCGCTCGCGCTTTGTGGTGACAGGCGGCGTCTCCGCGAGCGATGCACTTGTCTTCGAGTGCGTAGATTTCTTCGCCTTTTACGCGGCTCAGATAGCCGCTCAGGAGCCCGCTGATGGTCCAGCAGCAGGTTTTATCGGCGCGGCCGAAGTGAAGTAGGTGCTGCTCCGCTTCATAGGACTCCACAACCGCGGCGCCCCCTTCGACGAGGGCGTCTCTGTTGGGGCCAGGCGCGAGCTGGAAGAGTCCGGCGAGGGCGTTCAGGCGAGGGCCGGCGAAGCGCCATTCATCCTCGGAGGCCCATTCAAACTGACCACGGATCGCGTCGGCCATTCTCCAGCCGTGTGCGAAGCCGAACTGGGTGAGCACCGCTCGCGCAGCGGCGAACCAAAAGTTCTCGACGAGGTACTTACGCAGCATCCCCATCGCCACCGCGTCGATGAGCAGAGCGCGTTGTCCAGCGAAGAGAATGACGTCGCCTTTCGCATCCAGCTCCAGCAATTCCTGAGTATCTAAGTGGTGGCTCTCACCTCGCCACCGTACATCAATATGACCCAGTGAGTATCAGAGTGATGTATGAGAAGGGCGAAGGGGCAGAACTCTCTTGAGCCACGCTGCGGCGCCTTGCCTTTTTTGCTCGCGGATCGTTCATCGCTCAAAAACGGAGCAGACTCCGTGCCAAACGAAGTGGACCTGGTCTTGCAAATGAGTCGCTGCGGAGGCCCCCATGGCAGGAACAACACGACCTAAACTACTCATCGCGTCCGACCTCTCGGACAACGCGCTCGCTGCGCTACACGTCGGCGAGGAGCTCGCCACGGCCCTCAACGCCGAGGTCACCCTTCTCAGCTGCTTTGACCCGGAGCCCTTTGCGCCTCCGGTCTATCTGCCCGGTGTTCGCACGATTCTCAGCTCCATCGAACAAGAGATGGGCGAGGTGGTTAGCAAGACCCTTGGAGAGCTGCGCGAGAAGCATCTCCAGGGCTTGGCGGCGGTACGCACGGACGCGATCCGCGGCTCCAACGCGGCGATGGCCATCTGCGACTACGCCAAGGAGCACGGCGTGGACTGGATCGTTGTCGGAACGCACGGCCGAACGGGCCTGAAGCACATGCTTATCGGGAGCGTGGCGGAGAAGATCGTGCGCCATGCGGAATGCTCCGTCGTCGTCGCTCGCTCTCGTCCGGCGCAATAATTGCGTTGAGGGCGACGGGGCCGTCGCCGTGATGACGAAGTTCTCCGCGTTTTCGGCGGCTGGCCTTGGTGCGCTTTATGCAGTTCTTCGGGCATGTACACGCACGCACGACCTGTCCGTCACTATATGACCCCGCTCCCTCAGACCATCAGCGCTGAGAAGAGCATCGAGGTCGCTTCTCGTCGCATGAGCCAGCTCGGCGTCCGGCATCTACCCGTCCTTAAAACCGGGGTCTTATGTGGGGTGATCTCGGAGCGCGACATTCTCTTCTGTCAGTCCATCGCGGACCTCGTCGCGGAACGCTTGAGCGTTGAAGACGTGATGAGTTCTGAGCCTTTTGTCGTAGCACCAGAGACTCCACTCGGTGCTGTGGCGCGGGACATGGCGAGGCTTCGCGTCGACTCCGCCGTCATCGTCGACGACGATGTCGTCGTCGGTATTCTAACCACAACGGATGCCTTGGCGCTCCTCGCCCAACTCGCAGATCTCGCCGAGCCCTTGCCTCGACGTGGGCTCCCGCGGGTCGTGAGACGGCGTATTCTGGAGGAACACGTGGTGCTGCGTGAGCAGCTCGCCACAGCGGCGATTCTCGCGGACTTGGTCCTCGACACCGGCGACGAATCGAAGGTTAAGCTGTCGCTTCAGGCCCGCGAACTCTACCACTCACTCACTCGGCATCTGGACTTGGAAGACTTGATCCTCGCGCCGGTCCTGCGCGCGGCGGATGCGTGGGGGGAGGTTCGTGCGGCCGCGCTGGCGGAAGAGCATCAAAACCAACGACGGCACCTGAAGCGCGCGCTGGAGCAGCTTGAGACCGGCGACGCCGGGCAGCTCGCTCGAGCGATTCAGACTTTTGTGCCTTCTGTTCTTGAAGACATGGAGCGTGAGGAAGAAGAGCTGCTCACCGAAGAGTTGCTGACGGACAACACGGTCAGTCTGGGATCCGGCGGCTGAGGGTAGCGAAAAGTTGGCCTGGCTCGTGCTTCCTTTTCCCTTCGAGTCCTTCGTTGGGCATTCGGCGCAATGATTGCGTCGGTCTTCCCCCATCGGACGCCGGAGCCTCATGTCTTTCATCAAGCGAATCCTTTGCCCCACCGACTTCTCGGCGGGCTCAAAAACCGCGCTGGCCTACGCCATTCAACTTGCCGAACGGCTCAACGCGAAGGTCACCCTCGTGCACGTGGCCCCAACGCCTATGTATGTCATGCCCGGCGGCTCCTTCGCGCCGATGGCCAATGACATGGCGATCATCATGGACAGCGCTCGGCATGAACTTGATGCCTGGGTCGAAAACTACGCAGAGGGCACGACGGTGGAGCTTGCCTCAAGCCTTCGACAGGGCGATGCCTACGGGATGATCAACGCTGAGGCGGAGACTCTCGACGTGGACCTCATCGTGATGGGGACCCACGGTCGCACTGGGCTTGCGCGCCTCGTCATGGGGAGCGTAGCTGAGCGAGTCGTCCGCACCTCGAAGCGACCTGTCCTCACGGTTCCTTCGCAGCCCGCGAAGGAAGAAGCGGCCATCTGACGAAGCGGCGGCGCGCTACTCACACGTGCGTAGCGCGAGCTCGCTGATGGGCTCGTACAGTTCGCAGGCCGTGCTCCGCCCGCTTTCTCGGCAGCCGGCGGCCCCGACGGCGCATGGCTGCACACAGCCGTCTTCGTAGCAGCGCTCAGCTCCGGAACAGTCGGCGTCACTCTGGCAGCCCGCGCAGCGTCCCTCCGCGCAAACGAACGCTTCGGGGCAACCCGCGTCACTCTCGCAAGCTGGCCGACATGCACCGGCGCTGCAGTATTCGTCGCATTCGCATTCGCCGTCCGCCGCGCAGGGTGCACAGAAGCCATTCGCACACGCCAGCCCATCCGGACAATCGGCGTTCGTTGTACAGGTGCAGTCGCCCTCCACACAGGTCTGCCCAACACCGCATCCCCCGACGGCGGAAAGGCACGCGTCGCAGATCGGTTGGGCCGAGCTGTCAAAAGGCAGCGCGCCATCGCAGAGCGGATCCACGAAACGTTCAGTGCTCACTTGGCAACCAAGTCGGGCGAAGCGCCGAAGCGGAAGGTCTCCATCTGCGACGCGGGCCGTTTGAGCGCTGATAAAGCGAAGGCATAGGCTCGAATCCGTCGCGCAGGACACGCCGCAGATGCCGCGATGGCACACGGCGTCGCCACACTCCGCGCTGGTGAGGCATCGCGTCTCGCACCGGCCCGCGACGCAAGCCTCATCCCCGCACTCTTCATCGTTGAAGCACACGCGACAGTCGCCATCCACGCAGACCTCTTCTCCGCACTCTACGTTTGTGGTGCAGAATTCTTCGCAGCGACCGAGCTCGAGCCGCGTTCCAGGCGGGCACGACATTCGACACCGGCCACTCTCGCACTCGGTACCCGCGGGGCATGGGTTTGACGGCCCGCATTCCATGGGTGCAGCCTCGCAAACGCCCGCCGTGCAGACTTGGTCGGTGGCGCAGTCGATGATCGTCGTGCATTCCGGCGACGGCTCATCATCGGTCCCGGTGAGGCAGCCACAGACGACGGTCAGCGCGAGGATGGAAATCGTTCGAGTCATGAGGCAACGAGAGCAACAAGCATGCCGCGCCCTAGCTCGTCGATCTGTTCTTGTCGTGAGGCCCGGAGCGTCCGCTTAGGCCGACTCTTCTTCCCGCCCGCGTCGAGCGGCGAGCCAGGGACCCAGCGTCAGGGCGACGATGGCGAGAACGACGAGCCCAGCGGCCATCAGCTGCTGGGCGGAGGGCCATTCGGCGTCGAGGAACACGGCGAGAATCGCTGACGCGACGACGCCCGCGAGAATGCTTGAGCTCCGGTTTACAGGCACGCTGAAGGTATTCTCGCTGGGGTCGAGAAAGACCAAGGTCCCGAAGATCCCGGTGCCCTGGGAGAGGACACCCAGGAGCATCGTCGGCAGGATGGCGGCGGCGGGGAGCGCGATGAAACCTGCGCGGATCGTTTCAAGGACCGGACCCGTACCGATGAGGCCTCCCACGCAGAGGAGCGCGACGGTGAGCGGGGTGGCCACGAGCTGTTCTTCGACGAAGTAGCGTAGCGTCGCTTCGCGCTTTTTAGACTTGGCCTCTCGGCTCATGACACGCAGCCGCACGAGGTAGGCGACGAGATAGAGGACGACGTCGATGGCGCAGGTGAGGGTGATGGCGTAGCCCCCTTTTTCCGCGAAGGCGACGATGAGGGCGGCGATGCTGAGCGCCAGCCCGACGAAGGAGAACCAGCGGACTTTTCTTCCGCTCACGGCGTCGACGATGGGCGCGATGATCAGCACGCCGCCACGCATCAAGAGCATGATGAAGACGATGGAGACGCCCTCGAAGGTGTAGGCGAGCGTCGTCGTCGCGATGATGAGCGCGGTGCACGCGCCGGAGACGGCCGTGAGCCGCCTTGGAACGGGCCAGCTCCGACCCAAGAACTGTCGCTGCGTCGCGTGCTTCCACCAGTCCATCTTTGTGAGAAAGACGAGCATCACGACGAGGGAGGTCAGCGTGGAAATGGGGAGCAGACTCAAACCCGGCAGCGCGTCGACATCGGGATAGAGCCCACTGGAGAGCGCTTTTGTCAGTGCCGAATAGGGGGCGTAGGCGGCGAAATAACCGAAGGCAAAAAGCCAGATCGCGTGCGGACCCCCTAAGCTCTTCGTTGCCTCTTCGTCAGAGATGCTCATCGATCCGGTTCCGTCTTCATGGGGCGTTGACGCTAGCATCCGGTGGACTTCGAGTTCGGCCATCCAGGCGGCACATCAAAATGACTTGGCTTGTATCAGAGTGACGAAGCGACGGGGTTCAAAGCGGTTCAGGGACAGCGGGTCCCAGAGCCTCTTCAAGGCGTCGAAGGAAGCTGTCCATGCACTGCGTGTGCCAGCCGGAGCTGAGCGCATCGCGTTCGCGCTCAGAAAGTTGGCCCAGCTTGTGCTCCTCTCCCCAGTCCGTCGTTGGACGCCGCCGTTGATCGCGTCGGTCTTTCCCCAACGGACGCCGGAGCCCGATGTCTTCTATCCAGCGAATTCTCTGCCCCACCGACTTCTCCGAGGGCTCAAGAGCTGCGCTCGTGTACGCCCTCAATCTTGGCCAGCAGCTCCACGCGAGCGTTACGCTGCTCCACGTTACGCCCATTCCCACGTACATAATGCCAGGGGGCACCTATCCGCCGATGGCGGATCAGTCGGCGCTCATGATGGAGAGCGCGCAGAAACAGCTCAACGCTTGGATCAAGGAGTACACAAACGCGACGACCCTCAACATCGACTCGGCGCTCCGAAAGGGCAACACCTATAGGCAGATCAACGAGGTGGCCGAGGCCATGGATGTGAACCTCGTCGTCATGGGAACGCACGGTCGCAGTGGGCTTGCGCACTTCATCCTGGGAAGTGTCGCGGAGCGTGTGGTCCGCACATCGCAGCGCCCGGTTCTCACGGTCCCTTCGCGGCCAGCAGCTGAACGTCCAGACGTCGAACACGCAAACAATGCGCCGCTCTAAGCGACGCTTACCGCTGGGATGCAGACAGGTGTGCTGACCGAGGGCGCCCTCGTACGTGGCACACGCCTTGCTACTAAATCACGCATGACTCACGGGCCGATCGTCGCACTCCTCTTCGTGGTCCTCGCTGGCTGTCAGATGCCGAACCCCGACCCTGTTCGCTTTCCAATGACTGAGGGGAACGAACTCTCGGGGTCCCAGGTGAGCGTCGGTTTGCGAGTCACCCTTGACCCCGCGCCGGGGAGCGCGCGCCGCGTGCACCTGGTGGCGGTGGTGCAGGACCTCCGCGGAAACGTCTCTCTCACCGAGCTCGGTGACTACGAAGGCG
Source organism: Polyangiales bacterium (assembly GCA_047619315.1). GTDB lineage: Bacteria > Myxococcota_A > Polyangia > Polyangiales > Houyiibacteriaceae > JBCCRV01. The sequence continues at coordinate 13,877 of JBLHKB010000017.1, forward strand.
TGATCTCCGAACAACCCACCGATGGCGAAGACTTGGTCCGTGTGGCCATCGTCGCAGGCAGCGCCGTCCAGGACATCTCGCTTCGCCACGTCGACGGCTTCGTCGAGGTACACCGGGTTGAGTCCGGAGAACGCGAGATCACACATCGTATTCCCGTCGAGGGCGGTGCGTCCATCGTTCCACGGGAGCCGAGTCTCGAATCGGAAGAGACTCCAGAACCAAGACCCTGAAGTGCCCACGCGAAGCGCGGCTCTTCAGCGTGTTCCCTGGTTCTCAGGGGACTGCAACGGCGTCATCCTTGAACCCTTTATCCGCTTTCGCTTTGGGTAGCGTAAACGCGAATATCGCTCCCTCACCGACGACGGACGACACTCGGATTTTGCCTCCGTGACGCTCGGTGAGCTCTTTGCACAGCGCCAACCCTATCCCGGTACCGGAGAACTCTTCGTTCGTGTGAAAACGGCTAAAGATGACGAATATATTCTCGGCGTATTCCATGTCGAGGCCGATGCCGTTGTCGCGTACGGAGAACTCCCACATCTTGCCTTTGTCGATCACGTCAATGTGAACCTCGGGCGTCGTCGATACCTCGCAGAATCGAATGGTGTTGGAAATGAGGGATCCCCATATGACCTAACGGCTCGTCTCGGGGAGAATCGATGCCTATTCGACAACTTGGTGAGTTGCCGCTCCCGCCACCCGAGAGCTCCTCCGAATCGTTGGGCTCAGGCGCGCTTCTTGCTGTGAAACTCATCGTACGAACAGCAAACGGTTTTCCAAACCTGAGGAGCAGTTCATGAGAGAGCTAGACCTTGATCAAGAGATCAAAGCGCCGGACAAATGCGGGGCCGGACAATGACGACGCAGACGGAGGAGGCAGCGAGCTTCATCGCCGCCGTGCGACCGCTTGTGCCGGACCTACTCGCCAGCGCGACGCACCACATTCGCTACCACCAGGCGCTCGGCGATCTCGTCGACGAGCTCTCGCCGGAAGAGCTCGTGGGGGAGACTCTAGTCCGCGCTTCCCACCGAGGAGCGCGAACACCTCACGGCGTCTCGTTACGAAGCTGGCTTCTAACGCTCGAGACTCGAACGATGGATGCCCTCATCGCGCGCAGCACAAACGAGCGGAAGCTGTGGTCGTTCTCTCTCGATGAACCGATTCCACCTCCGACGGCGACGGAGTTCGACGACGGCTTTTGGGACTGGTTCCAGCCCGATGAAGGCGCGCCCGTGATGGCGGATGAAGTCGCGGATCCAAAGACCGTATCGGCGGAGGCGCAGCAGGCGTTCAAGGATGAGACCTGCTGGCTCGCGAACCTCGAGACGCCGACCTGGCGCGCATGGCTCCTGCATGAAGGGTACGGCGTCTCCCTCGGCGACGTCACCTCGAGTCTGCGACTTGGCCAGAACGAGACACGCCAAAAGATCAGCGCGGCGTGGTCCGCATACCGTCAGTCCCTAGCGAACTGACCGGGGTCGGTTCTCCGGCAAGCGCGCGCGTTCTCGGTTTACGTGGGTGCTACGCGCGGCTTGGTCGGGTCATGGTCAGGTCAGGTCAGGCCCCAAGCGATTTCAGCCCGTGCGTGGTGACGCGTTCCGCCTTCGTGGCGAGCGCGTCGCGCGCGGTCTCAAGATCTGCGAGCACGTCTGTGTGGGCCACGACGAGAGTCTTGCCTGCGTTCAAGGCCTCTGCGTACTCGTGAGCGTGCTTCTCATGAACGCCCAGACCGACCAGCGCGCTTGCCAGCGAGCCGATCCCGGTCGCACCAACGGCGATAGCAGCGAGCACCGGGGCGAAGGGCCCCAGGCCGACGAGGGCGACCATGAGCGGAATCGCGATGATGCCGCCTCCAACGGTGGCACCGACGATGGCCCCCCAGCGTCCCCAATGACGCGCGACTTCCGCGTTGTGCTCCGCGCTGGTGTCCAGCTCCGGTGTCATGGCGTGGGGGTGGCCAGGCCCGAGCACGGAAACGGTCTCCATGTCGAAGCCCTGCGCCGAGAGCGCTTCGAGGCCTCCGTCCGCATCGGCTTCCGTGGAGAAGACAGCGATCACGCCGTTCGGTTCAATTTCAATCATTGGGTATCCTTAATTCTGGGGTAAAGCGAACGGGTTGAAGTCAGCCCGCTATAGGGCCCACGTGCTGGCGTCGACGCTCGACAAGAGGGAGGGCTCACTCAAGAGCCGAGAAAAGCGTTCGCGGCGGTAGTGGCTGTCCAGCATCGAATAGAGAAAACCGACTAGCCCCAACAGGCCTCCGACGAAAAGGAACATGCCGAGAGACGACCTCACCACGAGACTCTTCGGAGAGGCTGGGAGCTTGCTACTCATCGTGTTCTCCGTCTCGCTTCTGGGTCTTGGTTGAGCGTTGGTTTGGCCGCGCTAACGACTGCGCGCGTACACGCCGACATCGCGCCAGTGCGAATGCTCAATGCATACGCTGTGCCGGCGACGAGATGTGCTGCGTCCGCACCGCCCGGACCGTTGCAGCGAATATTCTGCGCGCGGATCTCGTGCATCACGCAACGGTTGCGCAAAGAACGCTGGGCGAAGCGGCACCGCCGTCGTGGCCTACATTCTGCATTCTCGGGTACGTGACCATGACCCAAGAGCAGACTGAGTCCCATTATCCCTCGAGCGGCCACGTTCGTCCTTTGACCGAGATCTCCCGCGCAGACGTCGGCATCGCCGGTGGAAAAGGGGCCAACCTCGGCGAGCTGATCCGCGCAGGCCAGCCCGTGCCGCCGGGCTTCGTGGTCACCGCGCAGGGGTACCTAAGTGCGCTCGACGCCAAAGACATCCGGAAGGCGCTCCTCGAGGGCGGCTCCGGTGCTTCCGAGGACGACACGGACGAGCTTGAGGAGCGCGCCAACCTACAGCGGCTGATGATCCGCCGCGTGGGTATGCCGGGCGATCTGCAGGCATCCGTCGCCGCCGCCTATGGCGCTCTCGGCGCAAACGCGCGCGTGGCGGTCCGCTCCTCGGCGACGGCGGAGGACGCCGAAGGCACCTCGTTTGCCGGGATCAACGAGTCGTTCACCAACGTCTCCAGCGAAGACGACCTGTTCAAACGCATCGTCGATTGCTGGGCCTCCGTTTGGAGCTCCCGCGCGATGGCCTATCGAGAACGGCAGGGCGTGCACGGCGAGCCCGCCGTCGCGGTTGTCGTTCAAACCATGGTGGACTCGAAGGCCGCTGGCGTGGCGTTCAGCGCAGACCCGCTCACGGGCAAGACGGACCGAATTGTCATCGAGGCGTCCTACGGGCTTGGGGAGAGCGTGGTCAGCGGCAGCGTCGAGCCGGACACCTACCACTTGTCCAAGGAGCCCAAGGTCTTGGATGTGAGAATTGGCGCAAAAGAGCAGCAGCTCCTCCGCGGCAAGGGCGGAGTACAGCAGGTCGTCGAGACCAGCTCGGCGCAACGCGTGGCACGAGTGCTCAGCGACGAACAGCTCACCGAGCTGGGCCAAATGGTGCTCGCCATCGAGAAGCACTACGGCGCTCCGCAGGACATCGAGTGGGCGCTCGCCGAGGATGGACGATTCTGGATCGTGCAGTCGCGCCCGATCACCACGCTGACACCGTCCGCACTTGGCGACGTCTTACTGAGCGGGCTCGGCGCGGCCCCAGGCCAGGCGAGTGGGCCGGTCATGCGACTGGACAAACCGAGCGACGCCGCGCGCTTCTCAGACGGCGACGTGCTCGTCGCGAAGATGACGAGCCCTGATTGGGTCCCCGTGATGCGGAGAGCTTCTGCGCTTGTGACCGAGAGCGGAGGCATGACCTGTCACGCCGCCATCGTGAGCCGGGAGCTCGGCTTGCCCTGCATCGTGGGTGCACGCGGCGCGACGACGGTGCTCCACGATCGACAGATGATCACCGTGAACGGAAGCACCGGCGAGGTCTTCAATGGCGCTCTTCGCGCAGATCATTCGGAGGGCTATCAGGACGCCTTGCCACAGGTCGCTGCACCACTCGCGCTGCGCGCCCGCTCCGAGACGCTCGCCGGGACGGGATCCAACGCGGTCGCGCGGCGCGAACGGCCCATCGTCGCGCCGGCGTCCGTGGAGCCCCTTGGCACACGCGTGTACCTGAACCTCGCCATGGCCGAGCGCGCAGATGAATTGTCCACGCTCCCGGTGGACGGCGTGGGTTTGCTCCGAGCGGAGTTCTTGATGGCGGCGGCGCTCGGTGGTGAGCACCCCAAGAAGCTCATCGCGGAGGGGCGAGGACAAGAATACGTTCAGCGGATGAGCGACTCGCTGCTCAAGATCACGCGGGCGTTTTATCCACGCCCCGTCATCTACCGGACCTACGATTTTCGGACAAACGAGTTTCGTGCCCTCAAGGGAGGCGCCGAATACGAGCCCGTCGAAGAGAACCCGATGATCGGCTACCGAGGATGCTTTCGCTACGTCCGAGACCCGGCGGTCTTTGACCTGGAACTCGATGTCTTGGCTCGGGTGCGGCAGGAGACGCCCAACCTCCACGTCATGATCCCATTCGTTCGAACTCTTTGGGAACTCGAAGCGTGCCTTGAGCGCATCGAGATGCACGCGCTGGGCAAAGATCGCGGGCTGTTGAAGTGGATCATGGCCGAGGTGCCGTCCATCGTTTACCGAATCCCAGAGTACGCAAAGCTAGGGATCGATGGCGTCTCCATCGGATCGAACGACCTGACCCAGCTGATGCTCGGCGTCGATCGAGACTCCGCGACGTGCGCCGAACTCTTCGATGAGAGCGACGACGCGGTGATGTGGGCCATCGAACAGATCATCAACGCCGCGCGGGACAACGGGCTCACCTCGTCGCTGTGCGGTCAGGCGCCTTCCAACAAGCCAGCGTTCGCCGAGCACCTTGTCCGGCTTGGCATCACCAGCATCTCGGTGAGTCCAGACGCGGTGGACGCGGCGCGGCGCATCATCGGGTCGGCGGAGCGACGGCTCATGCTGGAGGCCGCGCGTCGGTGAGCGCAGGTAATCGCAGGTGAGCGCGAGCGGCGGAAACCGCATCGGCGAACAGATCAACCATTACTGACGGGGAGAAGATCATGAAGATGAACGGAAAAGTAGCAATCGTGACGGGCGCGGCGGGTGGAATCGGGTTCGCCACGGCGAAGCTCTTCGTCGAGCGAGGCGCAAAGGTCATGCTCGTCGACCGGGACGGTGAGCGACTCGCCGCGCTGGCGTCTGAGCTTGGAGACTCGGCCGCGTGGTTCGCCGCGGACGTGTCGTCGACCGAGAGCGCTGAGGCTTACGTCGCGGAAACCGTGAAGCGCTTCGGCGGTCTGGATGTGCTTCATGCAAACGCTGGAACAGAGGGAAAGGTCGCGCCGATCATGTCGCTCCCTCTCGAAGACTTCGACCGAGTGATCGCGGTCAATCTGCGCGGGGTATTTCTCGGGCTTCGAGCGGCGGCACCTGAGCTCGAGAAGCGTGGCGGGGGCAGCATCGTGATCACATCGTCGGTGGCGGGTGTCATCGGATCGGCGGGGCTCTCAGCCTATGTCGCGAGCAAGCACGCCGTCATCGGCCTGATGAGGACCGCCGCCGTCGAGTTCGCGCCGATGAAGATCCGCGTCAACACGGTCAACCCAGGGCCCATCGAGAACCGAATGATGCGCTCGATCGAGGAACAGGCCGCACCCGGCCACGGAGACGACGTCAAAGCCGGCTTCTTGGGGATGGTTCCGCTGACTCGCTACGGAACCAACGAGGAGATCGCGGCGCTGGTGGGGTTCCTTGCGAGCGATGACGCGTCGTACTGCACGGGTGGCGTGTTCATGGCCGATGGCGGATTCACCGCCCAGTAAGAGCCGTCGCACGTTGAACGCGCAGCGACGACGCAGGGAACAGGAGCGTTCATCACTCAACTCTTGTCTCTGCTTGGGCTGGTCTAAAAGTGCGAGGGCGCCGATGTGGTACATCGGCGCCCTCGCTACATCGACGGCCACGCGAAGCCCGCGTGCTCGGGCGTCTCGTCTCGCTACATGGCGGACTCGAGCGCTGCCTTGAGGGACGCGACGTGAGCCATCGCGGTGTGATGGTGCTTCTTGATTCGCTCATGAGCCCGGCGCAGGGTGTCCGCCGTTTCCGACGTTCCGCTATGCCCCAACTCGCCTGCGGGTTCACCGATACCGCGGCCTGGGTTTTTCTCGCAGTGCTCGGCCAGCTTTTGCTCGTGCCCTTTGATTTCATGCGCAAACTTCGCGATGTCCTGCTCGTGGGTGCTGCTGGCGGCCTGATGCTGACCGATCAGCTTTGCGACCTCCGCCAGCTCGGCAAGCGCCATCTTGTGTTCCGCATGCCAGGCCAAGAGATCGAAGTTCCACATAGAAACCTCGTTCTGCCACCCTCGATGATCCGAATGTAAGTCGAGCACTGTTGTTGATTGAGTCACTGCATTCTCCTTTGCTGTTTGTGGGTTCCTAAGACTGCGTTCTTCTAAAGTTCAATCCGGCCACGAGTCGAGGCTCAACCCGCCTCTTCGAGCCAGCCGTTCATCACCTCAGCGGGAACGACGCCGGAGTGTCGAGCGACCTCGCGTCCGTTCTTCATGACGACGAAGGTGGGGATCCCGCTCACGTTGAAGGCGCCGGCGACGCTCGGGTTCGCTTCGGTGTCCACTTTCAAGACGAGGGCTTTTCCGCGCTGATCTTGAGCAACTCGCGCCACCATCGGAGCGGCCATTCGGCACGGGCCACACCAAGACGCCCAGAAGTCGACGAGGACCGGTACTTCGGCGGATTGAGTGATCTCGCGAAAAAGTGAATCGTCGACATCGATGGGCACGTCGACGGCGGAGAGCTCGTCTTTGCAGCGTCCGCACTTCCCGGATCTTGCGAGCTTCGCCGCGGGAACTCGGTTTCGCTGGCCACAGCCTTTGCAAGTTCGAATCATCTTCGTTTCCTTTCGCGTTAGAGCCCGCTCGTCATGGAAGCGGCGCTATTCGGGAAGAGCGCGAGCGCCATCATCACGAGGAGCAAGATGAAGATGGCGACGTATGCCCAGCGCGTCCCCGTCATCCGGCTTTCTTTCGTGGCATCTGGCTCTTGGTCGTTCGTCGTGTTCGCCATGGGAGATGGGGATGCGAACTCCGTGCCAAACGGCGGTGTGATGGCAGAAGCTTGAGGTGATGACCTCCATAAGCCCGCTGGCTTGATGAACGACAATGTACTCACTTCATCGTGATGTAGCGCCACATCAGCATGATTGATTTGCCCTTGAGCGCAGCTTGTTCTCGTTCCTGCGAGCACTTCACGTCGTGCTTGAGGGGAGTTTCCAGGGCGTAGGCCGGCTGGCACCCTTGTTGCGTATTGTTGAGGCGTATGCATGACAAAACTATCGACGAACTTATCCAGTCGCACGACACGCAGCGCACGCTGATGAGGCGGCTTCTCCATGCGCAGAGCGGCTCGGACGGACGTGAGTCCCTGTTCCTACGCCTCAAGCGCGCCGTGGAAGGCCATCGCGCCATCGAAGATGAGGTCCTTCATCCCGTCCTTGCGAATCTCTTGGGCGCAAAGCATCCAGTTGATGACGAGCATCAACAGCTCGGAGACATGCTCGAAGAGCTGGCGGAAATGCCCCTCTACTCTCCGGAATGGATGACCAAAGCGGAGAAGTTTGTGGAGCGCAATCGTGTCCACCTCAATGAGGAAGAGAAAGTTCTCTTTCCGGCGATCCGCGCGATGCGAGAGCGTAAAGCACTCGCGGAGGCTCGCGCCGCCAGCGAAGGGATGTTGCCGAACGTGCCCACCGCGGAGAGCGAGGGCTGAGCCAACCGCTCATCGCTCATCGGAAGTACACGAAAAAGCCAGCCGTACTCTCGCCATTGGAACGGACTGTGCATCTCAGTGGCTGGTCGAGCGCATATTGCCTCGGCGTGCCCGAATCCAGGGCGTGTCCACTTCAGAGAAATGAAATAAGATGAACCCGATTACCAAGCGACTCGCCCAGATGGCCACGATCTACGCCGCAAAGAAGGTCTGGGACCGCGTTGACTCGGACGCGCTCCAATCGCTCGCCCGCGATCTCTACCAAAGTACGCCGCGGCAATGGCAAGAGAACGCCTCGCGACTCGCCAGGAGCTCGGCGAACGAGCTGCAGGGGAACGCGACGGCGCGTTTTGACGACCTTATTCACCAGGCAGGCTTGATCCGCCTCGCCAATGTCCCCAGCAAGCGTGGCCCGGTGCTCCTCGCGCTCGCCGGCGGCGCCCTCGTAGGTGCAGCTGGAACGGTCCTATTCCTACGCAGCGAAGCCGGTAAATCGTTCATCAAGAAGATGAACACGAAGGTGGATGACAAGGTGGACGACGAGCAGCCTTTGACGTCGAGCGACGAGAACGCGACCATCGACGCCAGCGCTGGAGTCGACGACCGCTCCGAATCGACGAGCGAGTCCAACCAATCGACGAACACGTCCAACGGATCGACTGGGACGAGCGTTTCCTGAGGCGTACGTCGACTTCCAGTACCCCGTTCGCGGAGCTCACCCCGCGCGCTGGCGTGCTGATCCGTGGGCAAGGTCTGCGCGCGGAGGGACGCAGCCGTTGCGCCGCTCGGCTGCGGGCTTTGAGCCGCCGCTGATCCGGGGGTGCTCAGTCGGGACCACACAGATGGCGCCGCTTCACACAGCAAGCTATCGAAGCCGGTGAGCCGCCGGACAGCATGGATGTGTGTGCTCGCCGGCTTGGTGCTTGTCGGGGGTTGTCCGCGGGAACCTGCGGTCCTCAAAGCGCCGGAAGACGAAGCGCCGGAGCTCGCCGAGGTCGTCGAGGAAGTAGATCTTGCCGAGGCACGGGTTGGCCAAGGCGCCAGCCAATCGTTCTCGCTCCCTCGCTTTCAGGCCGCGTTGCAGAGAGCGGAGAGCGGGGAACAAACGCGAATCCTCGCCTTCGGCGATTCCCACGTGGCGGGTGACCAATACGTTGGCCGGATCCGGCGAGTACTTCAGGAGCGATACGGCGGAAGCCGGGGCTTCACCCTCGCTGCGTGGCCAAACAACAGGGGGTACTGGCAGGCGGACGTCAGCGTCGAGGAAGGCTCGGGGTGGACGGTCCTTCGTCTTGGTGCAGGCCGCACTTCGCCCGACTATTATGGGATGGCGGGTGTGGTCTTCGACTCCGAGGGGCGCAGCGCGAGCGCCGCGCTGGAGTCCGATGCGCCGGTACGGCAGGTCGAAGTCTGGTACCAGCGTCAACCCGGCGGCGGCGAGCTGCTCATCGAGTTCGGAGAGTCGACGCGGACAGTTTCGACGAGCGGCGCAACGGGCCCCGGCTACGAATTGATGAGCCTGACGGAAGGCGCGCGTGACGTAAGGCTACGGGCTCTGCCTGGAGGACCCGTGCGAATCTACGCGGTGGTGTTCGGGACGGAAGGCGCTGGAGTCGTCGTCGACAACGCAGCGCTCGGGGGAACCAAAGCCCGCTACCATCTCGCGTCCCTCGACCCGGTGTACGCGGGGCAGCTTCGCCGCCGCGCTCCGCATCTCGTCATGCTCGGGTTCGGGGGCAACGAAGGCAACGATTTTGGCACCAGCATCAACGAGTACGGGACCAATCTCCGGAGGATGGTGGCGCGTATACGCCGGCTCACGCCGGACGCGGATTGTCTCTTGGTCGGTCCATTGGACAAACCCCTCGCACGGGACGGCGGCTGGGTGCACCGATACCGAACAACCGCCATCGCTCGAGTTCAGCGCGAGACCGCGGCCGAATATGGTTGCGCGTTCTTCGACAGCATCGCCTTTATGGGAGGCAGGATGTCGATGCTGCAGTGGGTAGCGGCGGACCTGGCCCGCCCCGACCGCGTTCACCTGACGAACGCGGGCTACGAGCTTGTCGCGGACGCCTTGCTGGACGCCATGCTCCCCTTAGACGCTCGGGAATAGCCAGACGATCCTGGCCGGGGAGCATGCCCGGCCAGGTCGCACCATTAGATCCCCGAGTTGTCCGCGTTCAACGCCGAAGCGCTGGTTTCAGTGGTTCAAGCTTCGATGGCGATCATCGCGGCGGTCGTCAGCAATAGCGCTGCGACGGAAGCCGCGTTCTGGAGCGCGCAGCGGACGACCTTGGTGGGGTCGACGACGCCCCACTCTAGGAGGTCGCCGTACTCGGCGGTCGCTGCGTTGAAGCCGAAGGCGCCGCTCCCGTCACGGACGTGTCCGACGACGATCGCACCGTCTAGGCCCGCGTTGGCGGCGATCATTCGCAGGGGCTCTTCGAGAGCTCGCCGCACGATACTCACGCCGATCCGCTCTTCTTCTTCGTCGAGCTTCAAGCTATCCAAAGACTTCTGCATCCGAACCAGCGCCACTCCGCCGCCGACGACGATGCCTTCTTGAAGCGCCGCGCGGGTGGCGTGGAGCGCGTCGTCAACTCGCTCTTGACGCTCCTTCATCTCCGTTTCCGTGGGAGCGCCGACCTTGACGATGGCGACACCTCCCGAGAGCTTCGCCAGGCGTTCAGCGAGCTTCTCGCGGTCGTAGTCGCTCTTGGCGTCGTCGATCTGCCTCTGGATGCTATCCACGCGCCCCTTGATGGCTGTTTTGTCCCCGGCCCCCTCGATCAAGGTCGTGGTCTCCTTGTCAATGCGGACCAAGCGGGCCCGTCCGAGGTCTTCGAGCGTGACCTTCTCGAGCTTGATGCCAAGGTCTTCGCTGATGACCTTTCCGCCCGTCAGGATCGCCATGTCCTCGAGCATCTCTTTTCGGCTAGCACCATATCCAGGGGCCTTGACGGCGGCACAGCGTAGCGCGCCTCGAAGCTTATTCACAACGAGGGTTGAGAGCGCTTCGCCTTCCACGTCCTCGGCGATGATCAGGAGTGGCTTGCCCGCCGCCGCGACGGCTTCGAGCAAGGGCAGCATGTCTCGTAGGTTCGAGATTCGTTTCTCGTAAAAGAGCACGTAGGTCTCTTCGAGTTCGCACTCCAAGGACTCGGCGTTTGTCACGAAGTAGGACGAAAGGTAGCCGCGATCAAACTGCATCCCCTCTACCACCTCTAGCTCCATCTCCATCGCTTGGTTTTCTTCAACGGTGATCACGCCTTCGGTCCCGACCTTGGCAAACGCTTCCGCCAAGATCTTTCCGACGACGACGTCGCCGTTGGAGCTGATGGTTGCCACCTGCAGAATTTCCTCAGGTCCAGCGAGGGGCTTGGACATGGTGTTGAGCGCGTCGACGGCGCGCTCCACGGCCTGCTCGATGCCGCGCTTGATCCCCATCGGTCCATACCCGGCTGCCACCATGCGGGCGCCTTCGCGGTAGATCGACTGGGCCAGAACCGTCGCGGTGGTGGTGCCATCGCCGGCGACGTCCGCGGTCTTCGAGGCGACCTCGCGCACCATCTGCGCGCCCATGTTCTCGAATCGATCGGCAAGCTCGATGCTCTTGGCGACGGTCACACCATCCTTGGTGATCTTCGGCGCCCCCCAGGGCTGGCTGAGGACAACGTTTCGTCCTCGCGGTCCAAGGGTTACGCGGACGGCGTTGCCCAGCTTGTCGACGCCATCCAGAATACGCCTCCGTGCAGAGATGTCGTAGATGATGCTCTTGGCGGTCATGATGAACTTTCTTAACCGAGCAGGACCCCGCGAAGGTTGAGCGTGTTCCGCTATCTGGGCACCTCGGTCACAGGCTCAGTGCACTCACCGTGCCATTGGTCGCCCATGCCGACTTGGGTCGCAATTGCCTTGAATAGAGCGAGTCTAGAAGCTCGCGCGCACAGCGGCGCAGGGCGTGCGCCGGGTCTCGCGCACCATTTGCCACCAGCGCCAAGGGAACCAACCCGCGCTTCGATCGCGTTTACGCATACCCACGATTGATAGTTTTGGGTCGGTGGCGGAGTCTTCATCGATGGCAGACTCGACGGCGCAGCGCGCACTCATCGTCCTGAAGGACGCCAATGAATGCGCGTTTCTTGAGCGCGAGCTGAGCGTAGGGGGCCGAGTCGTGGAGAGCGCCTCCGACGCCCTGGTGGGCCTCGGGCGTGCCGAGTCTTTTGTCCCCGATGTTATCCTGCTCGATCTCGAGCTGGCGACGGAACACGAGTTCATCGACCAGGTCCGGCGGCGGATGCCGCACACGGTCATCATCACGATTCACGATGCCCTTGCTTTAGAGCAAGAGGTCAATGCACTGCAGAGAGGTGCGCTGCAGCAAGGTGCCCTCCGTGGATTGACTCGACCTGTCGATCCCGAGGCGCTGCGGCTCGTCGTTCAGCGCTCGGCAGAGATCGCGATGGCGGCTCGGGAAGGCGCCACCGCCTCTCAGCTACTGAGAGATGTTGTCTCCGCGCCTCAGTTCGGGGACATCATTGGCGCTCATCCCTTGATGCAACGGCTCTACAATCGCGTAAAGAGTGCCGCCACGAGCAAGGCCACGGTCCTCATTGACGGCGAGACGGGGACCGGCAAGGAGCTCGTCGCTGCCGCCATCCACAAGATGTCCCTGCGGAGCCATGGGCCCTTCGTTCGGCTCAACTGCGCAGCCCTCGCCGAGAGCGTTCTGGAGTCTGAGCTCTTTGGCCATGAGCGAGGGTCCTTCACGGGCGCCGCGGGTCGGCGCAAAGGCCGCTTCGAGCAGGCGGCAGGGGGAACTCTATTCCTCGACGAGCTGAGCGAGATGCCGCCGTCGGTCCAAGTGAAGTTGCTCCGGTTTTTGCAAGAGCGGGAGTTCGAGAGGGTGGGCGGGAACGAGACGATCAAGGTCGATGTTCGCGTCGTCGCCGCGACGAATCGCGACCTGAAGTTGATGGTGTCCGAGGGAACGTTTCGGGAAGATCTCTACTACCGGCTGCGCGTTGTTGTCCTTGATGTCCCTCCGCTGCGGGCACGGCGAAGCGATATCCCGCTCCTTTCGAATTACTTCCTTCGACAGTTCAACGAAGAGCACGAGCGGAACGTGACGGGGTTCACGGAAACGGCACGCGAGGCGATGCTGGACTATCCCTGGCCGGGAAACGTCCGTGAGCTTCAACATGCCGTCGAGCAGGCTGTCGTCCTGTGCCAATCCGAGAAAATTGACGCCGCGGACCTGTCCATCGAGGCTCCTTCGGCGGAGGCTCAGTACCTACGCTTGATGATTCCCGGCCTCACGATGGTGGAGCTCGAACGCTACGCGATTCTCCGCACGCTGGAAGCCTTGGACGGTTCGACGTCCAAGGCCGCGGCGTCACTTGGGGTGAGTCGACGAGTGATTCAGTATCGTCTGCAGGAGTGGGGCCTGGCGGGCTACGGCCAAGACGGGGGTCAGGGGGAGAGTGAAGCGCCTCCACCCATCGCGACGTCCGAGGCAGCCAAGCCATCGCCTAGCTAGAGTCTCGAGTCCTGCGATCATGCAGGCTAGGAATAGAACATCCCTGGCCAAAGAGCGGCGGCGACGGCGCGCTGCGCTCGCTCCCGCTTCCAATACTCACTCTCCACGTCGAGACGAAAGCCTGCGGTGATCATGCGCTCGAGGGTGGCTTCCACGCCCGTCGCAAACTCCGCGTCCTGAACAACAATGTTCGCCTCGCTCTCCCAGTAGCTCGCTGTGCCATCGAGGTTCGCCGAGCCGATGCTCGTGGCGATGCCATCGATAGAGACCAGCTTCGCATGAACGTACGGACGTATTCGGCCACCTCGCGCAACGACCGTCGGAGATGGCGGCGGCCGAAACTCGTAGACCTCCACGCCTGCATCGATGAGGGGTTCGAGCTTGGCCTTGACCATGTATTCAAACGCCGTCCGGTGGACCGGCGCCGGAAAAAAGCTTCCATCGTCACGCCGGGCGCTGGCGTTTCCGGTCAGAAGCTTGACTTGGACTCCCCGAGCCGCGAGTCGCCGAATGGCGTTCTCCAGAGCAGGGACGAAGGGGAAGTCGTTGACGATATAGGCATGGGACTGGGCAGAATCGAAGAGGGCCTCGTACATGGCGAGCCCGTTCATATCGGCGAAGCCGTGGTGCACGACGAGACGGGCCGTCGTTTTGCCGCCCTGAGGCGCAGGAGATGGAGATGCAGGAGATGGAGATGCAGGAGATGGAGATGCAGGAGATGGAGATGCAGGAGATGGAGATGCAGGAGATGGAGATGCAGGAGATGGAGACGCGGGAGTGTGAGGACTGAGGCCGCGCCCGGATTCGATGAATGTGCCGCCATGCGCCTGCCATGTCTCAACGAAGGTGTCTTGGACGGCGCGTACGAGTGGCCCGCGTAGCTCCACGTGTGCATCGAGCCACGGAATACGTTCGTGTGGCGTGTGGTCGTGGACGGGGACTTCGTCAAACCCCGTGAAGTACTCGTCGCCGAAGTTGCGGCCTGAAACGAACGCCAACTCGTCGTCGATGATGACGAGCTTTCGGTGGTCTCGCTTTTTTAGATGAGCCACGTCCACGTCGTTCGGCGATGCGATGGGCTGTAGCGCCAGCACCTCGATATTTGGCTCATCCCGAAGTGATTGAATGAGCGGGTTGAGGCGACCGAGGATTCGTTCTTCGGAGTAGAGCGCATCGACCATGAAGCGAACGCGCACTCCGCTTCGCGCACGGCGTATCAGCTTCACCACAAGGCTCTCGGCGAACTGACTAGGCTGAACGATATAGACCTGCAGGTGAACGCTCGCCGTCGCGCCGTCGATGGCGTCGAAGAGCGACTCGCGCGCCTTGTGGTTGTCGAATTCAGCGTGACATGCGTTTCCATCGACGCGGGACGACGTCGTCATTTGGTCGAGGCGCCAATCGATGACGCTCGTTTTACTTCTCTTCGCGAGGAGATCGGCGGCGAACTCATGCTCGACGTGGAGTTCACCCCGCAGCATGCGGGCGTGCGCCTCCTCGGGCGTCGTGGCGGTGAGAAACGCGCTCTTCGCTTCCGCGCCGTCGACGTGGCGGCCCGTGAGAATCGTGCTCACGGGGACGCCGTTCGCGCGCATTCGACGAACCGCCGTCAGGGCGAACATACGAACGAAGTCCAGTCCGAGGCTCTCCAGCTCTTGCTCCTGCGCCGAGTACACGATGATCGCGCCAGGAGGGAGCCGGTGGCGATCCACTGCGGCGTCGATGAGCGACTGACGGTTCTTTTCGTGGATGTCGAAGTAGACGAGCTCAAAGGCATCGCCGGAGAGCTCACGCAGCGCGCTCAAGGTGGCGTCCGGCGCGCCCTCGAGGAAAAGATCCGCATGAACTAGAGCCACCGGGGTGGCCCCGGTGACCTGTACGACACGGCGGCCCGGCAGCGCCGCGATCACGCGACCGTCGCGGTCCACCACGTCGACTCGGATCCGGTGCAGACCTGCGCTCGGCGCGGCGCGGACGATGTGCACTTCGGCGTTGCCGTGGAGCGTCTCTTCGCCGAGCAGCACTTCGCCCGCATAGAAGCGCGCCGATGCCGCAGAACGCAGGGGAGCCGGAATCGACGCGCTCAGTTCGATATTGTCACCGCGCGCCGTCACGACGTCACGCTGCACGCCGCCGAAGAGTCGACGCAGAGTCGGGTTTCGCGTCCAACGATCCAACATCGACGTCAGCGAGCGTGCAGACTCCACGAGATCACCGTCCCCTTGTGGGGACATCAGGGCTGCGAGGCTCTGGCGCACTCGCTCAAGCGATGCGAAGGGTCCATTCGAGGTCATAGATCGCGCAGAAGCTGGCGAATACGCCGGCCGCCGCCCTTACGTGAAAGGTGCATACGCGATGGTCCCCCGCTCAGCAGCTCACGACAACCGTGCCCGTTCCGAGCCACTTGCAAGATGCTCGATTGGCATACTCGTTGCACAAGTAATCGACCATGAGCGAGAAAATACCTGTTTCAGAGATCATGACGCGCGAACTCCTGGTGGTGGAGGAGTCTGAGAACCTGCATGCCGTCGCCAAGGACATGAAGCGAGGTCACTTCCGACACCTCCCCGTGATCGATGGAGTCTTTGGTGAGGGTGGGCGCCTCGTCGGTCTCCTTGGCCATCGTAACCTACGTGATGTACGCGACGATCGGACGAAGACGTCTGTGGGCATGGTGATGACGAAGGATGTGAAGACTGTGCAGCCCAACACGCCCGTGTTCGAGGCTGTGCAGACGATGTTGGCGGAGCAGGTCGGTTGCTTGCCGGTGGTGGATGACGAAGGCGTGCTGCTCGGTATCGTGTCGGAGGTCGACCTCCTTAAGCTCTTGTCGGGGCTGCTAAACCTCGGCGAGCACACTTATGACTCGGCGGAGGCTTCTTTCCACCGCACCCCGACTCTAGTTCCGACGAGATAGCCGTTCTGAGCGCCCTCGCTGCTATGCTCTGACGCGCTCACGGCGGCCGTCGTAAATCGTATTGATATGGTCCTACATCAGTTTGATTGCTCGCTCAGCGAATCCTCAGATACTCAAACAACATACGGAGCGGAACATGACCCAATCAAAGACTGTGAATCGCCAAGTGGTCCTGGCACAGCACCCCAAGGGTGAGCCCACGGAAGACACGCTGAACCTCATCGAGGCAGCGGTCCCCACGCCCGGCGAGGATGAAATGCTCCTTCGCACCGAGTATCTGTCGCTGGATCCGTACATGCGTGGTCGGATGAATCCGACCGTTTCCTACGCGCCGCCGGTTCCGATCGGGGGTGTGATGGTTGGAGGAACGGTCGCGCAGGTGGTGGAGTCAAACCTGAAGGGGTTCTCCACTGGTGACTACGTGCTGAGCTTCAGCGGGTGGCAGGACTACGCGGTCTCGGACGGAAGCATGGTCCAGAACCTCGGGAAGTCCTTCGAGCGACGCTCCTGGGCGCTTGGTGTTCTGGGCATGCCAGGGTTTACGGCGTGGTCAGGGCTGAAGCAGATCGGAGCGCCCAAGTCCGGCGAGACCATTGTTGTGGCAGCCGCGACGGGGCCTGTGGGTGCGACGGTGGGTCAGATCGGAAAGATCCTGGGATGTCGCGTCGTGGGCGTTGCCGGTGGGTCTGAGAAATGCGCTTACGGCGTCGAGGAGTTCGGCTTTGATGCCTGCGTCGATCACAAGGCGCCGGACTTTGCCGAGCAATTGGCCAAGGCATGCCCTGACGGCATTGACGTCTACTTCGAGAACGTGGGCGGCAAGGTGCTCGATGCGGTGGTCCCGCTCTTGAACCCCAACGCCCGCATTCCACTCTGCGGCCTGGTGTCTCAGTACAATGCGACGTCGCTCCCTGAAGGGCCCGACCGGATGAACTGGCTGCTCGGGCAGTTCCTGATCAAGAAGGTCAAGCTTCAGGGGTTCATCGTTTTCGACAATTTCGGTCATCTCTATCCCGAGTTCGCCAAAGAAATGGGCGAGTGGGTCAAGCAAGGCAAGATCAAGTACCGCGAAGAGATCATCGATGGACTTGAGAATGCGTCAGGCGCGCTCATCGGTCTGCTCAAGGGTGAGAACTTTGGGAAGCGTGTGATCCGCGTCGGCTGATCTGGCCGGTTCGGGGTCTCAGGGTTCAGCTGTCAGGCTCGGGTCTCATAACGCGGATCTCGGCCCGCACCTTCGGTTCCCTTGCTCTGTCTGTTATCGTGGCGGTATGAAAAACCGATACGCGCCGTCGGCGCAGATGATGTGCGTTCTGGGGATCGCTGGAATGGTGGCTTGCGCGGACACCCCTCTCGGCGTTGAACGACAAGACGCAGGTGAGAGCGCCGACGCCACTGCTTCGGATACGGGTGATGCTTCCGCGCGGCCGGATACGGGCGTCGAGGATTCCGCTGTGGTGGACGCGGGGGAGGACGCCTTCGCGGACACGGGTATGGATACGGCGGTCCCATTGCCGGCGCTGGACTGCGTGTATGTTTCCGCGGGCGGCGAACAGGAGCTCGACGTTGGGCCAAGTTCTTCCGAGAGACTGAGCTTCTTGATCGAGGGCTTGCCCGACCCGGGTCAGGTGGAGTCGGCGACGCTCGTCTTCACGAGCTTCGACTCCGATCACCCCGGCGAAGAAGGCACGATTCGGGTGAACAGCATGGGCGTATTGGACCTTCCGGCGATGGTCGCGTGGGACAACGCGGACGGCGCCGCAAGCGTCGACATCAGCGGCATGACCGTCGCCGGCGACAACGAAATTGCGTTCGGTCCCGGGCCGCTCGCGCGGAGCTTCTTTCGCATCCGTGATGTGTCGTTGCGGGTGCGCGCTCGCGTCGCCGAGTGCATGGAGGAGCTGCCAACGCCGCCCGCAGCCGTGACGCGCTCGATGCACTTTAGCGAGGCGATGTACTCCAACCGAGGCAGCTGGGTCATCCCTTGCGCGCCTGGCACGCCAGGCCACGTCGCTCTTCGCAACTACGCGTTCATGGCATCCGGCGATGAGCACGACCCCACGGATTGCGATGGAGGCTATATGCCTGGCGGCAACAGACGTGGAACGGCGACGTTTCGTTTCAACGATGTCGTGCCGGCTCGCTACCGGGTCACGATTCGAAGTCGTCACACGGAGAACCGCAACCCGGCGGGCGCGCTCTTCATCGTCGAAGGTGTGGAGCGGCGCATCAGCCAACGCACTTCGAGTGACTACGAGGACGACGTGTGGGGAGAGCGACGGCTTGAGGGCAACATCGACGTAGTGCTCGACAGCACGCGCGAGGGCGCCAGCGACTCCGTCACCGCGGTGACGCTCGAACCTATTGGCGGCTGACGCAGCGCGCTTTTAGCGGCCTACTCGGCGGGGATGCCGAAGAGCGCCATGGCAACGCCGAGGAGCGCCATCGCGCCGAAGAAGAACGCTTTCGCGGAGCGACGCTGTGCGGCCAGCAGCGTCGCGATGGCGGCCTGTGCGGCGTAGTAGACGGCAAACGCACGCGATGCGTAGGCGATGATCTCGAAGACGTCGGCGGTCCATGTGAGAAGGAACCCGCCGGCGACGACGGCCATGTAGCCGGCGGTGGCGTGGACCCGTCGGGAAGAGATCTCCACCACGAGGCCACCGCAGCCGACGGTGTCGGCGACCGCTGCGCTGAACTGGGCCGCGAAGGCAGCCACCACCAACATCACCGGAAGCATCGGATTCATGACCTGGGAGAGATGAATGATGGCGGTCTCGTCCGTCTCGAGGGACACGCCTTCAAACGCGAGGGTGAGAAGAACGACGTAGACGACGTAGATGATCGTGGCGACCCACTGAGCCAATTTCATCGTGCGGATACGGGTGTCAGCGTCGTACTCCTCGCCCAGGTAGCGCGACGTCTCAAACCCTTGAACGCAGATGACGAGGCCGAAGACGAGAAAGAGCCCGTGCCAACCCATGGGCGGAACGGGGTTTGAGGGGATGCCATCGGACGTCCAGAGCGTGCCGGCGTAGATCCCCATCCCCACGAGAAACGAGGTCACGATGGCGAGCTTGATGGTGACGGCGAGCGCCTCTGCGGATTCGAGACGCTTCAAGCCCCCAGCCACGCTGACAACCCCAATCACGCCAAGAACCACGCTGCTGACGATCCTCGCGTTCGTCGTTGTGTCCCAAGCGGTGAGCGACACCGCGAAGGACCCGAGGAGGTTCAGGTAGTAGCAGACGGAGACCACGTACGCGCCGGCGAGGACGGCCCGGCTGAGCATCTCCAGTGTCTGGAAACCACTCGGTGCGTCGGCATCAGCCAGAGACTCGGCGTAGCGAATATTGTAGCGGAGTGCGCTGCCAAAGCCGTAGGCGAGCGCGCAAAGCACCAGCATGACCACGGGCGCGAGGGTGCCGTATTCACGAACCAAGAGGGGCCCGAGGACCAGAAAGCCACTTCCGATGATCGACGCGAGCGGAGTGACCGTCGCCGACCAGGTCGACGAGCGCCGCACGCGTGGGGCGAGGAGGATCCCAACGGCGACCAGCCCTGCGACGACGATGGCGATGGTGGAGTACAAGTTGGTGGCTTCATACCCCAACGGTGGAGCGCGCCAAGCGGTACTCGCGGCGAGCGGGCGCAAGCGGCTTCACGTCATCATGGGG
>JBLHKB010000018.1:0-33715 GCA_047619315.1 Polyangiales bacterium
CGACCTTCTTTGAAGGTTACGACTTCTATGCGCTCAGCCAGATCCTCACGAACCTGCGCGAAGAGTTCGACCTCCCGATAGAAGCCAGCGCTTATATCATCGGCACCGTCAACATCGGCGCCGTACTCGCGTTCTGGCTAGTCCGAAAAGCCGACGTGTGGGGCCGTCGCCGAGTGCTCACGGTCACGATCTTTGGCTACACGTTCTTTACGGTGCTGAGCGGCTTCGCCACCAACATCTACCTATTCGTGGCGGCGCAACTCCTCGCCCGCGTGTTCCTCCTCGCGGAGTGGGCCATCAGCATGGTCATCGCGTCGGAGGAATTTCCCGCGGATCGACGCGGCATGACCCTCGGGGTCATCCAAGCGTGCTCGAGTCTTGGTTCAATCTTCTGCGCGGGTGTCGTGCCATTGCTCCTCGCAACTTCCTACGGTTGGCGAACCGTCTATTTCGTCGGCGCGATTCCGTTGGTCATTCTGATGGCCGCCCGAAGCAGTCTGAAAGAGACCAAGCGCTTCACAGAATCGAAGGCGCCACCCATACCGCTCTTCGCGGTCTGGAAAACACCTCACGCGCGCAACATTCTCATCCTCGGACTCATCTGGTTCGTCGCCTATATCCCCGCCCAGAACGCCGTGTCTTTTTGGAAAGAGTTCGCCGTCAACGAACGAGGTTTCACGGACGTCGACGTTTCGATGTCCCTCACTTTCGCGGCCCTCGTTTCGATGCCCTTCGTGTTCGGCTCCGGCAAGCTCCTGGACAAACTCGGTCGTAAACTTGGCGCCGCCGTCGTGTTTTCCCTCGGCGGCGTCGGTGTGGTCCTCTGCTACACGCTCGAGTCCCATTGGGCGCTGACCCTCGCTCTGACCCTCGGTATCTTTGGCGCGAGCGCTTACCTACCGCTGCTCAACGCATACACCAGCGAGCTCTTTCCCACCGAGATCAGAGGCACCGCCGCCGCCTGGTCCAACAACCTCCTGGGCCGCTTCGGCTACGTCCTCTCGCCCTTTTTCGTGGGCCTGGCCGTGACAGAAACCGGTGCCTACGGGCCCGTCGTGGCCTCCACCGCCATCTTCAGCTTCATCTCGATCGGGCTCATCTACTGGCTCCTTCCGGAGACCGCGAACAAAGAACTCGAAGAAACATCCGGAACAGCGTAACGGCGCATTCCTTCGAGGGTATATTACGATAATGAACCGACTGTCCTTCGTTCTGATCCTCGTGGCCTGTGGTCCAAGCGGTTCAAGCTCCACCTCGGGCTCCGCAAACCCTTCAACGATGGCTCAGACTCCAGTCGCTTCAGGCGCCACGGCGTCTGAAGAGATCGCCGATGAGGAAACCGTCGCGGAAGTTGTCCCGCGCGAAGTCCCAGCGGTCGCGCCGAGTATGGCTCCGTGGGCCGATGTGCTCAGCGCCTACGTGACCGACGAAGGATTTCGATACGCTGCACTTCACGGAGACGACGAGGCCAAAGCAAAGCTCAACGCTGCGGTGGAGGCAGTGGCAAGCGCTCAAGGTTTGGCCGGCTGGTCACGCGATGAACGCCTCGCTTTCCTCATCAACGCGTACAACATCCTCACGGTTCAAGCGGTCATCGAGCGCTGGCCCATCGAAGGCGTGATGCAGGTCGAGGGCTTCTTCGACGGCATCGAGCACAGCGTCGCCGGCGAAAGCATGACGCTAAACACTCTCGAAAACGAACGTATTCGCCCGGTCTTCGGCGAACCCCGCATTCATTTTGCCGTCAACTGTGCGTCCGCCAGCTGCCCACCGCTTCGAAACGAGCCTTTCAGCGCGGCGAGTCTCGAGGCGTCCCTTGAGGAGCAGGCCCGCGCTTTCGTTCGCGGCACCACAAGTATTCGTGGACGTCGGGCAACGTTGAGCAAACTCTTCGAGTGGTTCGCCGAGGACTTCGTTGCGGGGGGCGGGGTGCGTGAGTTCATTGCGGAGCGCCTCGACGAAGAGGACGCCGCGAGCGTTCGCAACGAGCGCACAACGCTTCGCTACTCGGACTACGACTGGTCGCCTAACGCGGCGGAATGAGAGACGTTCGCTCAAGGCTATGAGCGAAGAGCTTCTCTCGGTCCTCGTCCACGAGGAAGTCGCTCACGAGCTTGTCCCACTTGAGAGGACAGAGGTATTCGTCGTCGGCATGTTCCGCAGCTACGGAGAGTCGCTCGTAGAGTTCTGCATCATCACAGAGACGGAGAACCGAGTCGGCGAGATGCCGGCTATCCATTTCGCGATGCACGACGGCGTTGATCCCATCTCGGATTTTCAGCTTGAACATCGGATGGTCCGACGCGACCAGCGGAGTACGTGTGCACAGCGCTTCGTAGAGCGTCATGGGCAACCCCTCGGGGTAAGCATGACGGCTCGGGACCAGCACCACGTCGTGGCTCCGCATCGTCTTGAGCACATCAGCGTGGGGGATACGGCCGGTGAAATGAACATCGTCAGCGACGTTATGTTGTCGTGCGAGCCTCTCGAAGATCTCTTGTTCGCCGGTTCCAATGATCGTTAGCTGAACGTCGCGGCCCTTTCGTCGCAGATGCGCAACGGCTTCGATCGCGTCACCGACGCCCTTCAGCTCAGCGAGGAGCCCGACGTAGACCAAGCGTAGTGGCGCGCCCGCTTTGGGGGCAGCCTTGGCTTCCCAATCGCGAGGTGAGATCACCGCCGGCCAATCGAAAGGCACGACCTTCGCACGGTCGACGCCGATGCGCGCGAGATCGAAGGAAGAAGCGAGGTTGTGATTCGCCACCAAATCGATGCCCGGATGATTCAAGACAAAGGCCAAACGCTGATTGCGGACTCGAGTTCGAAAGCTGTCACCCTGAAAGCTATCAGCGAAGAGGGCCAGCATCACCAGCTGCTCTCGCAGGCCCCAACGCAACAGCGGAACGATGGGTGCCGCGACGACAAGGTGAGTCGGGTCGGTTCGCTCGACGGCGGCGATCAGCGCGTTGTTGCGATCTCGCTGACCCGCCGGAAAGAGCTCCACCCCGGATGACTCCACACCATTCGACAGGGTGTTTGGCTGTTGGTCCGAGTTGAAGTTTACAACCGAAACAGACTCGACATCGTCGCGCGCGGCAAGCTTGCCGACGTGCGCGACGGTGTACTCTTGGGCGTAATACGTTCCTCCCTCGCCCCGATGGATGCGTTCAAATGCCTCCGCATAGTCACCGCGCTGAACGATGGTCAGCCGAATGGGTCCCTCATGCCTGCGTGCGCTCGCACGAATACGAGCCTTCGACTCAAGCTGCTGGAAGATGCGGCTAGGCATGGACGCCACTTCCTTACACCCTCATCCGAGTGACGGCTAGGTCAGTCTGTGACTTGGCGGCTCACGAATTTGAGTGCGTCCGGCCGATTATCAAAGACTTCGAGCTTGATGCCTGCCCCAAAGCTCATCGAACGACCCAGCATTTCGTTCAGCTTGTCGTTCGCCACCATCACGATGACCTTGCCGCCCAGTTGTCGGTAGTGCTCGAGCAATTCGTTGAGGATTGACCCGATTTCCTGTGGAACGCCGGTCACTTTGAGCGTGTCGACGAACTGCACTTTGGGGATTCGCTCCTCCATCAAACTCTTGGCCTTATCGACCATCGTATGGAGATCCTCCACCACGACTTTGCCTTGGTAGGTGAATTCCATAACGGTTGAACTCAACCAGTGAACGTCGCAGGTAGAAGGCATATATGCTCCAAGTAACTCACTTAGGTTACACCATCTAGTGTCACTCGAACGGAAAAACTCAGATTCGAGAAAATCCGCGTCTCTCTGATGTGTTCGAGCGAGCCCTGGATCAGGCGCCAGCGCGAAGTTGTTCGCAGACCCAGGCACCCGTCTCGCGAGTCCCAAGCGTGCCGCCGACCTCGCTTGTGCACATTTTTTCATCCACAGCACGGCGCACGACCTCGACCAGCCGCGCTTCTTCCCCTTCGAAGCCCAGGTGAGTGAGGAGCATTCCCACCGACAGAACCGTCGCCAGGGGATTCGCTACGTTCTTCCCCGTCAGTGGAGGTGCGCTCCCATGAACCGGCTCAAACATGGAGACAGCGCCCGGGTTGATGTTGGCGCTCGCTGCCATGCCCATCCCGCCCTGAAGAGCAGCTCCCAGATCTGTCACGATGTCGCCGAAGAGGTTGCTGGTCACAATCACTTCAAACTGACTGGGATCCTGGATCAGGTAGAGACAGAGTGCATCCACGAAGACGTGCTTGGCTTCGATGCTGGGGTACTCCGTCGCCACCTCACGGAAGCAGCGGATCCAAAGCTCATGGCCGTGCTTCATCGCGTTGTGCTTGTCCGCCATGTGCACTGTTTTGTGCCCATTCTTCTTCGCAAACTCGAAAGCCGCGCGAATGATTCGCTCCACGCCCTTGCGTGAATTGACGCTCTCCTGAATGGCGATCTCGTCTGGGGTGCCCTTCTTAAAGTGCCCACCGATGCCAACGTAGATGCCCTCGGTGTTCTCTCGAAAGACGGTGAAATCGCAGTCCCTCGCCGTGAACGCCTTGAGTGGCATCAAGCGGTCATGAAGACACTGGATCGGTCGGACGTTGCAGTAGAGATCCAGACCAAAACGCAGGCCAAACAGAATGTCGCGCGCATGCGCCATGTCTGGAACACGCGGGTCGCCCATGGCGCCGAGCAGCACCGCATCATGTTCTCGAATGGATGCCTGGTCGGCTTCGGGAAACGTCGTTCCGTCTCTGAGGTAACGATCCGCGTTGAGGTCAAAGTGCGTGAGCGAGTATTCGTAGCCTCGAATTTCACTCAACGTCTCAAGGACTCGAATGCCCTCCGCCACAACCTCAGGACCAATTCCATCGCCACCGATGATCGCAATTCGCTTCATGCAGAGCGAACCTAGACGCCCCGGGAGAGGGGATCCAGAGCTTTCGCCGACCTAGTTGTCTTGAAGTGCCTGGCGCCGACGGTAGGTCTCTGAGTTGGCTTCGATCTGACGGAGGTCTTGCCCAGCCCGATCGCGCTCTCGATCGAGCTCTTCACGTTTCCAAACAATTCCCCACCAGGATCCTTCGTCATCCCGATAGAGCCGGATTTGTCCCCGTGAAGTTGTGACCAGCAGTTCGTCCCCCACAACCTCTTCTTCCATCGGCGCTCCGATCTCACGGGCGAACTCCTGTTGGCAGGAGGCACCACAACGCTCCGCGAAGAGCTCCGCGGGGGAGGTTGCGCCCACTGGCCCAAGCGCTCTTAGCGCTGCTTCCTGGAGTTCCTGTGGGTAATCCGCCTCGATCGCCGCCGCCGCCGCCGTGCGATCGGCGTGAATGGAGTAGAGGGCATGGCGTGAGCGCTCATCGATGACCCGAAAGAAGCGATTCATCGCCCGATCTTCGAGTGCCGCCGACGCATACGCCATGCATCCACGCGTCGTTCGGGGATCTGGCGTCGAATCGCAGGCAGAAAAGCCGACAAAAGCGATCGCTGCTTGACACAAAGCACCGAAAATTAGAGCGTGATTTTTCTTTGGGTCGCCCATGAATTTCGTCGCGGCAGGTTTATCGGACGTTGGTCTCCAACGCGAGCACAACGAGGACAGCTTTTGCATTTTGCCAAAGCACTCGCTGTTCATCGTTGCGGATGGAATGGGAGGTCACCGCGCAGGTGACGTCGCCAGCCAGATGTCCACACGAACCATCGAGTCCTTCTTTGATGCCACGGACAACGAAGATGCCACCTGGCCCTTCAGCTTCGACCCGCATCTAAGCATCGCCGAGAACCGGCTCATCACCAGTATCAAGCTGGCGAACCGGAGGATCTTCGAAGCGTCCGTCAAAGATGAAGAAGTCCACGGCATGGGGACCACCGTGGTCGGGGCGCTCTTCTCAAAGACCGCCGAGCGTTTTTACATCGCTCATGTTGGAGACAGCCGCGCCTACCGAGTTCGAGGTAGCGAGATCATTCAGATCACGCGTGACCACTCCCTGGTCAACGATTTCCTCCTGGTCATGCCGGACATGCCTGAAGACCAGCGCAAGGAGATCCCGTCCAACGTGATCACGCGTGCGCTTGGAATGCAGAATTCCGTGGCCGTCGACATGGTTCCTGATCATCCCCAGGTCGGAGATGTCTACGTTCTTTGCTCCGACGGGCTGAACGGAATGCTCACCGACGAGCAAATCTGTGACTTGGTCGTGGCGGCAAAGAGCGACATGGAGCTCACCGTGCGAAGCCTGTGCGACGCAGCCAATGATCATGGCGGCGAAGACAACGTGACGGTTGTCGCCATGCTCTGCACGCCTTAGAGGTCCATCAAAGGAAAGAC
Organism: Polyangiales bacterium; assembly: GCA_047619315.1. Taxonomy (GTDB): domain Bacteria; phylum Myxococcota_A; class Polyangia; order Polyangiales; family Houyiibacteriaceae; genus JBCCRV01. Next base: position 6,302 of record JBLHKB010000018.1, read on the forward strand.
GATGCGTACATTCGATGTTCGCCACGAGATCATCGTGGGCTCAGACCGGTTTTGGCAGCTCATTCATCACGAAACCGAGTTCATTCGTTCACTCTACGTGGACTTTCTCGACTTCGGCTATGAGGTCCTTGAAGACAACAAGGAGACGGGCGTTCGACGCACGTACATCACACCCAAGGTGGTTGCGCCGAAGGCCATCATCCGAGTGATGGGCGATACGATCTCGTTCACTGAGCATGGGCTCCTCGTCGAAGACGATGACTATCGCTACGAGTTTACCGTCGTCCCCAATAAGTTCGCGGACAAGATCAAGATCAGTGGCGCGATGCGTACCAACGTGATCAGCGAGACAAGCTGCGAGCGCTGCGTGACGTTCAACGTAAAGTGCACGATCTTTGGTATTGGAAAGCTCCTCGAAGGGTTCATCCAAAAAGAGATTCAGCGCAGCTACAACGAGAGCGCTGATTACACCAATACCTACCTGAAGAAGGTCGAGTCCTAACGAGGCGATGGCTGAGCGCTCTTATTGGCTCATGAAATCCGAGCCGCATGTCTACTCCATCGATGACATGAAGGCCGAGGGCGAAGGGATCTGGGAAGGCGTTCGCAATTATCAGGCGCGCAACTTCATGCGAGACATGAAGGTCGGCGATATCGTCATTTTCTATCACTCGAGCGCAAAGCCTCCGGGCGCCGCCGGCATTGTACGCGTCACCAAGAGCGCGTTTCCAGACCCCACGCAGTTCGACGCGAAGAGCCCTTACTTCGATGCAAAGTCGGACCACGCATCGACGAAGAAGCCTCCGCGCTGGGACTGTGTTGCGGTTCACTTCGTGGAGAAGTTCAGCGCTGAAGTGCCCCTTGCAGCTCTCAAAGCGAACCCAGAGCTCGAAGGGATGCGGGTGACGCAGAAGGGCTCACGACTGAGCATTACGCCGGTCGACAAAGCCCACTTCAAAGCGGTGTTGCGGATGGCCAGCGCAAAAACGCGACTCTAAAGTCACTCTTTGTCGCCATTTCACTTGTGAAACGGAATCTTCCCGGCGATTAAAAAAGGAAGCGGCCGCAGCGTTGGGGGGGGAGGTACGCTGCGACCGCTAAATTGTGGAAATGGCGAGGGAGACAAGGGGGGGAACGATGCTCACGCATCGCCACTTCACCCGAATACATAGCGAAGTTCGTGCCAACTTTCGTTTCGCGAAACTGTTCGGGAATTCGCGACGAAGGTCCGCTCGACCATTCAAAGGCGAACTTTCATATTTCAGATCTGGAGGATGAGCGCTCTTTGTACGTGCGAACGAGCAGCCAACAGGTCCCCAGCCACGTGAAGACAATGAAGACATTGAAGAACGCAAAACCACGGGGTCCCCATTCAAGGAATGTGGTTCCCACGTAGACGGCGCCCGCCGCAATGAGATCGCCGACTCGGACAAAGAACGTGTCGACGGTTTGCTTGGCGGAGAACCGCTCTTCCCGTGAAGTCGGCAGCCAGAGCATCGCCTTTGCGTTGTTCATCAGCGAGTAGTCCGCGGCGTTCTCTGCGGTCTTCATCCACCGAAATACGTGGAATCCGACTCCGAGCGCCACCAGCGCGTAGGTGCCAAGGGCAATGATCGGCAGAACAAAGAGCAGCCCGCCAAGGCCAAAGCGGCGCACCAGCAGCCCCGCGAGGAAGAGCTGAATACAGACCGCGCTGATGTTCACCCAAAAGTAGAAGTCCCCATAGAATGCGCCAATGATCGCCCGCGCGTCCTCACGGCCTGCGGCGAGCGTCTCCACGTGAGTGCTGAGAATGTACTCACCGGTCGTATTTGCCACATTGAGAAGAATCAGAAGCAAAGCGACGAGGCGGATGTACGGCCGCGCAAAGACCAGCTGGAAGCCCTGCATCGTCGACTGAGCGATGGGCAGGCCTTCGCGTTTCGCGGACGAAAGCTGCATGTCGGGTCGTTGCAGCAAGACCAAGTAGACGATGAGATGAAGTCCAAGGACGACGGCTGCGACCTGAAGAACGGACTCGATCTCGAAGTCCCATCCAAAAAGAAGCCCGCCGAGCTTGGAGCCCACGACAGGCCCGGCGGTCATGCCCAAGGTGACGATGGGGAAGAGGCGTTCGCCCGTCTTCTTATCAAACGCATCATTCGCCACGGACCAAAAGAGCGCGATGGCCGAGAGACTGAAGATTCCCACCCAGACATAGAAGACGAAGCCGAGTGCGATGTCTGCGCGTGCACCGAAAAAGAAGAGCTCCAGACACACAAAGAACGCGAGGCTCAAACCCAGCACGAGCTTCTTCGTGTCGAAGCGCAGCACCGCATAGCTGAAGAGTGGCAGCACAAAGATCAGCGCGGCTGCCTGCACTGCAGACGCGTAAGCCTTGAGCTCGGCGCTGCCGCTGGCGAGAATCCACGGTTCGCGAATCGTCTTGAGAACGTAGTACGCGACCATGAGTAGAAAGATCGCCAGCGTCATCAGCACGACGGTGCCGCGCTCGTGGGGTCGCACTTCGGCCGCCGCCCGCTTTGGACTTGGGGGCTGCGAGGTGCTCATGCGCTCTCGGCGCGAACGGTCTTGGCAGCGCGAATTGCGGCGCCTCGCTGGTGCGGTACGAGGTGTACCTTGGGTCGCTTTTGCTTCATCAGAGTCATCGCTTCATCGATACTCTCCGACAACCCACCCAAAACGACCAAACAAGCCGCAACAAGCGCCGAGCGCCCATGCCCAGCTGCGCAATGCACGTAGATCGCGCCGGGCCACTCTTCGCGCTGACGAAGTAGGTCTACCAGCTCATCGTGGCCAGGCGCGCTTCCATCCAATGTGGGCAAGCAGACATAGGTTTTCGCTTCGCGAATTGCCGGGTCTTCGAGGTGCTCACTCGTGAGATCGACAACGGTTTGCACATCACTTGGGAGTTCGCCGAGGGGGACGAGCCTGCCCACGTAGATCCCATCGACCACTTCGTTCCACGGGTCTTCACGCCAGCGCGCTTTGGTGAGAGCGAAGCGAAGTGCGTGCATGAACACGATGAAGGGCCCCGCGAGAACATAGCCCCACGCCTTACGCGTGCCGTCTCGCTGCTTGCCAAGCATCCACGCCCCAAGCCCAAAGTAGCCGAGGGCGACGAGCCCAAAGCTGAGGGCGGGCCAAATAAGCACCAGCGCACCCAATTTCCACGCGCCGAGGGCGAAGAGCACAGCAGCCAGGCTGACGAGCGAACCATAACGCATGCGCTGGGCAGCATTGTGCAGATTGGCGGAAGAGGCCATGCTCTTTATGATGCTTCGCTTCGTCCTACTGACTTGCGTTCTTGCGGTGTCGACGTCTGTCAAAGCTCAAGAAACCGAACCAGCTCTCGAGGTTGAGGCGAACGACGCGACGCCGGAACAGGACGTGGCGACCCTCGAAGTCGAAGTGCAGCCTGACCCGGACGCCGCTGAAGCGCGGATGCGTTTTGAGCTAGGGAGCAGCTTCTACACGCAAGGACGCTTCGCCGAGGCCCTCGTCGAGTTCAGCCGAAGCTTCGATGTCTCGCGTGAGCCGCAGCTACTTCACAATATGTACCTGTGTGAGCGCGACGCCGGTCACACAAGAGAGGCAGCAGAGTACCTTCGCCGCTACCTCGACGCTGCGGGCGTAGACGTTGAAAACCGCCAGCTGCTCGAAAGTCGTTTGCAGACTCTTGACGAAAGCGCTGCACAAGAAGACGAGGATCGTCGGGAACGTGACTTGCCCCTCCTTGTGCAGCCGCCGAGCCGAGTACTCCCCATTGTCCTGTTTGCGACCGGCGGCGCCGCGCTCGCAGCGGCGGGCGGGCTCGCATTGCACGTCAGCGGTCTGCGCAGCGATCTCGAAGAGGCTTGTTATGGAGTGCGTTGCCCCGAACATCTCAATGACGACCGTGAAGCGCTTCGGCGTCAGGCCATCACTGTCGACGTGCTGTGGGCCTCCGGTCTTGCCATCTCTCTCACCGGAGTACTGGCGTGGGTTCTTGCGAAGCCGAATGTCGAAGCGAGACCGGTCGTGGTGTCGTGTGGTCTAAGTCGGTGTTCTGTGCAGGGGCGTTTCTAATGCGTGGAGCGAGCTTCTGTTTACTCTTCTTGCTTGGCTGCACCGTCGCCGTCGACGACTTCGAACGATGCGAAGCTCCATCCTTTCCCGTAGAGAGAGCTGAGTGTAGGGGTGACGAACGCGACTGCACCATCGAGTGCTTCGATAACTTTATGGGCGAGAATCGGCTTTCAATATGCCTTCAGGGCTGTGGGCCAAGGGACTCACCGTGCCTCATCTGTCTCTCTGATATCACCGCGGAATGCGCCACCCGTGAGTGTGAGGAGTCCTACCAAAACCTCTCATGTTGTTCCCTGGAGCGATGTGACGGCTTGAACTTTGAATGCGATGAGTGCCCCACTGAGATCACAGCGTTCAACGAGTGCGTCACATTTGTGACGAGCGAAAATGCCGTCTGCAGTGGTCTCATTGTCGACTGCTTCGACGAAAACTAAGCAGCCTTGAGAGGAGCCAAGGGCTGCACCTGCCGCGCCAGCTTCTCCTGAGCACGTCGTTCCTTCAAACGAGCGCGTTTCTCACAGTCGTTCTTCTCGCGCTCGGTTCCGACGTAGGGTTTGCGGGTGCCCATGAGATCGTCGAACCAGGGCTTCGTGACGCACCAGTTTGCATCTTGGTCTGGGCCCATGTGGTGGTCGTAGTGCCATGGGAGATTTTTCCGCGCCCATTCTACGTCGAGGTGAGAGCGCTTGTGGACGCGGTAGTAGTTGAGGGCGGAGTACCAAAGTGTACCCACGAAGAATGGAGCCACGGGCGCCAATGGAAGCAGCGCCACAGAGGCTAGGGCGAGCGCCGCCGCTTCCTTCCCTTGGCTGTGGTTACCCACTACGGGCTGCTCGTAGTGCTCATCACGCATCTCCGAACGTCGGCAAGCGCGATGGTGCTCGTGCCAGTGGAACGACCAAAAGCTCGACTTTTCACGCCCAGTCCCATGCAGCACGTGCTTGTGGACGAGCCACTCAGTGGCGTTGGCAGCGATCAAACCCAGCGGAATCCCCAGCATTTTTCTGTTTCTCCTAAAAGATGACCAACTGGTCATCTATTACAACATGACCATGCGGTCATGCTTTGTCGAGTAAAAGAACGACCACTTGTTCACTTTTCTTTAGTGAGGCGTGTTTTCTCGCTGCTTTCTGGGATCGACTTCGCTAGCGTCGGCGTATGGAGCCGCTGGGGAAAAGAGAGCGAAACCGCCTGGAGCGCGAAGAGGCCCTCAAGGCTGCGGGCTTGGAGCTCTTTCTCGCGCGCGGCATCGAGCCCGTCACCATCGATGAGCTCGCCAAAGCGGGCGGCATGGCGAAGGGCAACTTCTACCGCTACTTCGCGGACAAGGGTGCCCTCGTCGATTCCATCCTCGCGCCGGTGGCGAGCAAGGTCCGCACGGTGATTCGTCGATGCGCCATCGGCGTGGGCCGTGCTCATAACACTGCGGAGCTGACCGCCGCCTACGCGATGATGGGGCTGGCGCTCGTGGGAATTGGACTCACGCAACGCGGCGTCGTGCAGCTCTATCTACAAGAGAACCGCACGCCCGTCACAGCGTCGACGAGCAGCGTTCGGGAGCTCAAGAGCGAGCTGCGGAGTGGCGCGATTCACCTCACGGAGGTGGCCATCGAACACAAACTCCTCAACGTCACAGACGCACGCGTCAGCGCGTTGGCCGTCATTGGCGCTATCGAACAGCTCGCTTTGGCTGTGATCCGCGATGGACTCGACGCACCGCCAGAAGAGATCGCACGCATCGTCGTGTCGATGATCATGGACGGGATCCGCGCCTAGCCTCGACTTCGAGCGCTGGCGCTGGTCATCGGAGCTGGTATCGATCCTCATGAACGGTCACCAGGGATTCACGCTTATCGTCGCATTTGCGGCAATGGCCGCCTGCTCAGAAGGTTTTAGCGTCGGCGATCAGGACGCGAGCGTCGACGCCGCCGCTAACGATTCGAGTCAAAGGACGGACGCAAGCCAGCTGGACGCGGCAGTCGACGTCGCAGCGCTCGTGGACGCTAGCTCTGAGAACGCCTGTCCCGCTCCCTGGCTTGTCACATTGGTTCGCGGCGCCGATGCCGTGCAGCTTTGGCGCTTCGCGTTGGCGGCGGACGGCTCGTTTCGTCGTTGCATCCCCACTCAGCCGCTGGAAGTGCCCGCAGATGCGCGGGACGCGGAGCTGATCGACGCCACCACGGCCATCGTCGCGGGCCTCGACGGCGTAACGCTTGTTGATGTCGTGAGCGGTGAGCAGCTTGACTCATTTCCTCCTCCGCCGGGTGAGTTCACGGAGGTACAGACATTTGCTTTTGGCTCTTCGTCGCGACTCGGGGCCGTCGCATGGGGTGGTGGTGACGGCGACGGGCGCCTCGACAGCTATACGCGTCTCGCGGCTTATCCCCGTGGCGGGGAAGAGCTCACGTTGGTGCTCCCGGAGGTCGGGTTTTGCAGGGCGCATGTTCGCGTGTCGTCCTATCGGGCTGAGCTGGCGGCAACGTCGTTTATCTCGTGCAGCGAGGTATTCGCGTTCAATCCGATCACGGGCGGCCGCATCGAGGATGAGAACCTTCCCCAGAATATTGGCGGAGAGGTGTTTCATACCTTGCCTGACGGGACATCTGCGGGAGCCGACACATTGGCGGTCGTTCTTCAGGGGCCCGACCAGACGCGCCAAGTGAACAACCCTTGTGCTGGCACCGAACTCGAGGCGGCGCCGGACCCCTCGAACTCCGGCGCGGCGTTCCTTCGCTGTGACAACCGCCTGATGCGGTACGACTTTGATGACGATGAACTCAGCAACATCGTTGGGGGAGCGGTGGAGGAGCTGGGCCTGGAGGTCCTCTCCCTGGGAGTGGCCGTTGCGCCGGAGTAGCCGCTAGGGAAGCCAACCCTTGTCTTGGTAGGCCCGGCCGATGTCGCACGTCGAGTCTATGAAGCGCTCCTTGGCTTTCCACCCCAGCGAAGTTTCCGCGTGGGTGGGGTCACAGCTTTGGTGAGGCGCGCAGATGTCTGCGGCCTTGTCGCGGTTGAACATGGCGTGCTTCCCTCGAGCGGCGGCGAGCGCTTCGCTCAAGCGTCCTGCGCCTTGAACGACGCTCTGCGGAACCGAGATGACGCGGGAGTGACCGCCGAAACGAGCGATGGCCTTGGCCATGGCGTGGCGCGTGATGGGATGAGGTTCGGACACGTAGAACATGCCTTCGTGCTCGCTGCCGAGCGCGCAGACGACAGCTCGAGCGCAGTCGCGACCGGACAAAAGGGAGAGCGTGCCTTCGGGGTGAACGGTGGGCACGACGCCGCGTTGGGCCAGACGAAAGAGCGGGACCATTCGATACTCGCCCGCTCCGTAGAGAGCTGGCGGGCGGAGTAGGGTGCAGCGTTGCGTCGAGTTTGCGCAGGCAAGTTCAGCGCGCTTCTTACTCTTGCCGTAGTGTGAAGTCGGGCGATCCGCGTCATCCTCGAAAGCCACCGGCGTGTCAAAGCCAGCTCGTTTCCGCAGTGCGGGACCATGGGCGGCGAGGCTCGAGATGAGTACGAAGCGCATCTCCGGGCGCATGCTCGCGAGCAGCGCCTCAGTCGATTCGGAATTGGCGCGATAATAGTCCGCGATTTTCCGCACGACGCCCCCACCCGCGGCATGCACTACAGCGTCAACTCCATCGCATGCCTTGCGAAGGCTCGCGGGTGCATCGAAGGCGCCGCGTCGGACTTCGATTCCACGCTTCTCTAGAGGCTTCGTGTTGCTCGAGCTTCGTGCAAAAACGATGGGCTCATGGCCTGCGTCTTTCAGCTCTTGGACGATGTGTCCGCCAAGAAACCCCGTTCCTCCGCTAACTAGGACGCGCATCCGCACAATGTAGGGCACCGAAGGCTGGCGGAGAAACAAGTTTTACCCCAAGCTCGGTTCATGGCTCTGCCTGCTCGAAAACCGAAGTGGCTCCGCGTTCGTCTCCCTAATGAGGAAGGTCAGAAACGCTTCGAAAGTCTTCGACACCAGCTCGAAGGCCTTGACCTCAATACCGTCTGCCAAGAAGCGGGTTGCCCCAACATCTTCGAGTGTTGGTCTCAAGGCACTGCGACGATCATGATTCTCGGCGAGACGTGTACGCGCGGCTGCCGATTCTGCTCCGTCAACACCGGCAATCCTAAGGGCGTCGTCGATCCACGCGAGCCTGAGAACACCGCGCTGGCCCTCGCAAAGATGGACCTCGCCTACGTGGTTATGACGATGGTGAACCGGGACGATCTTCTCGACGGTGGGGCGGCGCACGTCTCCCAGACTGTGCAGCGGATCAAACACCACTCGCCAGAGCTATTGGTGGAGGTTCTCCTCGGCGACTTCGCGGGCCGTCGTCGTGACGTTGAGACCGTAGTTCGCGAGGGGCGACCCGATGTGTTCGCCCACAACGTCGAAGTGCCACCACGGCTGCAGAAAACGATCCGTGACCCTCGCTGCTCTTGGGACCGCTCCGCGGATGTGCTCCGTTGGGCCAAAGAGGCCGGCGCCGTCACGAAGTCTTCGCTGATGGTCGGCCTTGGCGAGACCGAAGAAGAGACACTCGAAGCGATGCAGCTTTTGCGCGACGCCGAGGTGGATGTGGTGACGCTGGGGCAGTACCTCCAGCCCACAAAGAAGCACGCCGAGATCGAGCGCTACGTGACGCCGGAAGAGTTCGAGCGTTACCGCGTCGCAGGCGAAGGCATGGGCTTCCGCTTCGTGGCTTCCGGGCCGCTTGTCCGCTCTTCTTACCGAGCAGCCGAGGCTTTCCTCCATGGCGCGTTGACCGCCGCCGCTCCGCCTGCGCCCGATAAAGTCGACCGCTACGGCAAGAAGCGCCTTCAGGTCATCTCCTGACCTGATTCGCCTCTGGTGAAGGTCTTAGTTCTGGATCTGAAGTTCGCCCATCATGGCGCTGCCTTCGTCCATGAACGCCAATCGGCCGTTTCCAATGGAGGGTGCGTCGGGTCGAACAATGTCGGTCTCGATGGGTCCGTAGCGAAGCTCGTCGCTCGTCAGATCCATGACGAAGAGCGTGGAGCTGATTCGTTCGTGACCGTCGCTCGTGCTTCGCTCGAAGACCATGAAGCGGCTGCCCGCGTCGAATCGCGCGTGGGATCCGGTGCCGACCATGAAGGTCGCGCCATCACGGCGTCGGTGCATGTAAAGGCCAGTGGAGAGACCGCGGAAGGTCACGAACTCGCCGTCGGCGGAAGCGCGGGGTTCGAAGTAACGGTCTCCCGGAGGACCAAGCCGTGATTCGTCGCCATCTTGGGTGCGCATGACGACAGCGTCGTCAACGATGCGAACCGAGAGCGTGTTCGCCGGCTGAAAAGGCGCCGCCTCGGACCCGTCGACGCCGAAGGCGAGCATCGGTGCAGCTGTGCTGGTCTGGCCTTCGGTTCGAACGCCGAGGACCTGACTGTCATCGCGCCAGCGGGGTTCGTATCCAGCCTGAGGTGCTTCGCGAAGGACTCGGACTTCCCGTGTCTCCAGGGAGAAAAGACTTAGAGCGGCGTAGCGAGCGTGGCTCAAGGCCAGATGCGTGGCGTCCGGGGAGAGCTCGAGGTCGATGAAGTCGCCTTGGGCGATTTCCGTGACGTTCTCGAGTCGAGCAAATGAAGGCACCTGTGATGCAAGCATTAGGTCTCCGTCTTCAGGAGGCGCCTCTTCGGTGAGGGCTTGGGATGATGCTGCGACATCCGGTGACTCGCTGCAGGCAGCGAGGCTGCCGACGCTGATGGCGAGGAGAGCGGTCAGCGCGGCGGAGCGGCGGCGGAAGAGCATCATACCCAGAAGTCCAAGGAGCCAGAGGTTCGAGCCGCCGTTTCCGCTCGCGCTACACCCAGCGCTGATCGCCGTGGGGTTGTGGTCGAGTGCTGCTTCTTCGGGTTCACGTTCATCGATCACAAAAGAAGCTCCACTTCCATCACTAACAAGACCCACTGAGCACCATGTCTCACCACCTTCGCGGACGGTGCATGATTCGCTGGTAGATTCGTATCCCGGGGCTTCAATGTCGATGGTGTATGTGCCCGCGGGAACTTCGAAGCGCCAGTAGCCGCTCCGGTTTGCGCTGCGCACATTGGTTCCGATCTCGCGGATGCGCACGGTGGCGGTTTCAATGCGATTGCTCAGCTGACCGGCCACGAAGACGACGCCTTGCATCGCTCCGGCGCTGGCGCTTGGTACAAGCCCCACAGAACACCATGTCTCAGCTCCGCTCACTGTGCAGGAGCGGATGGCGGGGGCGAAGCCCGCCTTGCTGACGTCGAGCGTCAAGCTGCCAGCAGGGACGTCGAAGCTGAAGTTTCCAGCGGAGTCGGAGGTGACGTTCATTCCGCCCCCGAAGGCGACGATGGCGCCTGCCACGCGAGGTGCAGAGGTGATGCTGGAGCCGTTCTGCTCATAGATGACGCCTCGAACCCGCGTCGTTCCAGCTCGGGCGGTGGAGAGACCGACGGAGCACCAGGCGTCGGCGCCAGCGCGAACCACACAGTCGCGGCCGCGGGATGCGAAGCCATCTTTGGAGACTTCGATGCGGTACGTGCCAGGAGCAAAGTTGAAAGCAAACGAGCCATTGGTGCTGGAGAGCAGGGTCTCGCCGTTCACGCGGACGGTGGCGCCGGTGATACGACGGGTCGTGTCTTCAAGGCCCACGCCGACGTCCTCAAACGTCACGCCGACGAGGCGACCAGTGCCCGAGCTAGGCGGTTCCACCGGTGGATCCTCTGGAGCAGGGCGGTCGACGGGGCCAGTTCGGCCAAGGCTGGCGAGAACGGAGCGTGCCAGTGCGGCGGCGATGCGTGCGCGCTCTCCGGCCGAGCCGAGGAGTGCCGCGTCTGGGTCGCATCGGTTGATGAACGCGAGCTCCGCAAGGGCGCCGGGCATCGAGGTGCGCCGAATGACGCTGAAATTTGCTGACTTGAGTCCGCGGTCGCGCAGGCCCCAAGTGGCGATGAGCTCGTTCTGAATGCCCTGGCCCATGCTGCGGCTCGTGGAGGAGGCGCTCGTGTAGACGAAGGTCTCTGTGCCCGATGCGGGTGTTCCAGAGTTGGCGTTGGCGTGGACAGAGACAAAGCGGGAGGCGCCACGGGAGTTTGCGAAGCTGGATCGTGAAGACAGCTCGATGAAGCGGTCATCGCTTCGGGTGAGGTGAACCGTCAGGCCTGCGTTCCGCAAGAGCGTGGCGGCGCGAAGGCTTACATCGAGGACGACATCCTGTTCTTCCAGGCCACAGCCCACCGCTCCTGAGTCGCGCCCACCATGACCTGGATCGAGGACAACCGTCTGGGCAGCGGTTGGAGCTGACACAGAGAAGAGAGCGAGAAGGATGCCGGCGAATGTTCGCATGGGTCGCACTAAAGCAAACTCTGTGCCGACTGTGCAAGAACCTCACACTAGGGTTTTTTGATGCACTTAGAGCTGCATTGAGGACTTGAGTCCGCCCATGTCGACTGCAGCTCTGCCCGATGTCCAATTGTTGGACGTGTGCGACAAAGTCGCGCGATGTATGCAGACTCCAGACAGAGCTTACAGCAGCAGACACAAAAAAGCCCACGCCGAAGCGTGGGCTGGTTTGTTCAAAGGGAAGGTTCAGGGAGCGACTTCGTCGAACTTCGCCTTCACACGGTCCACTTCGCGCTCGAGCTGCTCGCCCTCACGAACGCCTCGAAGGTCGCCCTCGAAGTCGAGAGTCCCGCCGGGTCCGCCAGACCATGAAGCGACGGCGGTTCCTTCGAACTCGTCCGCTCGGTAGTCCTGGTCGGCGTCCATGGTCATGCCTTCGCCTGCAAGCGTAAGCGTGTCGTAGTCGAGGAGCTCCATGAGCTGGTCGTCGATGCGGTTACCAGCCAAAGCGATGCCTGCTTCGCAGAGCGACTCAAGTCCTCTGCGGATAGAATCAGAGGTGTCTTCGGGGATGAAGCTGGCGTCGCCGAGCCCCTCGCAGCGGATGAGTTGGCCAAGGAGCTCGCCCATGCTGTTCGGTGCGCCGGGAAGACGCGGAAGGATGATGTCGTTGATGACGATGCCCATGACCTCGCCGAGGCTCACCATGAAGGTGTGCTCGTCGATGATCTGCATGTCGTCGGTGAACACGATGCCCACGTCGTCGACGCGCTGGTCACGAAGGGGGCGCGTGATGATCTCGTCGCCCACTGGGACGCGGAGCTCGCGAAGTCGGTGAACAGCGATACCTTCGCCGAACTCGTTGGCTTCGGAGATGCTGAGCGTTCCCGCGATGGTCAGCTCCGTGAACACACGGTCAAGCTCTGCACCGGCCATGAGGATCTCGTCGACGTAGCTCGGGCGGTTGATGCTTGCGATGGCGTCGTTGATGTATCCTGAGACGACAATACGGCTGCTATCGAGGAGGTCGTTGATGACATCGGGGAGGACGCCGGACGCGATGGCCAAGTCGATGAGCCAGTTGGCTGGGTCCGTCGTCAGGCCGCGCATCGCGTCGAGGATGAAGTCCACGGCGGGTGGGAATCCGTCGGTGACGTCGAATGTCTCGGTCATGTCGAAGACACCGCCCTGAAGGTCGAGGACGTCTGCCATGTCGTACGCAACTTCGTTGCCGGCGTCGAAGTCGACGTCGACGCAGCGGAAGACAGCGACGAAGTCGCGGCTGTTGTAACCAAGGGAGTAGACAGCGATGGGCGCTGCTGTGTCGATGCCAGTAAACTCGCGGGTCTCACCGAGACGACCGCTCTGAACTTCTTGTGGCGTTGGAACCAAAGTGCCGAACTCACCACATGTGTAGTTTGAGAAGACGCCGGTCTGGATGTTTCCAACGGCGCGGTCTCCGGCGTACTCAGGCGTGACTCGAAGCGTGACGATTTCTCCCTCGGTCACGTTGATCATGAAGTCAACGGGGTCCGCGGCGGCTGCCGCTGCACGAACAGTGAACTGAGCGAGGTCGCGGGAACGAAGGTTGATGGTCGCGATACCTTCGTCATCGGTGTCGATGTTGCGGCCGCTGAGGGTCGCGCCGCCATCGCTGCCTTGAATGGTGAAGTTCACCGCGCCGTTGACAGGCTCACCATCTTGGTCGAGGTAGCGGACGCGCAGACTCGTTTCGGAATTGGTGGAGACAGCGACTCGGTCTGACCCTACAATTTCTAGAGTAGCCTCATCGAGGTCTGGGTTAGGAATGACACCTTCGCCACCCACCATGGTTGGGCCGCAGCCGAGGGCCAAAAGCGAAGTAAGAAGTAAAGAGCGGGCAGTAGCGTTCATGTTTTGGGGTGTCCCTTCAAGTTCACCAGGCATCGGTCTACTACAGAGATCGTGCCAAGCTATATACTACGGAAAAATAGACAAAAAGCCCGTAATCCAGATCGTTTCTGTCGAGCGCTGGTCGCTCCTCTAGCCGATCGACATCTTTTAGTGGGGTCTCTGTGACCCACCTACGACCTCGATGAGATGGACTCATGGGGACGCCTGTTAGATGCGAGGCTTACTGTCGGTTCTCCTACTTATCGCGCTGGCGTGCAGTAAAGACGACAATCGATGCAAGTCTCGATGTGGTCACGCGCCCAAACGTCCCTCCCGAGGCGACGTGGTCGACTTAGACGCTGGCACAGACTCTGGAGCGTTGATGCAGGCGTTGATAGCGGCGGAGTCGACGTGGGTGAAGGCGAACCCTTACGGTAGGGAGCGTACTCGTGCACGACGTCCTACAACAGGGAGTCTCTTGGCTCACTTCGATCCTCACAACGTGTTGCGCGTTCGGGTGCAGGGATGGAAAAGTGTGCGCCTGGCTCCGAGCGTCACCGCGGACTCCCTAGGCCTGCTCGACAATTACTACCTCGCGCCAAGCCTCGACGAGGCCTTCCGACCACGTGTTCATCGTGGAGCTCTCGCCCGGCGATTCACTCTTCATCCCCGTCGACTGGTTTCACGAAGTCACCTCGATAGAACTATCGATTACGCTCTCGTTCCTGTCGTTTCCCTGGCCGAATCACTTTCACTGGTTTCCCGCCTCGCTAGCGGCGCCACATCGACCAATCGAGGAACCCGGCATCTCGACAACGTCGACGTTCGGACGACGTCTCTTCGCGGGATCCGTTAAGGCCGAAGCGCGGCGCCACGCCTCTCGGCACGCTCCCACATTCGCAAGTAGCCTTCCGCGGATCGGAAGAGAGGCTCGAGCTCGGCGTCGGTCATGCCGTCACGACGGGCATCTTCGATGAGCTCCGGGATGAGCCCGATGTGAATCATGCCCTCCGTGTTGAAGTCGACCTCGCGCTCGCCGAGCTGCGGCTGGGAGAACTCGACGTCCCCGCGGTAGGAACGGAAGGGGTACGTGATGGGGTTCTCTTGGGGGTCCCCACAGCTGCTGTCGTCTCCAAAACGTGGTCGCGGGCCGCCGGCGAAGCCGTTGAGGTCGAAGCCGAAGCCTTCAGCGACGTAGCCGCCGTTCTCCTCGATGATCTGCATCCGGTCCAGGAAGCGCTGGCCCATCGCGGCACGTTCGCCGGTGCGGCCGCAGCGACCGAATCCGGTCTTCGACACGCCACCGAGCTGGTAAATAAGACCGTCGTTGTGGCCTCCATGCGTGCCCGCGGCGGGGTAATCGTTCTCGACGAGGAGCTCATACGCGCGCTCGTACGAACGACGCGGCAAGTGATCGACTTCGATGATCATCCCGCGGAACATCATCTCTTCCATGAGCGTTTCGCCAAGGGGCGTGAAGCCCGTCGCTTGGCAATACGAGCCCTCCAGTTCAGGTTCGCCAAACGCCGCGAGAAACGGAATGAGTGTCCCGAGGGGATCACCGGCAAAGCCGCTCATGTCGTTGCTTGGCGGATCCTGATAGTTCGGCCGGGGCATGTTGATGCCACCGAAACGAACGTTCCCACGGTCGAAGTGAGCGTGGCTTTCGGGACAGCTCGTGACCAAGTTGGAGAAGTGACCGCTGTTGATGAAGCTGCCAATTTGGCCAACGTTGCGGTCGCCGTCGCCGGAAGAGAACGAGTTGTCGAACTTGTGGACGGGGAAGATCGCGCGCACGCCGCGCTCGTAGTAGCGGTCGAGTTCCGCGCGCACATGGTCCGCGTCGCAGGCGGGCGTGCCTTCGGGGGGTGTCAGAAAACAATCGAAGAGGTTGGATGTTTCGATGCCCAGGATGACGGCCATGCGGCCTTCCTCGATGACCTGCCGAGCCTCCGCCGGCGTTGTGACCACCCGAAACCAGCCACGGCCCGGTCCACCGGACTGAGCATCGATGTAGCTCTCCAGGGCGTAGGTCTCTTCGATCTGCTTGTCTACGGCGACCATGTCGTTGCAGGAACGTCGCGTGGGCTGGGCGCCGAGTCCTAAGAGAAGCTCGCACAAGACGGAGTTCGTGGTGGCGTCCTGGACGAGAAGACGCAGGCCCGACAAGTAGGCGCGTTCGACCCAGCGGTAGTACTGCGTCTGGTGCGTGGAACTTCCCCACGCGTTGGGCCAATCACTGAACGTCGGATACCCGTCGGTCAGGTGGTCGTCTTCGGGGGTCTGGGCGTTCACAAATACGTTCACGAGCGTGTCGGTGTTGATGTCCCTTAGATCCGAGAAGGCATAGCCGATGAGATCACGACGGCCGCCGAGGCCGTGAAACTGCTCGCAGCCGGGCAGCGCATGTTCGACGCCGAGACGGTGATAGGGGGCGCCATGGAACATGCCGGCGCCGCCGAAGCCTTGGTTCGTAAACAGGTGCGCGTGGGTCTCGACAAAGCCGTACACGTCACCATCGTCCCAGAGCGCGCCGTCGACTTCGCCCGTCGTGGCGGTAGCGTCCAGCGTTAGCTCTGGATACTCCGCGCAGCCCATGGTCGGGTAAAACGAGACCGTCGCGGCGTCATCGACTGAAGCGACGAGGGTACCGTTCGAAGCGAGGAGCTCGCCGCTTTCGCGATGGCGGAGTTGAAAGCGAGCCTCGTCGTTTTCGGCGACCTCCAGCTCCCACTCCGCCGGCGATACGAAGGTGTCACTGAGTCGCGTCAGGTCGGACTCGAGTCGGTCGCTTCGTGCCAGAACGCGCGAGTCCCCGTCCTCCGCTGACGTCAGATAGAAACCCTCTTCGTCGTAGAGGAGATAGGTGCCCAGGTCCGAGGCGCGCAAGAAGAACTTGGTGCCTTCGGACGGGAACGTAGCGTTGAACACAAACGCGTCACCCGTTTCGTTGACGGCAAGCCATCGACTGTCGGAGGAGCCCGCCGGCGCGGCGTCGAGGGTAAAGCAGCCGTTCGCCAAGGAGTAGATACCCTCATGGGGCGGCGCCGGTGGCCGCTCCACCAAGTCGGATTCACACGCGCTGAGGGCCAGAAGGACGAGGAGCGAGGTGAGAAATGGTTTCATGGCGGCCCCTAAAGAATAGGCGGGGTCCGCGCTCTAAACAAGATTGAAGACCGCGAGGCTCGAAGATGGAGCGCTCTTGCAGTCAGGCGGACGCGGGGGCTACGTGTACGTAGTCCCCAACCTTGACGACAGCGGCGAAGGAAGCCTTCGCTACGGCGTGACGGAGCTGCGCGGCGCAAGAACGATCAGTGTGACTACTTCGAACGTCGTTGTGCGGAACCTACGGTTCCGGCGTGGAAACGCGTTCACCGGCAACCCGCAGGATGCACTCAGGGTCGTGAGCTGGACCGCGGTCCCCACCACGGATGTCATCATCGATCACTGCACCGTGAGCTGGCCCGTCGACGAGAGTATCGACACTGGTCTGCGGGGCGTGGAACCGGCGGGGTTGATGGCATCACTATTCAAAACAGCATCATCGGACCCGCAGGCGGAGGTACCTACGGATGGCTGCTGAGCGGAGGGAACCGGCGGACGAGCTCCATTCGCAACTTCTTCGTGGGGAACCGCGAACGAAACCCGACAGTCCAGTCCCCGGCGGGGCTTGAAGAGATCCAAACGGAGATCCGTGCCGAGGGCATCAACAACGTGGTCTACGACTATCTCAACGGGATGACGCTCGGCTATGGCCTCCGAGCGGCGTATATCGGCAACGTCTTCAAGGACTACACGGGCCAAGTCGTCGGCATCGGATCCGACGACGTATACGAGATGACCACAGCCGGTGAACACGGTGACATGAGGCGGTACACTCAGTTCTACAGCTTCGGCAACCTGCAGGTGAACCCGGACCCGATTCGAAATCTGTATCACTCATCCGTCGAAGAATATCGGGTCGATGTGCCAACAGAGAGCAGCGGGTCGTCCATCCTGCCTTCCGCGGACGTGTCGGCGTCGGTAGCTCTTCCCCTCGACACCTACGACCAGAGTCTTGTTGATGCGTTCCGCGCGTTGACGAACCCTCGCAACGACGAGACGCTTCCGACTTTGGTCGGAGGCACCCCTTACACCGACGACGACCACGACGGTATGGAGGACGCCTGGGAGCGAACCCGGTTCGGCGACCTTGGCCAGGACGGCACGGGCGACGACTACGGCGACGGCTACACCGACCTGGAAGAGTTCCTCAACTCTCTGTACTAGTTCTGAGATCGCGACAGATTGGAGCGTTTTTTCAGGCCCTGAGCCGGCCTGTGCCAGTATCCAGTCTCCAAATGTCGACAATTGTAGGGTTTAAGCAAAATGCACAGCTGGCATGTGGCTTGCTATTCCTCTCTGCATGAACCTCCGTCAGCTCCTTCCCGCCGCACTCGCCTTGGTCTCGGCCGGCGCTTATGCCCCGACCGCCCACGCCTGTGGCGGTTTCTTCTGCAACGCCTCCCAGCCCGTGAACCAGGCTGCCGAACGCATCATTTTCTCCCAGAACGCGGATGGCAGCACCACGGCGGTGATTCAGATTCAGTACTCGGGGCCCTCAGAGAGCTTCGCGTGGATGCTCCCCGTCGTGGGCAGTCCCGATATCTCGGTGTCCTCGAACGTCGCGATGGCTGCGCTGCAAAACGTCAGCAACCCCCAGTACACGCTCACGACTGTCGTCGAAGGCGAGTGTGATGATGGGGGATCGAATGGGTTCTTTCGCGGCTCGAGTGCGGATAGCGCAGGAGCTCCATCCGAGTCGCCCACGTCGGAAGACCCGGAAGTCACCGTGGTCAACTCCGGCAGCGTCGGCCCTTACGACTTCGTCATCATCTCCGTCGACAATTCCGCCGCCGACGTTGGCTTGGTAGCCACCGAGTGGCTCCAAGAGAACGAGTACGACGTGAGCGAGCTTGGTCGTGACCGCCTGGTTCCTTACCTCGAGTCGGGGATGAACCTCCTGGCCTTCCGGCTGACCAAGGGTCGAGACGCCGGCGCCATTCGCCCCGTTGTTCTGAACTTCGGCGAGGGACTGCCTTCGATCCCTCTTCGTCCCACCGCCGCTGCAGCCACCGACGACATGGGCATCATGGTGTTCGTCGTCGGCGAGTCCCGCGCGATTCCAGCCAACTACCTGGACCTTGAGCTCAACGAAGCCGCCATCAACTGGCTTCAGCCCAACACCAACTACGGCGACGTCGTGACCCAAGCGGCGAACGAGGCGGGTGGTCAGGGCTTTGTCACCGAGTTCGTCGGTGAATCCGAGCGCTTCGAAGACGTGGTCTACCCGGAGTTCATCGAGGGACAGTGGGAGAGCCTCCAAGAGTTGACGGGCTTTCAGTTGGTCCGACAGACGGCGAGCCTCTTTCAAGGCTGGGACGGCTTCTCCGACGCCATCCTCGCGGAGGTGACCAAGCCTGCCGACGTGAGCGAGGACGACTGGAACGCCAACCCCGTCAACTACATCTTCTCGACGAGCAGTGACTTCTCGGACGTCAACAGCGCGTCCTTTATCAACCGCGTTCAGCTCGAGGTTATCGACCCAGTCTTGGAGACAGCAGCGCTCTTCGCAGGCAACCGAACCGTGACGCGTTTCTTCACCACGATGTCGGCGGACGAAATGACGATGGACCCGGTCTTCGACTTCAACGCCGAGCTTGAGCAAGAGCTCACGAATCTTCACACGGCGACACGCACCATCGAGTGCTCACGCGGCATCACCCAGGGCGACGCGACATGGCGTGTTCTCTTCGACAACGGCGTCACCGTTCGCGGCGAAGCAAACAACTGGCCTCTGTCGGACATCGACACTCTCCCCGCGATGCGCACCTCTCGTCGTATCGGCACCGTAGGCGAGGGCGAGATCATCACAGACAACAGCGCGCAGATCGTCTCCACGGTGAACGAAAGCAATCGCTCTCACCCACGCAACTATGGAAACGGCCTCTTTGCAGGCGGCGTCTGCAGCGTCTCGAGTGTAGGTGCCGCCCAGGGCACTGGGTCCCTCGCGATGCTCCTCGGACTAGTGGGCCTCGTCGCTCTTCGTCGCCGCCGAAACGCCTGAGCCTGTGATGCGCGCCTTTGTTGTCATGACGGTCCTCGCTTGTCTCACCGGCTGCTCTGGAGAGCCGCCCGTCGAGGGTGACGCCATGTTCGAGGTGGGCACGGGAACATGGCGGTTTGAAGAGCTGGGAGATGGGCAACCCGTTGACCTGATTCGAGGCGCTCAAGGCGGCTGGCATGTGTGGGTCGCCGTACGTGGAACACACGTCGAAGATGGCGACATGATCATCATCGAGACGGAGCCCGCAGACGGAAGCGGTTCGGTCCAGCGTGTGGAGCTTCAGCCAAACTTCGACCCCGAGAACAGCTCTGGGTTCCGCAACTACCTGGGCTGGCCCGCGATGCTTGACGGCGTGGATTGTTTGGTTGGGGAGCTACTGCGCGTACGAGCGACGTTGGTGAGTCTCGACGGAACGTCCATGACAAGCGAGCGCGACATCATGGTGATGGCTGGGGCGGACCCGCCGCCCATGTGCGCGCAGTAGCTCGTGTTCGATCTCTACTCCTAAAGTGGTGACCCTCGCGACGGCGCCGGTCTTCGTGGAGCGGATCGCTATTCGTTTTTCTTTTGCAGCGTCTCTTGAACGACATTCTTGAGCGGCATAGTTTCGTGCGAGGAGAAACAAATATGTCGCAAGCCCCCCCGCCCCCACAACAGATGTTCCAGATGATCACCGGTTACTGGGTCAGCCAAACCGTCGGTGCCCTAGCCAAGTTGGGCGTCTGCGATCAGTTCACTGACACCCCACGAACGGCTGGGGAAGTTGCACCCGAAGTCGGAGCTGATCCGGGTGCGTTGTTCCGCGTGCTGCGTGCAGCCGCGACCCTCGGTGTGTTCGAGCATCACGAAGGTGATCGCTTCTCGCTGACTCCTGTTGGAGAGACCCTCAAGTCGGACGTACCCGGCTCTATGCGGAAGATGGCCATCGCCCAGACTTCGCCAGGCCACTGGCTGCCCTGGGGCCGTTTTACCGATGCGGTCAAATCAGGGACCGAACAAGCTTCCAAAGCGCACGGTAAGCCGATCTTCGAATACTACGATGGCGTCGACGAAGAGCGCGTCGCCTTTATGGGCGCGATGCAGGACATGTCCATGATGGTCGCCAGCGAATTCGCGCGCCTCGTCGATTTCTCCGACTGCAAGGTGGTGGCCGATATCGGTGGAGCAGGCGGTGCTCTCTTGGGTGCGGTACTCGACGAAAACCCAGACGTCACGGGAATCCTCTACGATCTTCCGAGCGTGAGTGGTGATGCCAAAGGTGCCGTCGCCGCGAGAGGTCATGTGGACCGTTGCGAAGTGGTCGGCGGCGACTTCTTCAAGTCCGTGCCCGCGGGCGCGGACGTCTACCTCCTCAAGCACATCTTGCACGACTGGAACGACGAACAGTCCGTGACTATTCTGAAGAACGTTGCCAAGGGAATGAAGGCGAGCTCGAAGGTCTACTTGGTCGAGATGGTCATCCCAGATGACAACACCCCAAGTGCTGCGCAGATGATGGACCTCAACATGCTGGCTATGTTGCCTGGTCGTGAGCGCACTCAGCAGGAGTACGCCAGCTTGCTCGAAGCGGCTGGTCTGAAGTTCACGTCCCTGATACGGACCCACTCTCCATTCCAGATTGTGGAAGCTTCGCTGGCCTAGCGAGACGCGGCAGAAGCACTACTGCTGCGGCCGTCCGGTCCGGGTAGATTCGAAGGTCGCGTAGGCCTTCCCAGGCCACTGCGTACTTGGCACTCGGCGCGAGGAAGAAATGCCGACGGTCGTCCTTCGGGGCGAAGTCCGTGTTGCTGAGCGTCAAGAGGTAGATCCCGAAGCCAAACCTATCGGCCAGTCAGGTTGGCGAGCGCCTAGCGTTGAGCACAGACTGGAATGAGCACCAAGGATTCGTCGCCGGCGACTTCGTGGATTCGATCTTCGGGGAGCCCGCTCAAACCCATCATCCCCCACAATGCGCTGTCAACGTTCGACTGCTCCAGGAGCGCGCGTTTGAGCCGCGTGGCGTTACCCATCAGCAGCACGGGGCCATCGGAAAAGCGGCTGAGCAGTCCACTCAACATGCTGCCTTGGGAGGTGCTCACGTTCCGGAACACCAAGCCTTCGGGGATGAGGGCGATGTCGAACTCAAGCTCGCTGGCCATCGTCACCAAGAGCTGACAGCGCTGACGACTCACCGGCCTGGAGCGGCGCGCGATAACAAGCCTCGCCATAGCTTCCTGGTGGAGCGTGCGCGCCTGAGCGATGGCAGCGGCGCCGTCTTGGGTGCTACGGATGGCCCGAACGCTTACGGCAATATCCGAGGGCACTTCGCCGCCAAGGGCTGTCGTCGCGACGCTCAAGAGGTCCACCCGTGCTGCCAGAGCTGCTGCTGCCGTCAGGCGAGCACGGGACACTTCGGTGCTTCGTCGACGGAGCCTGCGGCGCTCGTCTGCCTCCGCAATGGCGAATGCGCGGCGGGACTCGTGGAAGGCGTTATCACGCGTTTCTCGTGAAATTCGTCTGTTAACGAGCATCTCACGCTCGGCGGTGGCCTCGGCTAGCACACTCGCCTCGGACTCCACGCTCGCGGCAAGTTCACGGGCCTCTGCCTCGAAGCGCTCGGCTTGCTCCGTGGCCGCGGCCAAGTCGAAGAGCAGGCGAGCTTCGGTTTCAAGGTCGCCTGCGCGTTCCTCCTCCCCATCCTCTCGGGCACTGAGGGCGGAACTCTCGGCGGCTTCAGCCTGCGTGATCAGTGCGGGTTGAGAGCGGCGAAGGGCCACCAGCTCCTCGTCTTCGAGCAATCGTGAGCGTGTGGCCGTCGACGAACCGCAGGCGACGAGCAGGATAAGGACGGTGAGCTTCATGGCGCATCACTCGTTTCCTCGGCCTCGATGTTGGGGTCCGGTGGAAACTCCACGGGAAGCGAGCGCTGGTGCTCCAAGACCGAGCGGGCCTGCTCAAGACGGTGCGCGACCTGAGCTTGTTCACGGCGCAGTGCGATGATTCGAGCTCGAGCACGTTCCCTCCGAACGATCATCTCGGCGAGTTCCATGGCCCGAAAAGCAATCCTCTCCGCACGTATAGCGGGACGTTCCAGCCCTTCTTCCACCAGCGCCCGCCGGCGCTCCTCGGCACGCTCAGCGTGGGCGAGGGCGCCATCGGCCGCCGGAACGTATTCACCCCGTACCGCGCTAGCGCGAGCTGCAAAATTGGCTCGCCGAGCGCGAGGCGCAGTGAGCTGGTCCGCACTCTCCACCACTGTTTCTTGAGCAGAGGATTCGTTCAACAGCGCCAAAAGCGCTGCAGAAACCACCAGAGTGCACAGGAGAAGCCTCATCGCGGCCTTAGCATGCCAAGGCATGACCTTAGCGCAACAAAACAACAGCCAGTAGGCACCATCGCCTGATACGGTTGGCGTGTGCTGGAAAGAGCCGCCCTCCACCAAACCCGCTTTCGAACCCCTGGTGTGGCCCCCGACTCGCGTGGCGTCACTCTTGGGCAGCAAGGCGTGGTTCTTTTCCCCTCCATCGATCGCCTTGTGGCTTTTCTTCGTGCCTACGGCAATGAGGGCTCCCTCGATGACCTCATCACGCACCTGAAGATTCGCCGATTGATCACGCCGCTGCGAACGCGTGAGATCATGCTCTCCGTCGCGGCGGAGTCCAGCTATCGCATGGATCGCATCGCAGGCATCGCGAAGCTCGCCGGAGGCCTCGTCTTTACGGGAACGGCGCGGCATTTCGTGAAGTACCGCGACAGCGCCTCGCCCCTTGGCTACGACGTCCTCGAACTCCTGGACGAAGCCGCCGACATGGTGCTCTACCACGACAGCTTTCAGCAGTCGTATTCGTTCGAGCGAGAGATCCCACTGCGTGATCTCATCTTCAAACTCACGCCTTACCGCGTCCCTCACGGCGACCGTCAGACCTCGACGCGTCTTTGGGCGAGTGCCGAGGTGGGCGTGGGA
The DNA here is from genome assembly GCA_047619315.1 of Polyangiales bacterium. Lineage (GTDB taxonomy): Bacteria > Myxococcota_A > Polyangia > Polyangiales > Houyiibacteriaceae > JBCCRV01. The sequence goes on from JBLHKB010000018.1 coordinate 29,624, forward strand.
GCCGCGATTCTCACGTATCTTTTTCGCTGGCAGGTCACGGCGCGTGCGGCGTTGGCGGAGTGGCCGCCGGAGAGCGCCTTCGATGATCAGGGCAAGCGTCTGTATCTCTTCGACATGAGCGACGCGCCGGAGCGCATCGTGAAGCTCCTCGATTCACTTCCGGGTGTGCACGTATTTGAGCCCCTCGGAAAGAGCGTCGCGGTTGAGTTCGGGTACGAACACCCCATCGCCCTCGACTCGTGCACGAGTCTCTTCGACGACGACACGCTGCATCTTTTTCGGGGCGACGGTGACGTTCTGCAGCTCAACCCGCTCCCGCCTTTTGCTCCCGTTCGTTCGCTGGTTCGAACGCCGATCGACCTCGACGCCGCATCGCCTACCCGTACGTTTCAGGGCAGCGACCAGTCCATGACCCTCGGCCTTGATCTCAAGCTTGCGCCGACCTCGGACTCTTGGCGCAACGTGACGGCGACTGTGATCCCCATCGCCGAGCGCGAGTGGCTTGCGCGGCTTCTCTACGCGCTTCCGCCTGCGACGCTCGCTTCACTCCGTATGGGCGTCAGCGAAGAGGCGATCTACGTTCTCGACCCAGGCGGCATCGAAGGGCTGCCCTTGGGCGTGTTTCAGTCGGAGGTCGCTCCACGAATCTACGTTCCCAGTGGTCTGACCCTTGTGCCCGCGGTAGCGCCGGCGGTTCTTGAGGAGTTGGTTCGCGATCGCGGAACGGGCTACGTCTTCTTTTCCGGAGAAAACGCCACGCCCATCGTCGTTCCCCGTGAGGCGTTCGGACCGGTGTCTCGGCGTGCCTTGCGAAACGTCTCGGCACGAGAGATCGGCGCCCGCGCCATCGATATGGACGAGCCTCTTCTGCCGCTTTTGCGCTACGACGCGCCTCGTCGCTTTCCGCTCTGGGGACTTCCAAAGGAGCCGAAGGGCGCCAAGGAAGAGTAAAGTTGGCTCGTGAACTGCAGGAACTCTTCGATGAGTTCGCCAAAGACTTCATGGCGCCGCTTCTCCAAGGAGGCGAAACCCAAGCGGTGCGCGTGATGCCTCCTCATGTCCTTGAGAACTTTGGCCATGGAGCGTTCTCAGACACCGACGTGGAGCTGCAGATCCGCGAGGGGCTCAGTGATGCCGTGGCGGACTTGGCGACGAGCTCCGTGATGCCCTTCCCAGAGCCCAACGCGATGGCTGTTGTGTTGGCCGGGCACAACCTCATCGCTCTCACGGACCCCAAGCTAGACCGGCGCTTCGCTCGCGGGTCGCGCTCTAAAGTGCTGGTTTGGGCCGATGAGATCATCGACTCGATCGGGGCGCCGACAACGCGCGGTGAAGCCCTGACGCGTCATGCGCTCTTGTCCCGGCTTCTCGACCTGACGCGGGAAGACACCATTCTTCGAAGCTGGGCCTACACGTATCGTTTTCATGGTCGCGCCCCGACTGTGAAACCTGTGCCGCCTTTTGACTTTCTCGACAAGAAGACCAGCCGCGTCACCATGCGGCGCCTCCTTCGCGCTCAAGATGAGCCCATCGTCGCTGCCACGAATCGGCTCATTGCACGTTCTCCGATCACGCTCTTGCTCGAGCACAAGGACATCCCCGACATGCGCTTTGGCGAGGCCGTCGTGTCGGTGTTGAGCGACCCGGGTCTACGTCAGGGGATCATTCAGTCGATCGTTCGCAGCGGAACACAACACGTCGCGGCGCCCTTCGGCCGCGCGCTGAGGCACTTCGCCGCGATGGACCCTCCTGGGGAGTACATCCTGCCGGTGGTGGCCTTCTTGGCGGAGCTCCAGATTCTTGAGGTTCTGGACGATCGAGCTGGCCATCGTCCCAAAGACGTCCCAGCCATCGGTGACGAAGAGCTCTTCTCCGCGGTTCTTCCCGCTCTTTTCGAAAGCGAGGGAGCCGCCCACAGCCTCATTCAGCTCGAGAAGTCGGACTACGAGCGCGTTCGTGCCCGCGCCGAACAGCGCAAACTGGAAGCCGGCGATGACGCCGTTGAAATGGCTCGAAGCATCGCTCAGCGGGCTATCGCCGCCTCTGGCGCACGTACGAGCTAGTTACTCGGAAGCGGGCGCCGGCGTTGTGCTAGCGTCCTCCAAATGTCGATGCAGGACGTAGCGGCGGCTCAGCGACTTCAGCAGATCGCCCGCCACCTTGAGGGGACTTTCCTAGGAAAGTCAGAGGTCATTCGGCTCATGCTCATCGCGGCGTTGGCCGGCGAGCATATGGTTTTGATCGGACCACCAGGAACGGCGAAGAGCGCCCTGGTGCGTCTCTTCTCAAAGCTCATTCAGGCCAATTACTTTGAGTACCTGCTCACGCGCTTTACCGAGCCGAACGAGATCTTTGGCCCCATCGACATCAAAGCTTTTCGCGACGGCTCGTACAAGCGCCGCACCGACGGCATGCTCCCTGAAGCGGAGATCGTATTCCTCGATGAGGTCTTCAAAGCCAACTCGGCGATTCTCAACTCGCTCCTGAGCGTTCTCAACGAGCGCATCTACACCGTGGGTGGTCAGACGATCAAAGTGCCGCTAATCAGCGCGTTTGGTGCATCGAACGAAGTGCCCAACGACGAGGACTTGATGGCCGTCTTCGACCGCTTTCTGCTGCGCGTGCGCAGTGAGAATCTCGACAGCTATCACTTCCACGACCTGCTCTTGAAGGGCCTCGCCCATGAGACCGCAAAGCTCACCGGCGCGCATGACCGCCTAGAGCCGATCATCACAAGCGAACAGCTCCACGCGATCCACGCGGGCTTTGCGCCACGGCTCAACTTCACGGAAGATTTCCTCGCGGCTTACAAAGGGCTTGTCTTCCAGATTCGTTCCGAAGGTGTGTCACTCTCGGACCGTCGAAGCATCAAGATGCTGAAGCTCTTCGCCGCGAGCGCGATGCTCGATGGGCGCCCCACGGCGGACCCCAGCGACTTCTTCATTCTGCGTCACACCTGGAACAACCTCGACCAAGCGGACATCCTCGACGGCATCGTCGGACCTGTTCTTGAGGCTTGGTTCCGCGACCACCCTGAGACTCGCCGCTTCGGCGCAGCGGACGTTGGGATCGACGCCCTCATCGAAGAGATCAACCGCGTGCGCGACCTGCTCACGAGCGATCGTCCCATGAGCGATATCCAGCTCTTCAGTCATCTCAAGGCCCTCAACGAGGTCAAAGCCGCGCTTCAGGCCATCGGCACCGCGCCGGCTCAAGAAGCCATCGGTCGCGTGGACCAGCTCCTTGGGCATGTGTTCCAATCTGGCAAGTTCGCGCAGTAAGCGCGCCATCGATGTCGTAAGCTCTCCACGCGTGGAATAGAACGCAACTTGGCCCCATTGTTATTTCATGGGCGCGATTCTGTTCATGCTTGTGGTCATCGGGGTGCCCTGCGCGGCGTTGTCGTTGACGTATCTCGTAGTCTTCCGAGACGGCGCCAAGGACACGGGGCGCTGGGGATGTCGTCGGCAAAAGGTGGCCGTCGGCGAATCTCCCTATCGGGCCGGTGAGTCCACCGAAGAGCTCTCGCAAGGTGCCCCACTTTGGCTCCGATTTGTCTGTTGGCTCGGTGCGATGGGCGGCGTCGCGACCGTTGGGCTCCTCGCGCCAGCTGGGCTCATCTTGATCCTCATCGCTCTCGAGTATGGTGCTGGCTTCGCCGCTCTACTCGTGGTGGCCATCAGCTTCTCCGGCTTCCCGGCCGGCGTGCTCCTCATTCGCGTCGCGCGCCAAGTCGTGCGCAACGAAGCGGTGGAGCGCTCGGTGTTTCACTTCCTCTATTTCCATCACGTGAGCGTCGCTGGCACGATGATTCTCTTGGATGCTCGCTCCCGCGGCCATATTCACGTCGCTCCCTTTGGCGTTGTGGTCTGTATTGTTCTCATGGCAGTGATCGCGAGGCTGCACAGCGCGGCGAAGATTCACCCGGAAGGTACAGAGTCACCGGCGATATCGACGGAGCCCAACGCTGCGGAATAAAGGCGGCCTGTGGTCCGCTCGGACCGCCGGTTTCTTATGCCCGTCGCACCCATCGGAGTTCGTAGCGAACATCGACCTCGTCAGTGTTGACGGTGATATCCGTGATGTCGCCAC
>JBLHKB010000019.1:0-32997 GCA_047619315.1 Polyangiales bacterium
GAGCTGGGTTCCAACGATGTCGATGAGGTCCGGGTCGTCGAGCGCGGCGTAGCGGTCGCTTAGGACGGCTCGTAGGTCGCCTCCTGCGCTCCGAAGAAGCGCTGGGCGTCGTTCAGTCGTGAGTCCGTAGTTCATGCACGCGACCTGCAACTTGGCAGGCAAGTCACGGACATATGATGCTGGCGTGCCGATGCGATGGCAGAGCTGCTGGTGGAAGGTTTGGAGGAGGAGGTGGAAGCCTTGGTGGAAGGTCCGTCCAACCCCACGAAAAAAGCCGATTAGGCACTGGGCCTAACCGACTGATTTCATACACAAGTTTTGGAGCGGGAGACGAGATTCGAACTCGCGACGTCAACCTTGGCAAGGTTGCACTCTACCACTGAGTTACTCCCGCATATCCCCGAAGGGACGCGATTTCTAGCCCTGAGATGAGACCCTGTCAAGCGACCTTGGGCACTTCGTTGTCAGTCTTTTCTGCGGGCTCTCTTTCTCCCTAGGTTTCCGACGTTTGTGGTCGCCATCGAGCGCTTCGTTGCCTTGGAAGCGTTCAGGATAGACAGGCACCTTCCCCAGGTGAACCGATGCACGAGACACGTAGGTTGAACGCGTTCAACTTTAGCACCTAAAGTTGCAGTTTCTGGGCAGGATCTGGGTCAAAGCGTCATCTGTGTCACTCCATGGCATGGGGAGCGTCATATTTGGCTTGTTTGCAAAGCGTCCAATTCGACAGGGGAGCGACGTCATAAAGTGAGAACAGGGGGAAACCAGAGTTCAGTACGCCCGAGACAGGGCCCAACCATCCCCACTTGGAGCTCACCTCATGTCTCGTTTCTTCGCCCTCTCTCTCGCCCTTCTCACTCTCAGCGCGGCTGGTGCCTCCGCACAGCCGGACGCCGCCGCTCCGCCCACTCGCCGGAGCGACGCGGGGAACGACGAGGCCGCTGTGGTGCCCACCGATCCAAACCCACCTTCGACGTTTCAGTACAGTCTCTCAGCGGGCTTCGGCAGCTCCTTCAGCTCCCTGCATGAGGACCTCGTTCGCATCAATGGAGACGCGTACGACGACGTTCCGGACGCCTTCGGTGTCACGGGCTCGCTAACCCTCGGGGCCGTCGCATTTCACAAGCAGTACACGACCGGTCACCAGATCACGTTGATGCCTGCCTACCGTGGATCCATCGACAGCTATGTCTTTGGAGTCCTCGACACCGGCCTCATTCATCGACACGAGTTCACGCTAGGTATCGCCATCAACCGCCGCATCGTCGTCGGCATCGGCGGCGGCGCTTCGATCCTTCACCAGGATAACGAGGTCCTCGCTGGCGGCGCCGCGCACCTCGACTTGCGAATGGGCGTCGGTGGTGGAGTGTTCTTTGGGCTGCCGCTCAACATCAGCGTGTTTGGGGGCTCAGGCGAGCCCATCGTTCTGGCCACGCTTGCCGTCGAAATTGGCTGGCAGTCCTTTCGCTGAAAACGAGGTGAACCCAGTTCCAACGCGTCCCTGTCGCTCTCGCGTCGGGGACGCTTCGCTATTCGTTGCGAAGGCCGTCGACGGGGAGCATGCGCGCCGCCCACATGCTCGGCGCGATCGTCGCGAGGGTGCAGATGAGGATGGCGACCGTCGCCGTGATGACGAACTCGCTGCCGTCGATGACCACGGGGAGGTGGTCGATGAGGTAGACCTTCGGGTCGAGGGGGAATTCGACGAGGCCTAGATAAGACACAAGTCCCCCTCCGAGGAGTAAACCTATCGCCGTTCCTATGACGCCGATGACGACGCCCTGAACGACGAAGATGCCGAGGATCGTGGAGTCCGTTGCGCCCATCGCCTTGAGAATCGCGATCTCTCGCTTCTTCTCGAGGACGACCATGATGAGCGTGGCGATGACGTTGAAGGCGGCCACGAAGATGATGGTGGCGATGACGAAGCCGAGGGAGATCTTCTGAATCTTCAGCGCCGTGAAGAGGTTTCGGTTGAGCTCAGCCCAGTCGACGGTGTGAAAAGGCCCGCCGAGTTCGCGCTCGAGTTGGCGGGCGATCTCGCCGCTCTCGTTGAGGTCGTGAAGGCGCATTTCAACGCCGGTGACCACATCTCCTTGGCCGTAGAAGTGCTGGGCTTCGTAGAGGTCCGCGTACACGAGGTTGGCGTCGTATTCTTGGAAGCCCGCCTCGAAGATGCCGATGACGACGAAGTCTTTGGTGCGCGGGGCGCGTGTTTCAGAGTCAAAAAGGCTCACGTCCATGCCGCTCAGAGGCGACACAAGCCGCACCGTGTCGCCGACTTCGACTTCGAGGTTCTCCGCGAGGGTCACGCCGATGATGACGCCGGCGAGGGAGCTCACGTCGATGGGATCTTCGCCTTCGGGCTCGACGAAGTCGTCGTCGGGGAGATCGAACTCGTCGGGGTCGAAGCCCTGGAGTAACGCCTCGACATCTTCCGGTGAGACCACCTCGAGGGTCGGCAGCACTTCGTAGGCGGCTTCGCCGTTCTCGCCTTCGTTCTCGTTCGGCCCGTCGACGCCTTCGTCTGTTTCGTTGGGTTCATCACCGCCGGCGACTTGGGCGTTGTGCTCAGCGACCATCTCGCGGAGCCAATCATCGTCGTTGTCGTTGCCCGACGAGGCGGGTTCAGCGTCGGGGTGCCGAAGCCCTTCGAGGGTGCCGGCGATGAGCTGGTCCGGGAGGTCGAGGACGCCGGCGACGAGATCTGGGTCGATGCCTTTCACGAGGACGCCGCTGAGTCGCTCTCCGTGGGCGAGCATCATCGGGTTGATCAAGAAGGGGCCAGCGCCGGCGACTTCCGGGAGCGCTTGGGCTTGGTCGACGACGTCGCGGTACTCGTCGAAGTCGACGCCGTACTTCATCACGAGGACGTGGGCGTTGACGCCGAGGACCTTGTCGCGGAACTCTCTTTCGAAGCCGCTGGTGATGGAGAGGACGGCGAGAAGCGCCGCCACGCCGAGGGCCACGCCGGTGACGGAAATGAAGGTGATGACGGAGATCGTCTTACGCTTCTTGGAGCGAAGGTACCGGCGACCGATCTCTAGGGCGTATGCCACGGGTGGGAGCTATCACGGGGCGCAAAGGGGGGCCAGCGTGGCATGTGCGCCAGGCTAGGAACATCCGTCTAGACGCTCGAATCGCGTGGTTATTCCAGTCAGGGCATAGACGAGAGAGAAATTCCTGGTCGTCGGAGGAGAGACCCCCTCGTGTTTCGCCCCTGGCAGCCGTATTGATCGGTGTGAGCGCCGTCGCCCCACTGCCTGATGCCCCACCATCAGAGGCCCCACTGTCGGAAGCCCCGCCCTCGAAAGAGGGAAGCGCGGCGAAGCCCCTTGCCCAGGCGCTGCGGGGACAGCGGCTCGCCGGCTATCGCTTGGTGACTGAGCTCGGCGCGGGCGGAATGGGCACCGTGTTCTACGCCGAGTCCATCCAAGGCGCGGCGAGAGTCGCGATCAAAGTGCTCGAGCCACGGTTTTCGCGCACCCCGGATGTCGTCAGCCGTTTCTTCGATGAGGCTCGCGCCGTACAGGCCATCGCGCATCCAAATATCGTCGACATCCACGACTTCGGAAAAGAGCGAGGCTATTTCTATCTGGTGATGGAGCTCCTCGAGGGAGAGACCCTCGCCGAGCTCCTCCATCGCGACGGGGTCCTCGACGTCGAGATGGCGCGCGGAATTTCGAAGGGCATGGCGAGCGCGCTGGATGCTTCCCACAAGCGCGGCATCGTGCATCGCGATCTCAAGCCGGAGAATATTTTCATTACGCCCAAGGGCGCGAAGCTTCTCGACTTTGGCGTGGCCAAGCTTGGCGAGATGCGCTCCGGAGGACGCACGCAAACCGGGACCGTGCTCGGGACGCCGGCGTACATGAGTCCAGAGCAGTGCCTCGGCGAATCAAGCGTCGGACCTCTGAGCGACGTCTACAGCTTCGCTGCGGTGGTGTACAAAATGCTGACGGGTAGTCCGCCCTTCGTGGCGGAGTCGTTCGGTCAGTATGTGATGGCGCACGTGCGCGAGATTCCCATCTCGCCGAAGCAACGAAACCCGGAGATCCCGGAGCACATCGCGGCGACGGTTTTGCAGGCTCTCGCCAAGGTGCCGACGGAGCGGCCGGTCAGCGCAGGCGAGTTTTACAAGTCGCTCTGCTCGGCCCGCCAGATTGTGCCGCAGGCACCCAAAGCAAAGAAATCAAGTAAGCGCCTCGCCGCGAAACTCGAAGCCATGATGCTCTCGCGCATCTCCCGCGGTGACCTGCGGCTGCCCTCGATGCCCGAGACGGCGACGCGTGGAATGGCCATGTTGCGCTCGACTCCGGTGGACTTCGACGCCCTCACCGCGACTCTCGAGCGGGACCCTCTTATCTCTGGGCATCTCCTGCGCATCGCAAGCAGCGCCGCCCATGGTGGACATCGGATTCGAAGTCTACGTCAGGCGATTCCTCGCATCGGCGTGGAGCCACTGCTGGAGATACTCGCGCAGCTCGCGGCACGCTCGGTGTTTCGTTCGCGCGCGCCACGCATCGATGAGGCGTTTCGCACGATCTGGTCGCATGGACTGGCCGTGGCGAATGTCAGCCGCGCCCTGTCGGAGGAGTTCCTCGACGGCCCGGATCCAGACGTGGCGTACATGGCGGGGCTGCTGCACGACGTGGGCAAGCCTGTCGTGGGCGGCTTTCTCCTGGAGCTCGAACGGCTGGGGATGAGCGGCGGCATCGACGACGAAGTTTGGCGTGAGGTGGTGGTGAGCGCACATCCAGCCATCGGCAAGATGATCAGCGAGCGTTGGAGGCTCCCGGATGAGATTCGCGAGACCATCGGGCAAGTGGCCTATGGCAACCGCGGGCGAAAGCGGGTGGGAAACGTCGTTCGTTTTGCCAACGCGCTCGTCGAGCGAGCCGGCGTCGATATGCAGCCCATCCGCATCGAAACCGCCATCGAGGTCATTCGCCAGGGACGCGAGCTCCTCGATGTCGATGAAGAGACGGAAAAAGCCGCCGTCGCCATGCTCGGAGTGAACCTCGACTCCCTGGCTCCGGACTGCGACCAGACGGCCCCGGGAGCCTGAGCGCGTCAGAGGCCCCGATAGACAAGATGCGAGGTTGCGCCGCCGCGGTTGACCACAAGTTCGCAGGCGTCCGGGGATAGGATGCCCTCGCGTTCGTTCGCCTCTGCGAGAAAGTCGCCGGGCAAAGTGCCGAGCGGACGCCAACGCTGCAAGGGGCCAGCCCGCGTGCTGAAGTAGAGGCGCAGAGCCGACTCTGCGTCGCGCGTCGTGGCGAGGATCATGACTCGCCCATCGAAAGACACCACGGGCTCCGCTTCGTCAAAGGCTCTGTCGGAAAGTTCCTCCACGACAACGGGCTCGCCGAACTCCTGAGCCAGTGACTCACGTGTCGCCATCAGGATGTCCTGGGTGGAGAAAGCATCGAAGGGCCGGGCCATGTAGAAACGCAGAGCATCACCGCTCAAGGAGATGTCGTAGCTGTCGAAGCCGACTTCGTTCAGTGAAGAGACGGGGCTCAAGTCGCCGAAGTCGGCGCTCGTCGTGTCCCGGACTGTGCGAAATACGAAAGAGTCGCCGTCGACGGACCGGCTCACGAATGCTTCAAGCTCACCTGGCGCAAAGATGACCTTGTCTTCGGAGTCGGCTGAGTTGAGTTCCGTGAGAGCTTCGGGAGCGCCGAAAGCGCCACCTGGTGCGCGGCGGACGATAAAGAGGTCGCCGGACCGCGAGAAGAGCAGCCCACACCCGTTCGGTGTAAAGGCGGCGTTCGTGGCTCCAGCAGGCAAGCCCGGAGGCCCGATGGATTCGAGGTTGAAGTCTCGGGTCCAGTCACAGCCCGCTTCGTTGACCCAGCAGGTTCTGTCGACGGGAGGTGGCCCGGCATCCAGAGCGTCGGGCGGATTCGGCGTGTCGCTCAAGTCAGCATCCACGGAGGCGTCTGGCTGTGGGGCATCCACACCCGAGTCTGGCGTTTGCACGGCATCCACGGCTCCGTCTGACTGCGTGGCATCCGCGCCGGAGTCGCCTGAGCCGGGCGCACAAACGCCTTCGCGGCAGAGCTCTCCGGTGGCGCAGGCGTGGCCGCTCGCGCCGCGCACGATGACGCGGAGGATGTCTGAACCGCCTGCGCTCAAGTTGACGGGCGAACACCCCGACGCGATCACTTCGCAGCGCTCATTGACGAGGCGGGCGTAGAGTCCACGAGGTCCGGTTTCGGAGTCGCCGAGAGCCGGCGGTGAGTCCGTCGGGGCGAAGCGCAGAACAGGACTTCCAACGACTGGACCCTCGTCGAGTTCCCCTTCGCAGCTCGCCACAATACCAAGTTCGACGGCGACCGCTTCATCGAGCAGTTCCGGTGGCTCCACTTGAACGCGAACGTCGTACTCGCCGCCACATGCGGAGAAGAAGAAGCACACTAGAGCGGCCGAGAGGGTTCGCATCACAGGGAATATATCACGTGCCCTTTGGGATACCCAACGAGTGACCAAAACAGCCGTTCCATCAGAAACGTGCCGTGAATTGAAGGGCGGCGCCTTCTTGGTCCACCGTGACGCTGACCGGAGAGGGCTTCCCCACGATCCAGAGGACCGTGCCTGCGAGGACGCCGGCGACGCCCACGGCGAGCCCAACGTCGGCGAGAATATTGTAGGTGCGCAGGTTCGAGACCTCTTCGTCATCGCAAGTGGGACTGCACGCAGCGAGCTCGTTCGATTCGGAGGAAGAGAGCACAGCGAAGGCCGCAAAGTCGATGAACCCGGCAGCGCCGATGGCCCACAAAGCGATGGCTCCTTTGCGTGCGCCGCCTAGACCTCGCTCAATGTCAGCCTCGGCGGCTGGAGGCTCGTGAGGCTCCTCGGTCCTCATGCGCTCGCGAAGCGACTCGAGGCGCGCGTTTGCGACTCGTCGCTGGTCCGCGCTGATGTCCGACGCTGCGTAACGCGCCAGCAAAGACTCTGCCTCGACGAATCGGCCCAAGCGCTCGTAAGCCGAGTAGAGGTTGAAGAGGAGCTCGGGGCGCTGGCTCAGCGAGTAGCTGAGCTGAAACTCGCGTATCGCGTCTTCGTAGGCGCCACGTTCGTAGTATGAGTTGCCGGCGTCAAAGTGGATCCGCCCGCGACCGTCGGTCTCGCTGGACGGAGACGGTTGCGCCAGCGCCGATGTCCCCGTGAGAGACAGGCAAAAGCCGACGAGGAAGAGGAGCCTCCTCAAGACGCAGTCCCGAGCAGCAAGCTGAGGATGTTTGACGCTGCGCCGGAAGGACCTGGAGCACCGCCAAGTTGGCCCGAGTCATTCGCACCCCAACATCGCGTGGCGATGCGCCCGGAGACGTTGCAGGCGAAACCGGAGCCCGTCGCGACGAGTCGCGTTCCAGGTCCACCGGCGTCTATGGGCGGGACAGGGCTGGATGGGGGGATGCCGTCCGTGGTGTCCGGGTTCAACCCCCAACACTGGACACCGTCGCCGGCGGCGGCACAGCCGAACGATGGTGCGAGATCGAGATCGAGGATGGGACCCGCGATCAAAAGATCGACGGGTGACGAGCGGATTGCGTCCGAGCCATCGGCGTTTGGAAAGCCTGCCTGACCCCAGCACCACACGGAGGTTCCCGTTGAAGCGCACGACCGATTCGAGTCGGCGGCGAGCTCTTCGACGATACGCCCTTCGGCGCCTTCGGGGATGAGAACAACGCCGGTGCCCCTCGAAGCGTCGCCTTGTTGCCCGAACACGTCATTGCCAAACGAACGGACGACTCCGCCGGTCTCGAAGACGAAGTGATCGCGCCCCACGGAGAGCTTCACGATGTCCATTCCGGGTGGCGCCCAGCTGTCACCAAAGAGGCCATTGAGGCCTCCCGGCGCTTGGAGGGCCGTCGACACATAGCAGTCGACGGCTCCCTGGTTTTCGGTGCAGATGACCGTGAGTGTGGTGTCGCGAAGGTTTCCGATACTCACGGACTGGACGGCCTCACCGACTCGAAAAAACAGACCTGCGAGAGGGGGCGGATTACTGTCCACTTGCCCCCAGCAGTAGGCTTCCAAAGTGAAGGTCACGCCACAGGTGACGTTCTCTTCGACGGCGATGCTCCCGAATCGAAGAGCGGTGTCGACGAAGTCCGGTCCATCGGTGGCGTGGCCCAGCTGACCTTGGTCGTTTGAGCCCCAACACACGACGCGGCCGCCTTCCAAGCGAACGCACGCGTGGGCGCGCCCCGCTTCGATCTGGAGGATGCGCCAACCTTCGGGACCGGCGTCGGCTCTACCCGCGTCCACGGCGACGTCGCCTGCAGCGTCTGTAGGTCCACCGTCTTGCACTTCGGCATCAGCGGCGCCGTCCGGGACATCGGATCCGTCGGATCCGTCGCGTGCGGGCTCGCTATCGGCGGCGCTTCCCGCGTCGCCGTCTTGAAAGCCGCTGGGAGCGTTCACCAACGAACACCCCATCAACGCCACGACTAGGCCGCTGACTCGTGACCACATGGTCCCATTGAACCCTCTTCGCACGAGCTAGGCAAGCCTCAGTCGTCGTCGTTGCACAGCAAATGCCTCAGATAGCGCGCTGGGTTGTTCAAGAAGTCACGAGTGACATGAACGTGCTCAAGATCGTCGTAGGCACAGGCCGAGATCCCCTCGTCATCAAAGCGATAGATGGTGGCTTCGGGGTACGCCAAGAGGATCGGGGAGTGAGTGGCCACGATGAACTGGCCCCCTTGGGAGAGCAGCGCGTGAAAGTGCGCCAAGAAAGTAAGCTGGCGTTGGGGCGAGAGGGCCGCTTCAGGTTCGTCGAGGAGGAAGAGACCGTCGTTGCCGAAACGGTGTTCGACGAGGGCGAGGAACGACTCGCCGTGACTTTGGTGATGGAGAGACTTCCCGCCATAGCTTCCGGCGGCGCCGACCTCGTCGATGAGCGTCGCGACGTTGAAGAAGCTCTCAGCCCGTAGAAAGAATGAATCACGTGGGCGCCGAACGCCGCGGATCAGAGTCATGTGCTCGGACAGGGGACTGCAACCCGCGCTGTCGTCGAGGCGCATATTGCGGGTACCGCCCTGTGCGCTGAGTCCAGCGGCGACGGCGATGGCTTCAAGGAGTGTGGACTTGCCGCTGCCGTTTTCACCGACGAAGAACGTGACCTGGGGATTCAGGTCGAGCTCCTGCAGACCCTTGAGCGCGGGCAGGCAAAAAGGAAAGGCGTCTTCGTCGACGCCCTCTCGCTTGATGCGGATCGATTGAATGAACGCGGGCGAGAGCTCGGTCATCGCTCAGCATCCGGAGTCAGAGCAAACCAGCTTCGACCCAGGCGACAAGACGGCCGCGCTCCTCGTCGCTCGGCATGGCACCGCTACCGATAGGAAACTGGCGCGGCGCTGGGGAACCGTCGCAGTCGTCGAGGGGGTCCGCCGCCACGCCGCAGCGAACGTTGACCATGTCTCGGCGAATATCCTCGATGGTGGTGTAGTCGCGTCTCGCGTTTCCGGCGCCGTGACACTCAACGCAGTACGTCGTCATGAACTCCATGGCGAAGTTCTCGTAGGTGTCGGCTGGGCCGGCATCTGGGCCGCCATCTGGACCGCCGTCGACGCCGACATCCGGCGAGCCGGCGTCGTTGCCAGCGTCCGCCTGTGCATCGGTCCCGACATCGTCGGAGGCGTCCGGGAGCGGTGTATTCGCATCAACGGCACCGTCATCATCCCCGCAGGCGAAAGCGAGTAAGGCGGTAAGAGAAAGAAAAAGCGCGGTCTTCATGGGCCTGGGGTAGCACACTTGCGAGCGCCCAGCGCTCCCTAGAGCTGGGACACGTCGGTCTCAAGACCAAGAAGAATACGTCCAGGCACCTTGAACGAGGCTTCGTTGACCATGATGTGCTGCGTCATCGTGTGAACGTCACGAAAGTGCCGTTGCAGTGGGCTCTTCTCGTAGATCGAGGCGCCGCCGCCCAAGTGGTACGCCACATCGACCACTTTGGCCGCCGTCTCTGCGGCGTGGCTCGCGGCCATTCGGAGACGTGCACGCATCGAGACATCGAGGGCGCCGGGAGCGCTCCAGGCGTCGTCGATGGTGACGCGGATGAGCGCTCGCGCGGCATCGAGCTGGCTTGACGAGCGCGCGACGCGAATCTGCGTGAGTTCGCTTTCCGCGAGGGACTTTCGCCCACGCTTCTTGCGCGCGGCGAGAGCGGAGACCTCTTCGAGGGCGGCACGGGCGATGCCCAAGCCCACGGCGCTGACCCCGAGGGCGAGAAGACCAAAGAGCGGGAAACGATAGAGACGGCCGGATTCCGTGGGCTCGTCGACAAAGACGCAGGTCGTATGCTCCGCCGGGACGAAGACATCTTCGACGACCATGTCGTGGCTGCCGCTGCCGCGCAGACCCGAGGTCCGCCAGGTGTCCACCATGGAGGACTCTTCTCGGCGCACAAAGAAGCTTCGTACTTCCGGGGCGCCATTCGCCAGAGTGCGTGGCGCGCCGCTCTCGTCGACGACGAGACCACCGCCCAGACGAATGGCCGCGTTGTCGATGCCGCTCGTAAACGGCCAGCGCCCAGTGAGCCGATAGCCTCCGTCGACGACACGCGCGCGCCCCATCGGCGCAAAGACACCGGCGGGAATGATCGCAGCGTCGCGGAAGAGAGTTTCCGCGCCGGCGCGTGGCAAATAGGCGGCGAGGAGTCCCGTTGTGGACCCGGTCATCACGGTCCAGGCCGTCGCGCCATCTCCTTGGCCGAGCGCTTCGAGCACATCGACGAAGACCTGCGGGTGAACTTCGCCGCCGCCGAGCGACTCGGGGACGAGCATCCGGTAGAAGCCCGCAGCGGAGAGCTCGGCTGCAAGGCTCTCGGGCACACGTCGCTCTCGCTCGATATCCGGCGCGAGTTCAAGGAGCGCGTCACAGCGGCTGCGCGCTTCACGGAGGAGTGAACTTGGGTTCATGGGTTCTTTCGCGCGGCGCGTTTTTTCTCGGCGATCTCGCGCAGTGACTGAGGTTCCGTGCCGTCGATATCGAGGACTCCGTACTCACGGGCGAGCTCCGCGACCACGTGTACTTTGCCCGTGCGTTTCATCCGCTGTTCATCCAGAGCCAGGGCGGTGATGACTCGTCCGGCAAACTCTGGGGACTCGCTCACCTCCGTTGAAAACGGGAGCTCGCCGGACAAGACCTTCTCTGTTCGTACGACGCCTGGATACAGCGAGACGCTGCAGATCTTCTCATCGCGCAGGTCTCGCGCCATGTCGCGAGCGAGTCGGTCGACGCCTGCTTTCCCCACGCCGTACGCGACGTTCACTTGGTAGCTCGCGCCACCAAAGCTGGAGATGTTGACGATGAGGCCAGCTGCGCTCTTTTGCAGCCAGGGCACCGCGAGCACGGACGCGACGTAATGCGAGCGCAGCCCGACATCGATCATGGTGTCCCACACCTGAATAGGCTGTTTCCAGAAGGGCGTGTTGAAGAGGTCGCCTTGAGGTGTCGCGAAGACGTTGTTGATGAGAATATCGCAGCGCCCCTGCTCGCTTCCAACACGCTCGAAGAGCGCCTGAACGTCTTCGTCCTTGGCGTGGTCGCAGCGGACGGCGAAGGCCTCTCCGCCTCGCTCCTCGATGCTGGCGACGGTTTCGTTCAGCGAACCTGTCCCATCCGGCAGCATGGTTCGACCCGTCACATAAACCGTCGCTCCTTCGGCGCCCAACGCGATGGCGATCCCTCGACCCACACCACGGCTCGCGCCGGTGACAACCGCAACTCTTCCGCTTAGACGCACGCTGATGTTTTAGCACAGGTGTCGCAGGCAGCGGCGCGATACTACATCTCCATCAGAGGGATACAGTCGCGATCACTGGATGCGGTCCCGGGGGTCGGCGCTTCACCGACAGGACAGTCTCGCCAAGGCCTGCACGCAGCCAAGTTGGACTCATCCGAGAAGCTGCCAGCGGCGCAACCTTCGCAGAGGCGGTCACGTCGTGTATCCCCTGCTCCGAGCACATAGGTTCCCGGAACACACTCGGTCCATTCCGCGCACGCCGTCGCCGGGTCGGCGTCGTGATCCCAGGTAGACGTCGCGCAAGGGGTCCGTGAAACCTCAGCCCCCGCGCAATATTCGCCGGTGAGGCAGACCTCACATCGAGGGGGCCTGCGCGGCGTCCCTGGCCGCGTCTGAACAGTGCCCGCAGAACAGAGTTCGAGTTCAATACACCACGCTTGATTTTCCCCACTGCTGTAGAGCCCGGCGGGACAAGGGTCACAGCTTCGGTCCACCGTCGAGGAGCCCTCACTCGCCACAAAGCTCCCGCGAGGACAGTCGGTCCAGTCCGTGCAAAACGCCGCGTCGTTGATCACGCTGTAGCTGCCACTCTCGCATCCCGCACATTCCTGGTCGGCGGACTCGCTCCCGGTTCGTTGAACATACTCGCCGGGTTCACACGCGGACCAGGGTCTGCATGCCGTGACGGGGTTGTCATCGTCGTCGAAAGTTCCCTCCTCGCAGCCAGGCGCGCCGGAATCAGGGGCGGCGTCAGCAGCGGCGTCGGCGGGGACGCCCGCATCACCACCAGCGTCGCCTGGCATGGCGCCGTCGCTGGGAACCGCGCCGTCGCTGGGAACCGCGCCGTCACTAGGCACCGCGCCGTCACTAGGAACCGCGCCGTCGCTAGGAACCGCGCCGTCGCTGGGAACCGCGCCGTCGCTGGGAACCGCGCCGTCGCTGGGCGCGACGGTCGCGTCTCGTCCTCCGTCAAGCGCAGCGTCCAGGGCGGGCCCGCCCGCGTCGTCGCCTGCTCTTGCATCGAAGCCAGGGGCATCCACCCATCGAACGTCCACGGAGATCGCGTCGAACCCTGCGTCCCCTCCGATGTCTTCCGGAGAACTACAGCCGTAGATCCCAAAGACCAAGGCCAACCACAATCCAAGCTCTCCGTGAAGGGACGCGCATCTCATTCCAATGACTACGGCGCCTGGTCCCAGACTTTGAGGGCATCACGTTCAAGCGCCTCCGCAAAGATCCGTGGTTTCGGCGTATCCCTCCTCGTGAGCGACGCTACGCCCCGTCAATCGAAGGCTGCAAAATCGCCGGAAGGTTCCATCGTCGCCATGCCCATTCTCATCCGCATCGAAGGCCGGCGCCGGCGCCGGAGTACGACGTTCACCTGGACCTGACCCACCGCGTCGACTTCCTCCTCCAGCACGGCGTACCCACGCCTTCGGAAGGTCAACGTCACAGCGCCGGGTTCGTCGACTTCGATGTCCAAGGGCGTGCGTCCTTGGAGCTCGCCGCCCAAGTAGACTGAGACACGCGAAGGTCGCGTCTCGACATGAATGACCGCCGCTTCGCTAGCCGCTGGCGGCTCCACCTCGACGCGAATCGGAATCACGTGAGCCGCGGCTTCTGGAGGATGGATCGCCGCGATCCGTCCAGCTTCGAGCGCCGGGAGGACGTCCGCGAGCGCTTCCTGGGGACGGGCGGCCAGCTCCGGCGTGACGGACGCTGTCCAGCCGTACCAAGCCGCGCCGCCGACGACGACGCAGGCGAAAAGAAGCAAGAGCACTGGACGCAAGCGCCCCCTTGAGGATCCTGAGTCCGGGTAAAAGACCGTCGGCACTTCGAGCGCGGCCCTCGTTTCCACCTCGGAAGGCGAAGGACTAGAAAGCGACGTGCCTGAAGGCGTCGGAACCACATACTCAGCAGCGGACTCCAAGTCGCTCATGGAACCGTCTTTCGCGGCATTCATGAGCTGGCGTTTCGTCGCTCGGCGTGCGGAGAAGTACTCGAGCATGAGGTTCGGCAGCTTCTCTTCGATGCGCGATTCAGGGTCCAGTTCACGGAGGCCTAAGCGTAGGTCGCGCCGAAATTCTTGGGCGCTCGCGTAGCGCTCATCAGGATCGCGCGCGAGCGCACGCTTCATGACCTTGACCAGCCAGGGCGGAGCGACGCCACCATCGGGAAGCGATGGTTCGGGCAAGGGTTCATCGCAGATGGCGCGCATCGCTGCGTGAGCGCTGGAGCGCTTAAAGAGTCGGCGCGCAGTCACCAGCTCAAAGAGCACAACTCCGAGCGCGAAGATATCCACGCGCCGATCGAGGGGCCTCTCCATGAACTGCTCCGGCGCCATGTAGCCGTACTTGCCCTTGAGCTCGCCGGTCAGCGTCAGCGCGTCCTGCTGCTCGGTCTTGGCGATGCCGAAATCGATGAGCTTTGCCACGCCGGCGTAAGTGACGAGGATGTTCTGAGGCGAGACATCTCGATGCACCAGGTGTAGAGGTTCACCCGCATCGTTCTTTTGCTCGTGCGCCGCATGGAGACCCGACGCCGCCTGGGCGACGATGTGGACGGCGACGGCCAAGGGCACAGCTTGAGCGGCCTTTCGCACGGTCCGCAGCAAGGTCGTCACGCTCTCGCCTTCGACGTACTCCATGACCAGGAAGAGCTCATCTTGTTCGGCGCCGAACTCGATGACCTGCACGACGTTGGGGTGACGAACGAAGGAGAGCGCACGCGCCTCGTCGCGAAACATCGAACGAAACGAAGCTTCTTGAGCAAACTCAGGCCGAATCCGCTTGATAACCACGGGCGTGGAGACCCCCTCGGCGCCCTGCAGCACCCCGAGAAAGACCTCGCCCATTCCGCCCTGAGCCAGGGCAGTCACGACGCTGTAGCGTCCTATCCGACTCGGGCTCGTGGTAGTGTCCGGCAAAGCACAGAACCCTATCGTGAAACTCGTCGTAAGAGCAATTTTGGCTGGTATTCTCACCTTCGCCGCCGTGATCCCTCAGGCGCTGGCCCCGACCATGGCTCGCGCCCAGGACGATGAGCGACGGGTCAGCCTTCGGCTCTACAACGAAGCCGCCGACGACTACCGCGCCGGCCGCTTCGATGACGCAGCCGACAAGTTGGAGACCGCTCATCGTCTCTTCCCGGAGCCGATCCTGCTCTACAACTTGGGCCGCGCGCTGGATGGCGGCGGTGATCTCGAAGGAGCGCTCGACGCCTACCACGAGTTCCTTGGGGAAGCCGACGAAGACGCCGACGAGCGATCCGTCGCCCTCGCTCGGATCCAGGTCGTCGAAGGCCTCCTCGCGAGCAGGGACGAAGAAGACGAGCTCGAGCGAGAACGAGAGCTCGCAAATATCCAAGTCGTCGAGGCGCCTCCAGAAGGCCCGCCGGGATACACGCTCTCCATCGCACTCGCGGCCTCCGCCGTCGTTTCCGCTGGAGTGGGGTTGGCCCTTCAGCTGCGAGCGGGGTCCCTCGGCGATGACGCCGCCGACCCCGTGACCTCCCAAGAGCAAGCACAGGAGCTCAACGCTCAGGCGAGACGAAACGCCATCGGCGGCATCGTCATGCTCGCAGCCGGTAGTGTCCTCGCGGCCCTTTCCGCCGCCCTCTTTATCGTTCGCAAGAACGAGCGCACCGAGGTCTCGCTCTCGCCGACCGGCGCCAGCGTTCGCGTTCGGTTCTGACGATCAAGCTGCTAGCGAAAGCCCAGCTCTTTCATCTTCGTCTGCAAGCTCTTGCGCGAGATCTTCAGCAGCCGCGCTGCATGCGTGACATTTCCAGTGGTCTGCTCGAGGGCGCGTTTGATGAGCTCGTGCTCAAGGGCCGCCGTCGCTTCGCGGACGACATCTTTTAGGCCCACCTCGGGGACCTCACTCGTGCTGCCCTCAAAAGCCTCGCGAGCACGTTCCGCGGGTTCCTTGGAGCGCTGATCCGCGCGCAGCTCCGCCGGAAGGTGCTCCAGGCGAATCACCGCATCGTCGCAGAAGAGCATGCAACGCTCGACGACGTTCTCGAGCTCTCGAATATTGCCGCGCCAACGGTGATGCACGAGGGCACGGGATGCGTCCGCGCTGAAGCCCGTGATCTTTCGGCCGAGTCGTTCATTGAACTTGGTCACGAAGTGTTGAAGCAAGAGCGGGATATCCGTGGTTCGTTCGCGAAGTGGCGGAAGGTGCACGTGCACCACGTTGAGCCGGTAGTAGAGGTCTTCCCGAAAATTACCTTCGTCGATCTCCTTTTGGAGCTCGCGGTTTGTCGCCGTGATGAGACGCACGTCGACGCTGATCGTCTTTACGCCACCAACGCGCTCAAACTCTTGCTCTTGAATCGCGCGCAGCAGCTTGACCTGCATGCTCACTGGGATCTCGCCGATCTCATCGAGGAAGAGACTACCGCCATCGGCGAGCTCGAAGCGCCCGGGCTTCGAGCTGACGGCCCCCGTAAAAGCGCCCTTCTCGTATCCGAAGAGTTCGCTCTCGATGAGCTCCGGCGGAATCGCCGCGCAGTTCACACGGATGAAGGGCTTGGACTTTCGTTTGCCGTTCTCGTGAAGCGCTTGGGCGATCAGCTCTTTTCCAGTACCGCTCTCGCCGGTGATGAGCACGGTGCTCGGCGTGTCCGCCACGCGCTCGATGACCTCGTAGACCTCGAGCATCGACGGAGCTGCACCAATAATCCGGTAGCGACCGCGCTCGTTGGCATCAAGCCCGATGTCGGCCTTCTTGAGTTCCCGGGTCTTCGTGGCCTTCGCCACCACATGACGAAGCTCGTCGCGGTCGAAGGGCTTGGTGACGTAGTCGAAGGCTCCGAGTTTGAGCGCTTCAACGGCCGTGTCGACGGTGCCATGGGCGGTGATCATGATCACCGGGATCCCAGGATGTCGTCTCGACACTTCTTTGAGAAGGGACATGCCGTCGCGTTTGGGCATCCGCAGGTCGGTGATGATGACGTCAATATGATGCTCATCGATGGCCGTGAGCGCAGCCTCGCCGTCCTCCACGTCGATGACTTGGAAGCCGTCGCGTTGGAGCTGAGCGCGAAGCACGCGGCGGAGGTTGGTCTCGTCGTCCGCGACGAGGACCGTGGGCCGCTCCTTGGCGA
This sequence comes from Polyangiales bacterium, assembly GCA_047619315.1. Lineage (GTDB taxonomy): Bacteria > Myxococcota_A > Polyangia > Polyangiales > Houyiibacteriaceae > JBCCRV01. The sequence continues at coordinate 16,868 of JBLHKB010000019.1, forward strand.
ATGCGCCCTCTCCTTCGCTCATGGCGATGTTCCCAAGCAGCGCTGACCTTCGCTGGCGGCGTCTCCCGCGAGGCCCGTGCAGTAAAAGATGTAGAGCTTGTTGGTGCCCGGCGCTGAAGCCACCGGTTCGTCTCGTGGCGTGGTGGTGAGTTGACTCTGGGTGACGACCACGCGCGTGCCGAGTTCGGCGTTGGCGGTAGCACTCGAAACGCTAAGCACGCGCGCGGCGCTCGCATCAAAGCCCGAGCTATTGGGCAGCACGTAGAGCGCGCCGGCGTTCGTCGCTCCCGCGACGCTCGATAGCGCAGCGCCAAAGATAAGGTCCACGTCGCCGTCGCCGTCGAAGTCGCCTCCGCTGACGGAGCTACCCAGACCATCGCAGACTACGCGACCGTCGACGGGGAGATTTCCGCAGGAGATCTCAAGGGTGCCTGGGTGCATCTCCGGCGCCGCGTCAGCGCATCCTGCCCCATCGACGAGTCCGTCCAGAGGCACGAGGAGCACTCGATCCGCGCGGGGGTCGCCGAGGAGTGCTTCCGGCTGGCCATCGCCGTCGGTGTCCACGAGGGCGATCCCGCCGCCCTCTTCCACCAAGTCAGACGGCAAGCGGATGTCGACACCGTCCATGCACGCGATTGCTTCTGCGACGCGGCCTCCGTCGGCGTCGACGCGGACGCGGAGGGCAACGACGCGCTCCATGCCCGGGGCCGCCGCGAGGATTATCGTGGCGGCGGGCAATCCGTCGGCGGCGGGCACGTCGAAGGTGGCCAGTTCGCTTCCGAGCCCTGCGTTCGCCGCGAGGTCAAGTTGAGGCAGAGTGAGCGCTTCGAGGGTCTGGCCGTCCGTCGGCAGAATGTAGAGCGCGCCGCGACCCGAGTCCGCGAGAGGTGCACCCACCACTGCAGCGCCTAGGGCGCCGAGGGGAGCAAGGGCCGCGCCCAGCGCTTCGCCTGGAAGACCAAGGGCGAGCGAGACGCTGTCGTTCGTTGGACCTTCGCACTGAATACGAAGTCGACCGTCTTGGGTGCTGTCTCTCTGAACTTGGGAGCCGATGAGCACGCACGCATCTCGGCGCTGCCACGTCCCGATGGAAGCGAGAGCGGAGCCGCTGCCTTCTTCGCAGTTGCCGTCGCACCCGTCGAAGATCGCGTTTTCACGCCCTTGAGCGGGTCCAGTCCAAACATCGAAGATGACATGGGGCGAGGCTGTCCCGGCGCTCGCGGCGATGCGTGAACGCGCGGGGCCTTCGGCGCGATACGCATGAAGAACCCGGCCAAACCCCGCGGGCAGAACGTAGCTCCCCGCTTCGAGGAGCCCGATGGGCGCATTGTCCGCGACCTCGTCGTAGTCAGCGTAGAGGCAGCCGCCGAAGAGCGCGGTCAGCGAAAGGAAGAATACGAAACGCATTAGAATGTCCCTTCAAGGGTGAGGCCAGCGCGCTCTGGAGAGAGGATGGGAGCCAGCGCCCAATCACGGGCCTCGAGGACGTCGCCGCCGGAGTCGGGCAAACCGTCGCGTAAGAAGTAGTAGATGGAGAGAAGACCGAGGAACGCTCCCACGCCAAACGCGGCGTAGCTCCCAATGGTCAACACGCGGCCATTGAAGATGCGCTCGTCGTCGACGGCGAGAGTGCCCGCGTCACGAGCCGCCTGAAGGTCCGCCAAGTTGTCCTGGGACAGAAAGAAGAGAACCGTTCCACCGGCGATGGCTCCTGCGCCCATGATGGCCGTGGTCCACGCTCCAGCGCGTGAGACGCTCGGCTTTAGATCCGCCGTGACGGGCGTGAGCATTCCACGAGCGATCTCGAGTTCGACTTCGTAGTCCTTCATGTCGTCCGCGCTCACACGGAGCTCGTGAGCGCCGGCGTCGACATCTCCTTCGTAAGGCGTGGTGCCGACGAGCTCATCATCGATGAAGATCTCAGCGCCGCGCACGTTGGCGATGACTCGAAGGCGGCCGAAAGTCTCTCGGCTCATCGTTTCGCTCAGCTCGCCCACGTCGCCAAGGCCGACCTCGACCTCGCGCTCGATGGTCTCAAAGCCAGGTCGCTCCAGCCAAACACGGTGAGTGCCAATCGGCACCACGTTTTGAAACGGGGTCTGACCCAACGCGCCCACGGCGCGGTCATCGACAAAGACCGAGGCGCCGGGTGGGTCCGTCACCACTCGAAGGAGCCCTGCGAAGTTGCCCTGACTCATCTCCAGGACGGCGACGTAGACCTTGCCGGCGCGAATCACCATCTCGTGCGTGATCGTTTGAAAGTCGGGGTGCTCGACGGATATTTCGTAGGTGCCTTCGTCCAACGTTTCATTGAAAGGTGATGGCCCTTCCACAACGACGCGTCCCTCACGTCGAAGGCGCACTAGCGCACCAGAGGGGTTCGTCTCCACGGAGAGCAGGGATTTCATGGCGCGCTCTGGGCCAGCCGCGACGAGGACCGTTGCGCCCGGCGTGACTTCCGGTGTGACTTCGCTGGGAGTGCCCTCTGGTGTGACTTCGCCCGGCGTGACTTCGCCCGGCGTAACTTCGCCCGGGGTGACTTCGCCCGGTGTGCCCTCTGGTGTGACTTCGCCCGGAGTGTCTTCCGGCGTGACTTCGCCCGGAGTGCCTTCCGGCGTGACTTCGCCCGGCGTGACTTCGCCCGGAGTGCCTTCCGGCGTGACTTCGCCCGGCGTGCCTTCCGGCGGCGTGGGGATCAAGGCGGCGATTTGTTGGCGTAGCGCGGTGATTCGACCGCTGACCTCTTCCCGATCGCCAGCTCTCATTTCTTCGCCTAGGTAGCGCTCATAGAAAACGATCGCGCGCCGGGCGTCGCCGTGGCGTTCATAGGCGATGCCCGCGTTGTACAAGAACGCTGCATAAGGCTGGGCCTCGTACGCGGCGACGAACTCGGATGCCGCTTCGAGATTGCGCCCCTGGACGTAGAGAACCTGGCCTTCTTCCATGTGGGTGCGGGCCTCTTGGATCGCACTCGCGGATTGGGCCGAGGCCGTACCGGCGACGCACATAAGCGCCCACGCGACCCATGTACCTCCCCAACTTCGCCATTTCCAACTTCGTCTCATCAAGTCACCTATTTGGAGCCGCAAAAAAGGACCCCAGCAGGCTTCTGCTTAGCAGCATTGGCACTTCACGCCCAAAGAGCTGTCTGAGAGGGATAATTTGCCGCTATATCGGTGCTGTCGGTCCTTTGAGCGATCTTTCTGTAACCAAGCCCCCCAAACACCCGTACCTTCTTTGATGTCCTCAGTACCCCAATCGCCGTGAATTCGCCTGAACCCAGTTTCGCCGTCCCTCCTTGGCTAAAAAGCGCCCTGCCCTGGCTCGTCGCCTCAGGTCTGCTCTTCGGCATCGCTCATGCAGCCAGCGGTGGCTCAAGTGGGGGGCAGCTCGTCGGCGAAGCGGCCCCGGACCTCGCCGTTCAGCTCACCAGCGGACAGGCCTTCGACCTGTCCGCCCAGAGCGGCGTCACCGTTGTTAATTTCTGGGCGCGCTGGTGCCCTCCCTGTCGCGCTGAAGCCGGCGACCTAATGCGCACCCACGAAGCCCTGGGCGTTCGAGGCCGAGTCGTGGGCATCGCCATGGAAGGCCGAGACGCACCCGCCGCCGAGGGCCTAGGAATGCACTACCCCATCGCCGTGGCCACACCCGGCCTCGCGAACGCATTTGGGGTCAACATGCTTCCGTCCACCTTCGTCGTGGACGCCGACGGCGTCGTCCGGGCTTCCTTCGTTGGAGCCGTGACGGAGAGCCAGCTGCGCGAAGCCATCGCGCTCGCCGAATAGTTCTCGGGCGATCAACAGCGCATATAATCCTCAAGAACGCGCGCACTTTCGCCGCGTGTGACATGGTGCAGCGTGCGTTTACTTATTATTCTGGTCGCCTGTTTCTGTTTCGCCTGTGGAGACGACGACGGTACGGAGCGCGACGACTCTGGGGTCCGTGACAGCGGTCCCGGCATGGACGGAGCCCCACCGGACGTGACCACCAACGACGCCGGCCCGTGTGACGAAGGCGAGCCCTGCGACGCAGACGGAGATGGCTGCACGATGGACACCTGCCGACGAGGACGCTGCATTCTCGGTACGAACTCAGCCTGCAACGACGGCGCCTCCTGCACCGCGGACGAGTGTCGCTCGACCGGCGCGATGACCTTTGAGTGCGACCGTCGCATCGGCCCGAAATTCTGCGCCATCAACGCGACGTGTTACCGCGAAGACGACCCGAACCCGATGAACCTCTGCCAAGTCTGCGTCCCAGGCGATGCGCCGATGACGTGGACCACGCTCACCGCCGAGTGCGACGACCAAGACGAATGCACATCCGGCGACACCTGCGAAACCGGCGAGTGCATCGGAGTGCCCGTCCTCGATGCGTACGAAGACAATTCAACCCGAGGCACCGCCGCCAGGCTAGACGGCGTCGACGACGACGAGACCTTCCCGTCGGGCAGCGACGTGGAAGGCACACTCTTCCCCGAAGGCGACGAAGACTGGTACGTCTACCTCGACACGGATCGTACCCTGGGCCTCATCTTTCCGCGTGTGGACCTTGAGGGTATTCCCGAAGGCACCAACTACGAGCTCTGCGCATTCGTAAGCTGCACGGAGGCAGGGACCGACGGCGCCGACTGCGCCGTCGGCACACCGACCACGTTCGAAGGCATCCCCGGCTGCTGCTCCAACGCCGCCGGCAACCTCGACGAGTCCGTCCGCGTCGACCACGAGTGTAGCGGCGGCGACGACACCGTGGACGTCTTCGTCCGGGTGCGACAGGTCGAAGGACCACCGGTCTGTCGCGGTGGATACAACTTGATCTACGGCGACGACTGAGCGCTCGCTGCACACCGCAGGACACGAAACACCGATGGCGATTTCGCAGCTGGATCTATGGATCGGCTGTGTCAGCAGCGACACCGACCTGCGAGAGCTCTACGCGATCTCGAGCTTCCAACGGTCGCGATCATCACGCCCGAGCACAGTCAGCGTGATCTCGTCGCCCAGCCCAAACTGCTGCGTGGCGTTTGAGAGCCCCGCGCCATCGCCACGAGCACGCAGGACCTCTTCGCCGCGACCCAAGTAGACTTTCGCGTCGATGGGCGGGCTCTGCAGACGCACGTAAGCTTTGTCACGAGCCGCGCCCATGAGCACCGCCGGCAGCGTCGCTTTGTTCGCGAGGGCGTCCTCGAAGATCTGGTCGAGGACCAGACGGTTGCTCTCGTTGACGACGGCGCGCTGGACGCTCTTGGCTTCGTTGGCTCCGTCGACGATCTTTGTACGCAAGTCTTCGTCCGCTTGACCTTTGCCGACGATGGCTTGGAAGAGCTCGCGATGCAGAAACACGCCGACCATTTCGCGCATGGGCGCACTGAAGCGCGCGTACACTTCCGCGCCGACGCCGTGGTGCCCCGCGGCTTCCGTCTGAAACATGCTGCGGACATTCGCCATGACGGCTTGTCGATGGATCGCCGACGCGATGAGCCCTTCTTTGCCCTCGCTGGGCAGACCGTCGAGGTAGTCACGGAGGGTTGCTTCGCTTTGTCGCGACCACATCCAAGTCTCGGGAAGCTTGTGATACTGAACGAGCGCCGCGAGGGCCTTTTCAAAGTCGCGCATCTTCTTTTCAGAAGGGGCTGGGTGTGCGCGGTACACGGGCTCCACGAAGTCCTCACTGGATTCCGAAAGAAGACGCGCGCCTTCGCTATTGCAGAGCAGCGAGAGCTGTTCGTTGTAGCGCTCCACCTCAAGACGAACCTCGCGTATCGCCGTAAAACGCAGGCCACCTTTCCCGAGCTCCGTGCTAGCGGTGACGCGTCGATAGCGCACCACGCCCCGCTCTTCGGCGAGGGACATGCGCCGTTTGCCGACGGTCGCCAGGTGGCGGAGGTTTGTATCCACATCGTCGCCGAACCCTGCGCCTCCCTCGTAGAACGCTTGGGCGCCGCCGAAGGACAGCTTACCTCGGCTTCGAATCCGGACGCGTGAGACCTCGCTGCCGGTGCAAACACCTTTGCTATCGAGATGCGAGGAGATCAAGAGCGCCCGGCGTTCCACGTCGGCGTTGAGAGACACCAAGTCTTCGCTGAGCGCTCTGGGCAGCATCGGCACCATGAAACCCGGGAAGTAATAGCTCGCGCCACGACGGAGCGCCTCCGCATGGAGCGCCGTCCCCGGCACGACAAAGTGCGAAGCGTCCGCGAGCGCGTAGTGAACGATGTGACCCTCGCCCTTGGGCTCGACGTACACGGCCTGGTCGAGGTCCATGGAGTGCTCGCCGTCGATGGTGACGAAGGGCCAGTCCGTGTGGTCGACGAGGGCGGGGTCGTCGATGCCCGGCGTCTTGACGAGCACGCGAACTTCGTCTTCCACGGCCACTGGGAAAATCGGATCTAGACCTCGCTTGGCGGCGATGGCGTAGAGGCCCGCTTCGGCGGAGTCCGCCTCTGCGACGAGCTCCATTTCACCATCGCGAACTTCGACGATGCTCCCCTTTGGGTAGTCCACGCTCGAAACCGAGGGAGCATCGTCTGCGCCCGCGAAGAGGTCGACAAGGCGCGCGCCATCTTGGAGGCCGATGAAGTGCTTCGTATGTCCCATAGTTTCCTTCGGCCGTCAGGACGGCGCTTTCATGGTGGCCAACGCTATGCGGCGGACGCGAAGAGTGTCCGCCCCAGCCAGAGCCCGAGGAACGTCGCGACGAGGCACATCGTGAGCGTGAGTCCCACGTTGATCCCAGCGTGGGCGTAGGCGCCACGCTCGATGAGCGTCGCCGTCTCGTGGCTAAACGTGGAGTAGGTGGTGAACCCGCCCATCAAGCCGGTCGTCAGACCGAGCTTCCATGCCGGAGAGAGCTCGGAGTCGACGAGGGCTGCGCTGAGGAAACCAAGCAGGAACGAGCCCACGATATTGACGAGCCAGGTGCCGACGGGATGCGGGCCCTCGCCCCTCGCCCACTCACTGGCGAGATAACGAGCCCCACTGCCGAGGGCGCCACCCAGGCACACGAGAAGGAGGCGGTCCATGGCGGCGAGCCTATCAGAGATGGGCCGCGCTAGAGAACCCACCAAGCCAGCAAGAGCGGGCCGAGGGTCACGAGCAAAACGAAGAGCCAAGCGGACGGCCGGCCCAGGTTCAGGGTTGACCCATACCCGCGCTGCTTGGGGACAAAGAGCGCCGGATCGTCCGGGGCGAAGTACAGCAGGCCGCCGAGGCGGTAGGCGCCCTTCGCGACTCCGGGCTGCACGCGCTCGCCAAGCTCGTCACGAATCCGCGCGAGAGGGGACACGTAGCGAACCATGCAGTAGATCAGCACGACGCCGATGAAGGCGGAGACGCCCATCGCGGTGACCGAGGAGAGACCTTCGCGCACGCCTTCGGCGATTCCGACGGCGGCTCCGAGCCAGACGACGAGGGCGCCCACGTTGATGCTCACCAGCAGAATTTCGACAAAGCGACAGAGCAGCGCGCGGCGATAGTCGAGGAGACTCTGGTCCGCCTCACCCACGTTGGCGTGCTCACTCGGCAAGCTCGCATCGTCTTCGTTCTCCGCGACGCGCCAACGTTCACGGTTGATGCCCCACACCACAAAGAGCAAGAGCGCGACGTTGAGCACAGGGACGCTGAGCCCCCACCACAGCTTCGTCGGCGAGATCATCTCACCGCCGACGACGCGAGCCACGCTTGGCAAGTGGGGCAAGAGCCAGCGGAACGCGAGCCCGGCGATGACGATGAGCGCGACGTGGAAGAGCTGCACCGGCGGCGAGAGCTGCCGTAAAAAGTGCACGCCTTCAGGGTGCGGAAAAATCGTCGCAGGGATTCGCGCAGGCGTTTCACGCCCGCGGACGACGACGCGCGAAGCGATATGAAGAACCGCCGCGCTCAAACCCGCGTGAAGAAGCGGCGCCGAGAAGAGTCCGATGGGCCAGGGGTGAAACGCGGCTACGAGAAGCGACGCGAGCGTGAGGAGCCAAAGAAGCGGACGTACAAACGCGACCTTCTCGCGCGTGACGTAGGCCCGATCGATGCACAACACGCGCTCCTCGGAGCTCGACGCGAGATGGTCCGCGACGAGGGCCACGGCGAAGATGACCAGCAAGAGCGGCGCCCGCTGCATGTGCGTCATGACCGCTAGCACGACATCATCCGTGGCACGGCGTCATCACTCGCGCGGCCAATCCGTATGCACCGGCGTCTGCGGCTCGTCGCGGCGCCGGTAGGTGTGGGAACCGAAGTAGTCGCGCTGTGCTTGAATGACGTTGGCTGTGGATCGCAGCGTGGAGAGTCCGTCGAGCCAAGTCAGCGACGCGGCGAAGGCAGGGATCGCGTGGCCGGCGGCCGTCGCAGCGGACACCACCTTGCGAAGCGCGGGGATGCGCTTGCGAAGCTCCTCGACGAAGTAAGGCGCCTCGGCGAGGAGCTCCAAGTCTGGGTTCTCCGTAAAGGCTTCCTGAATCGGCCGGAGGAGGTCCGCACGGATGATGCATCCGCCCGTCCAGATGCGCGCGATCTCTGCCATGTTGATGCCGTAGTCGCGTTCGGCGCTCGCAGCGCGAAGCATCTGAAAGCCCTGGGTGTAGCTCGCGACTTTTGCGGCGTAGAGGGCGCTCTCGATGTCGCTGGTCACCAACCCTGGCGTCTCATCGAGGCTCGGGGAGAGCGACTCGTGAAACGACTCGCGGATACTTCGCATCGCGCTGATGCCGCGTGCGTCGACGGCGGCGGCGATGGTGGGTACAGGAATGCCGAGCTCAATGGCCGCGATGACGGTCCAGCGGCCTGTTCCTTTTTGTCCCGCCTCGTCGAGGATCATGTCCACGAGCAGCCCTTCGCTCACGGGGTCTTTGGTGCCGAAGATATGGCTCGTGATCTCGATGAGGAAGGAGGCGAGCTCGCCTTCGTTCCAGCTCTTGAAGATCCGCGCGACTTCACTACCGCTCTTGCCGACGCCTTTGCGCAGCAAGCGAGCGCTCTCGGCGATGAGCTGCATGTCGCCGTACTCGATGCCATTGTGCGTCATCTTCACAAAGTGGCCGGCGCTTCCGCGGCCACAGTAGGTGACGCACGGGCCGAGGTCCGTTTGTGCAGCGATGGATTCGAGGAGCGGCTTCAAGCGGTTCCAAGCTTCGACGTCGCCGCCGGGCATCATGGAAGGACCGCGGAGCGCACCTTCGGCGCCGCCGCTCACGCCCATGCCCACGAAACGCCAAGGCTGGCCTTCGGCGCGCTGATTTCGCTCGTCGGTTTCCCGGTAGAGGCTGTTCCCCGCGTCGACGACGATGTCGTCCTCCTCAAGCAAGGGCGTCAGGTCATTGAGCACGTCGTCGACGTATTTCGAGGGGACGAGGACGATGATTCGCCGAGGCCTCTCGAGGTGGTCGACCATCTCTTTGAGCGAGGAGCTCACATCGAAGCGGCCGGACGGCTCTATAGCCTCCAGGCGGGCTTGAGCGCCTTCCTGGGTGTCGAAGCCCCCGACGCGGTGTCCGTGCCGCGCAAAGTTACACGCCAAATTCGCGCCCATGATTCCGAGCCCGATGACCGCAATATCGTTTTTCTCGCCCATAGCTATGACTTACCACGCAGCAGCGCTGCGAGAAGCGGATTTTCGCAGCGAGAAGGACGTGTTGCGCAATTGGCCTCCTCCAGCGATAACATCGTGTGTTGCGAATTCTATTGGTTCAAGTTCGCCCGCCGGGATCGCACTCCCAGCGGCACGAACAAGAGTGCATCAAACGACGTCTGCCAAAGCAGGTGGAGGTTGTTCCCTTCAACGTGTTTGAAGCGGATCCAGCCGCCGACTGGTTCGACAGCGCGGACGGATGTCACGCATTCGTCATGGGCGGCTCCGGCAGCGTGTCCGTTCATGACGAGGTCGTGGACACTTGGCGCAGCGCCTCGTCACGCTTCTTCGAACGTTCACTCACCGACGACTTCCCTGGGTTTTGCATCTGCTTTGGGCACCAGCTCTTGGCGCAACATCTCGGCGCGGAGGTGGTCCGTGATGCAGACCGGCGGGAAGCAGGCACCGTTTACATCGAGGTGGTCGGCGAAGACCCGCTCTTCGACGAGCGCGCGCCCCGTTTTTCAGCCCACCAAGGGCACTCCGATCACGTCGTGGCCGCACCCGACGGCACAACACTTCTGGCGCGCAACGAGAGCTCGCCCGTGCAGGCCCTCCGCGTGGATGGAACGAACACATACTCCACGCAGTTTCATCCCGACTTCCTCGCCACCGAAGCCCGGCAGCGCTACGCCGAGATCTTCGGCACCGGCGATGACTCCCAGGTCGCCATGGCCAAGTTCGACCCCGAACGTGATGAAGACACGATGACGCTTCTGTCTCAGTGGTGGGACGCGCTCTGAGCTCGGCGCCGCGATCTACGATGAGTTCGCCGATCCGTGTACGAATCGCAGGCGTAGGGCACTACCTGCCAAAGCGAGTGGTCCCGAGTAGTGAGCTGGAGCCGCGACTCGGCGTGGAGGCCGGCTGGATAGAGCGCCGCAGCGGCGTCAGCGAGCGGCGGTGGGCGAGCGCGGAAGCCGGCGAGAGCAACTCGTGGATGGGCGCACAGGCCGCCCTTGAAGCGTGCGCTGACGCGGGCATCGAACCAGCCGACATCGACCTCATCATCAACGCCTCGGGCACGCCGGAACAGACCATTCCCGACGGCGCGCCCCTGATTCAAGTGCAGCTCGGCCTCGGCGAGAGCGGCATCCCTTGCATGTCCATCCACACGACCTGCATCAGCTTCCTGCACGCCTTCGATGTGGCATCGAGCTTGCTGATGACGCACGCGTACCAACGCATCCTCATCGTCAGCGCCGAGGTCGCCTCCGTCGCGCTCAACTTCGAAGAGAGAGAGAGCGCGAGCCTCTTTGGAGACGCCGCCGCCGCCGTTGTCATGGAGGCCAGCGGTGAACATGCGAGCGCGATCCACCGAAGCCACTTCGCCACCTACGGCGTCGGCGCTCACTTTACCGAGGTCCCCGGCGGCGGCAGCCGGCTCCATCCCAATCATCCGGATTCCAAGCCCAGCGATCAGACCTTTCACATGCAGGGCAAGAAGGTGCTGCGTCTTGCCCTACGCAACGGCGTGGAATTCCTCGAGACGCTCTCCCCGGGCCTCTCCAAAGGACTAGGCGATATCGACTGCGTCATTCCACACCAAGCGAGCCGCGTGGGCCTCCGCGTCTTCGGCGCCTTTGGCTGGCCGAATGATCGCATCGTCACGACGTTGGCCGAAGTCGGCAACTGCGTCGCCGCGAGCATCCCCTACACCCTCTATCGCGCCATCAAGAGCGGGAAGCTGAAACGAGGCGAACGCTTCCTCTTGTTCGGAACAGGCGCTGGCTTGTCCTATGGCGGAATCGTTGCGACGTACTAGCGAGCGTATGCCCCGCCGAAGCGCCGCGGATTCGAAGACCATTCTTCTCACCGGCGGTCGCGCAGCGGCGACCCTCGAGCTCGCAAGGCTCTTTCATCGCGGCGGTCATCGCGTAGTCATCGCCGAGAGCTTCGTTGCCCCCTTGAGTGATTGGTCTCACGCCGTCGCCGCGCGCTATCGCGTCCCGCGCCCCCTTCAAGAGCCCGCCGAGTTCATCGCTTCGCTCATCGACATCGTGCGCCGCGAGGCCGTCGACCTCATCGTGCCCACCTGCGAAGAGGTCTTCCACGTCGCCGCCGCGCGTGACGAGCTCAGCCTTCATTGCGATGTCTTCTGCGAATCACGAGCCCGCCTCCGGCGCGTTCACAGCAAATACGAGTTTGTGCAATGCGCCAATGAAGCGGGTGTGGCCGTACCACGCACCGAGCGCGTCGTGGATCGCGGCGCCCTCGAAGCGCTGGTGGCACGCCGCGGCCTGAGCTTGGTCCTCAAGCCGGAGTTCTCACGCTTTGGCACCAACACCATTCTCCGCCCCGCGAGCGCTGCGCAAACCAGCGGCATCAGAGTCGACGCGGTCCGCCCCTGGGTCGCTCAGGACTTCGTCGCGGGAACGCCCCTTTGTACGTGGGCAGCCGCTCACAAGGGCAAGCTGCGCGCGTACTCAGCCTACAGGGTCACTCAGACCGCCGGCGGTGCCGCCATCACATTTCAGCACACGCCGCATCCAGGCGCCCAGGCATGGGTCGAGGGGTTCGTTCGCCACGTGGAGTTCACGGGCCAGATCGCGTTCGATCTCATCGAGCGAGGAGACGGCAGCGTCGTGGGGATCGAATGCAATCCCCGCGCAACAAGCGGCGTGCATCTCTTTCGCGACGACGCACGGATGGCGGACGCCTTTCTCGAACACGGTTCCGTTGAGCACGAGCTCCTCGCGCCGGGCCCAGGCCGCTTCATGCTGACCCTTCCCATGTTCACGCACGGACTGAGCGCGGTTCGGTCTTGGGGAAGTCTACAAAACTGGGCCACTACGCTGAGAGACAGCCGCTCGGTGTTGTTCGACGGCAGCGACCCTGGGCCATTTCTGCTTCAAGGGCTCAGCTTTGCGGAGCTGGCGGCCCGAGCCATCGCAGGTCACGTAGACCTCCTCAGCGCATCAACTCTCGACATCGAATGGAACGGCGAAGAATGAAAGCGTCCCAATGAAAGTTCTGGTCACGGGTGCCACAGGGTTCCTCGGCGGTCGTGTCGCGCGTCGTTACGCGGCGTCCGGCGCCGAAGTTCTCGGAACCGGAAGAAACGCCGAAGCCGGCGCTCAGCTTGAGCAGGACGGGATCTGGTTTGCGAAGGTCCCGCTCAGTGAACGAGACGCGGTCATCGCCGCATGCGCGGACCGCGATCTCGTCGTCCACTGCGCGGCGCTCTCGGCGCCATGGGGTACAACCCAGGACTTCGAGACTGCGAACGTCCTCGGAACTGAGAACGTCATCGCAGGCTGCGAACGACACGCGGTGCCCCGCCTCGTTCACATCTCGACGCCAAGCCTCTACATGAGCCGCAAGAGCCGCTTCGCCGTGCGCGAAGACGACCCGCTGCCTCCGCCCATCAACGAATACACGCGCACCAAGCGCATCGCCGAGGAGCGCATCGACGACGCGTCACGGAGAGGACTCTCGGTGGTTTCGCTTCGACCTCGAGCGCTCTTTGGGCCCGGCGACACGGTGATCTTTCCGCGCATTGCGCGTGCCCTGCGCGAGAAGCGGCTCCCCGTCATTGGACGTGGCGACTCCATCGTGGACATGACCTACATCGAGAACGTCGTCGACGCCGTGCTCGCTGCAGCCTCCGCGCCGGAGAGCGCCACAGGTCGCAAGTACAACATCACCAACGGCGAGCCGATTTCCTTATGGGATGTCATCGCGACCTTGGCCAAGGCCATGGACGTCCCTTTGCCGACGAAGCGGCTTCCCTTCGCGCTAGCCTGGGGCCTCGCCGGCGCCAGCGAAGCTTCGTACCGCCTCATGAAGCGCAAAGGCGAGCCAGTGCTGACGCGCTACGGCGTCGCCGTACTGAGCTGCTCTCTGACGATGGACATCTCGGCGGCGGTACGCGACCTGGGCTACGTTCCACGCGTGTCGATGGACGAGGGCCTAGGGAACTTCTTGGACTGGTGGAAAACGCAATGAACGAGCTCTCCCTCGAACTTCTCCATGCGGGTTTTACCGTCAACCCAGAGCACGTGATCCTGCAAACGCGGAGTCTCAAGCACCGGCGATTTCCGTCGATGTTCGGCGTCATCCAGCACCCCAAAGAAGGCGTCATCCTCTACGACACGGGTTATTCCAATCGGTTCAACGAAGAGACGAGGCGCTTCCCCGGGCGCGCGTACTCACTCATCACGCCGGTCACGCTTCACGACGCGGACCTCGCGACGTCGCAGCTCGCCGCGCGGGGCATTCATCCAAGCGACGTTCGCACCGTCATCATCTCTCATTTTCACGCCGACCATGTGTGCGCCTTGGCGGACTTCCCCAACGCCACCTACGTGTACCTCGGGCAAGCCTACGAAGCAGTCCGCGGCCTGACTGGTTTTGGCGCGCTCATGCACGCGGTGCTCCCGGGCCTCTTGCCCGCCGACTTCGAAGCACGCTCACGCCCCATCGACGCGCGCCAGCTCCTTCGTCTTCCGCCGGAGATGATGCCCTTCGAGGTCGGCTACGACATCTTCGGCGATGGCAGCATCCTCGGCGTGGAACTCCCGGGCCACGTCGCCGGCCAGCTCGGTCTCTTTTTGCAGACCGATGAAGGGCCCTGGTTCCTCGTCGCCGATTCCTGTTGGACCGCGCAGAGCTACAAAGAGCAGCGCCTGCCCCATCCCATCACGCGGCTCCTCTTCGACGACTACAAGGTCTACGGCGAGACGCTTTCGAAGCTCGGCGAGCTCTGGCGCAGCAGTGATATCCGCCTGGTCCCGTCCCACTGCGAGGAGACCCTCGCGCGCTATGCTGCGGAGTAGCGAGTCATGACCCGCCTCGCCGTCGTCCGCGCATATGCCCGCGCAAAATCAACGCCGCCGCGCAGCCGAAGTGCGCTCCTTCGCTGGCAGGACACGCAGGTACGGCGAGCGATGGCGGAGCTCTTGCCGCGCTCACCTTTCTACCGAGCGCATTACGAAGGTCACGACGTCGAAGAGTGGCGAACGCTGCCCACCATCGACAAGTCCATCATGATGGCGAACTTCGACGGCCTGAACACCGTGGGCGTGACCCTCGACGAAGCCATGTCCATCGCGATGAAGGCCGAGACCACGCGCGACTTCTCCCCGAACATTACCGGCTCAAACAACGTCGATGTCACCGTGGGTCTCTCCTCCGGCACCTCGGGCAACCGCTCTCTCTTTTTGGCGTCGGCGGAAGACCGGGCGACATGGGCCGGAACCATCTTGAGCAAGCTCCTGCCCGGCGGCCTCCTCTCCACGCGGAGAGACCGCGTCGCGTTCTTTCTCCGCGCCAACAGCAACCTCTACGAGGCCGTTCAGTCTCGGCGCCTGTCCTTTCAGTTCTTCGATCTCTTCGACGAGCTCGCCGAGCACATCTACCGGCTCAACGCCGTACAGCCGACGGTACTCATCGCGCCTCCGTCGATGCTGCGCCTCCTGGCGAAAGCTCTCCGCGACGGTCGACTCAGAATTCAGCCAGAGCGAGTCATCGCCGTCGCCGAGGTCCTCGAGCCCATCGACGAGCGCTTCATTCGCCGGCACTTTCGCCAGACCGTCCATCAGGTCTACCAAGCCACCGAAGGCTTCCTAGGCAATTCCTGCGTGTACGGGACCGTTCACCTCGCCGAAGACGCCGTCGTCATCCAGCGAGAGCCTGTCGGTGACGATCCCCGGCGATTCACACCCATCATCACGGACTTCCGCCGACGTACCCAGCCCATCTTCCGCTACCGCCTCAACGACATCCTCGTCGAACGTGCCGTGCCGTGCCGGTGTGGCTCTCCCTTCATCGGCCTGCAATCCATCGAAGGCCGCGCCGACGACGTCTTCTACCTCGCTCGCCTCGCACGCACCGGCGGCGGCGGCTTCCGGCCCGTCTTCCCCGACTTTGTCCGCCGCGCCCTGCTCTATGCGTCCCCGGACATCGAAGAGTACGGCGTGCGTCAAACGCAGCTCGACGAGTTCGAGATCTTCGCGTCCTCCGCGACCTCGTCCACCAGCGACTCGCTGCAAAGCGCGATCACCGAGCAATTTCGTGCGCTCGCGCAAAAGCTTGATTGCGAGCTTCCCTCCCTCCGCTTTGTCGACGAGTGGACGCAGCCCCGCGGCGCAAAGCTTAAGCGCATTGAACGCACCTGCGCGGCACCGGACGCTTCATGAGTAACGCACAGCTTTTCATCGGCGCAGACCCGGCCATTCCCTGGCCCCAAACCGCATCCGCTCAGTTTCTGAGGCGCTACTACGAGCCTTTCCTTGAACACGGCGCGACGCCTTGGATCACCAACGCCGACGCCACCCTCGGTGTGGCCGTCGCCGGCGATGTCGCCCTGCCCTTCAGCGTCAGCGCTGACTCCGCAACGCAGTCGCCGCTGAGCTACGTCGTTTCGCCCACGAGCCACTACGTCCGTTACTCCGCCGAAGAGATCCATAAGATCGACAGCCCCACGCAGCGCGCTCTGCTCCGCGCCGCCGTGTCACCGCTCTCGGCCTTCTGCGAATACGGCCGCCTCGACGAGGTCGTCTACGTCAACA
>JBLHKB010000020.1:0-32367 GCA_047619315.1 Polyangiales bacterium
CACGAATCACTTCTTCACTGGCCGAGCGAAGCTTGGCGGGAAGTCGAGCACGCAGTGAATCGTCGATGACGAGGAAACGCCGGACAAACTTCTCTCGTGGGGGCCGGCGTTTGACAGAGAGAAAGTCGATAAGCTGAATAAAGAGACGTGTTTCACCACCACTGGCGTCGCGCACCGCGTGGGTCAGCTTGCGCAGACCATCCACGAAGCGGTCATGGCCGATACGAAGCAACGGGCCACTGGGGATGTCGCGAATGCCGGTGGCCTCGACGACGATGGCGCCGGGACGCCCTTGTGCGAAGCGGCGATACCATTCGATGACCGCAGGGGTCACTTCGCCGGTGGGTTCAGCGCGCCAAGGAACCATCGCGGGGACCCAGGTTCGTGTCTCCAAAGAGAGTCGACCGACGTGGAGAGGAGAAAACCATTTCATCCCCCCGGCTTCTTGGGCGCTAGGCCATCTTGCTACCGGGAGGAGTTTGTTGAGACGCTTGTCCACCACAGAGCCATAGCACGACACGCGGGGCGGCTAGTCGCCGGTGAAGACACCGGCGCCAAGGGAGAGGCCGTCGCTCAGGTGCCGGCGATGGTCATCGCAGAAACGCGGAATGTGGGACTCGCCGTGGAAGTCCGCAGGTCGAGATCCGATGCGACGGCATCGATTCGCTTGAAGATCTCATCCAGGTTGAGGCTGATGGTGACCTCGCTGACAGGGAACGTCAGCTCACCGTTTTCGATCATGAAACCAGCCGCTCCTCGAGAGAAGTCTCCAGTCACACCGTTGAATCCAAAGCCCATCATCGAGGTGACGTAGAGGCCGCGACCGGTATCCGCGATGAGCTCTTCTGGAGACATCGTTCCCGGCTGCATGATGAAGTTGGACGTCGATGCACCGACGCCACCGCTTGCACCTCGGGAAGCAGAGGCGGTGCTCTCCATATCGAGCTTTCGCGCCGCATAGCTATCCATCAGATACGTTTTGAGTTCACCGTTTTGAACGACGACGTTCTTCCGCGAAAGAAGACCTTCGCCATCGTAGGCGCGACTGCCAGACGCGCGAGGAATGAGAGGGTCATCGATGATCGTGACGTTCGACGACGCAACCTGCGTGTTGAGGCGGTCGAGGAGATAAGATGTACGACGCCAGATCCCACCGCCCATGACGCAGCCTGCGAGAAGACCGAGAATCGAACGCGCGGCATCGGGGTCAAAGACGACAGGGAGCTCTTCGGAAGGAATCTTCTTGGCGCCAAGCTTTCGCAGCGTTCGGCGCGCCGCTTCTTCCCCGATGCTCTTGGCACTTTCCAGTTCGGCGAGATGTCGACGCGCGCCCCAATACGAGCCGGTTCGCTTCTTTGCGTCTTCGTCGTCGGCGACAGGTTGAACCACCAAGGAGGCGTAGGTGCCTCGCGACGAGCCGCGAAAGCCACCGCTTGTGACAAGAACACTTCGGCCGCTCGCACGGGTAAACGTGCCGCCTTCGCTATTTGTGATTCGCTTGTCGTACTTGAGCGCTGCATCTTCGCATTCGATGGCTCGGCGGAGCGCTTCAGCACCGTCGAGTTGATCCATCTCGGCGTCGAAAGTATCGAGATCCGTATGCTCAGAGGTCTTCGAAAGAAGCGACGGATCGGGAGCACCCGCAAACGGGTCCGGCTGGCTCAGCGTTGCCAGTTCGATGGCGTCTTCGACGAGGCGGGCTCGGCCGGAATCGCTGAGGTCACTGGTATACGTGACGGCCACCTGCTGGCCGATCATTATGCGCATGCCGAGGGCTCGTGAGCCTGCTTCTTCGACAAGCTCAGCTTTGCCAAGACGCACTTTGGTCGAGAGGTGTGAACCCTCTCGGATCGACGCTTCCGCAACGGTTGCGCCCTTGCTGAGAGCCGAATCGACCGCTTCTTCACCAAGTTTGAGCAGCTCTTCGTAGCCTTGATTGGACTGAGTCATGCTAGCTCCGTTCCGCCGACGGTCATCGCCGAGATCTTCACCGTCGGACAACCGACGCCAACCGGTACAGACTGCCCGTCTTTGCCACAGGTCCAGATGCCATCGGATATTTCGAGATCGTGCCCAAGCATGACGACCTTTCGCATGACGTCGGGTCCGTTGCCGATGAGGTTTACACCCTTCAGCGGTGCGGTCAGCTTTCCATCCTCGATGAGGTAGCCTTCCGTGAGCGAGAAGACGAAATCACCGTTGCCGATGTCGACCTGACCTCCTCCATATTTTTTGGCGTACACGCCCTTCTTGACGGAGCGAATGATGTCCTCGGGGTCGGAGTCACCTGGCAGCAAAAGTGTATTGGTCATGCGTGGCATGGGATGGCTCTTGAAGGACTCTCGGCGACCGTTGCCCGTCGCCTTGGTCTTCATTTCATCGGCACTGAATCTGTCTTGCATGTATCCCCGGAGGACACCGCCCTCAATGAGCGTCGACTTGGTGGGTTCAAGGCCCTCGTCGTCGACGTTGATGGTTCCTCGACCATGGGACAGCGTGGCGTCGTCAACGACGGTGCAAAGTTCGCTCGCAACAACATTGCCGATTTGGCCCGTGTAGTTGGATGTCTTCTTACGGTTGAAGTCGGCCTCAAGACCGTGCCCAACGGCTTCGTGCAGCAAAATCCCGCTATCGCCAGGCGCGAGAACCACTTCCATCTCTCCTGCAGGAGCTTCTCGTGCATCGAGCATGGCCAGCGCTTGGCGCGTGGCCTCTGCAGCATGAGATTCTGGAGAATGCGTGTCGAAGTAGTCGAGGCCGCGGCGCCCTCCACCGCCTGAAGATCCGGATTGACGTTTGCCATCGTGTTCAGCGATGGCGCTCACGCCAAAACGAAGGAGCGGCTGTCGGTCGCGAACGAAACGACCAGTGCTTGTGGCGATGAGGATCTCGCGGATCTCTTCGCTAATGGAGGCGTTGACGCGAACAATGCGGCTGTCAGCGGCTCGTGCAGCTTTATCGGCGCGCTCTAGGAGGGCGCGTTTCTCCTCACCAGGGACATCAAGGGACAGCAAAGGAACGCTATAGCGATCGGCGATCACTTGAGCGGCAAAGGGCTTAAGCTTCCCTCCACCTCCGGATTGGGCGATCTGGGCCGCGGTCTTCGCAGCCCGCGCCATCGCTTCGGGCTCAAGGTTCTCGACATAGGCATAGCCTGTGGCGTCGCCTTTCATGACCCGGACACCCACCCCCATCGATACGTATCGGCCTGCGGCCTTGAGGATCCCCTCATCGTATCCGTAGCTTCCGCTCACGGCGTACTCGAAGAAGAGGTCCGCGTAGTCACCCCCAGCGGAGAGGGCAATAGCCAGTAGGCGCTCGGCCTGGGCCTCGTCGAAGGGCGCCGCACCATTGGCGGCGAAGGGGGCTGAATAGCGAGAATCCATATGTCAGCGAAACATAAGGCCTTGGACCGCGCTTGAATAGGGGGGAGGATCGATCCTTCAAGCGCCCGCCCTCTGGAATTTCTGTTATGTTCCCGGGCGATCAGGAGACAAATGATGCAGGATTATCAAGAAGCTATGGTGAAGTCCCTCGTGGCGGTGGCTTGGGCCGACGGCCGAGTCGACGACGAGGAAAAGGAAGTCATCGAGGCTCTCATTTCGTCCTTCGAGCTTGATGGCGAGGACGCCGAGTCGATTCGTGAGTACGCGAAAGAGAAGCGTGACATCGACGATGTCTCGGTGAGCGACCTAAGTGCGACGGACCGGCGGATGCTCTTGCAGCACGCCGTTATCCTGAGCTACGTCGACGGCGAGCAGAGCGAAGACGAAAAGCTGGTCCTCGATCGCCTGGTGACGAAGCTCAAAGTTCCGCTCGAAGAAGCCGGACCGCTTCTCGAAGCCGCGACTGTTCGTGCCAAACGAATGCTTGAGCTGCTCTAAATGAAGTGTGCCGAATGGAACCGCGCTGAATGAACACGGGACTTCGGCTAACACTTATTGGGGTACTGCTCGTCTCGTTCGTCGCATGTGGCGACGATTCCCTGCCCGCCGATGGGGGGCCGGGGCTGGACGTTCCGGGCGTTGATACTTCCCGTCCGCCTAGCGTCGTACCCTTTCGTCTCCTGTCGTGGAACGTTCAGAACTTTTTCGACGCACGAAACGACCCGGAGAAGTTCGACGATGTGCCGGATGGCTCTTCCGTCGCAAGCAAGCTCAACAGTCTCGCGGACGTCATTCGCGCTGAAAACCCGGACTTCATCGCGCTCCAAGAGATCGAGAACCTCCCGCTTCTTCAGCGACTCGTCGGTGAAGGTCTGGCGGGGATGGGGTACGACCACGTCGGCTTGATGGAAGGGTTCGATCCTCGCGGGATTGATGTTGGATTCATTTCGCGCTTTCCCATCACAAACGTAGTGAGCCACATCGGTGAATCATTTGAAGGCCCGACTGGCGAATCACAGCGCTTTACGCGCGACGCACTTGAGGTCTTCGTGGACGCGAACGGCATCGATGTCCTCGTCATGGTGAGCCACTTTATTTCGCAACGTTGCGACAACGCTACCGAGTGTGCTGAAAAGGACGCTCGACGTGAAGGCGAAGCCATTCAAGCACGTGACCTCTTGGGGCGTCGTGCGAATACACGGGAGCATGTGATTTTCGTCGGCGACATCAACGACACGCCGGACTCACCCACGTACGCAGCGATGACGATGGGCGACACCATCATCGACCTTTCCCTCACGGTACCCATCGCGGAGCGCTGGAGTTTCATCTTCCAGGGCCAACGTCAGCAGATCGACTACATGTTTGGAAGCATGGGAATGTCCGATGACCTGGTTGATGTTCGCTTTCTGCGGGGCGCCGATGTCGAGCGCGCGAGCGACCACAGCCCAATAGTGGCAGATTTTCAGCTGCGCCCGTGAAACGTCGTGCTCTGCTTCTCGACGCGGGTAACACCGTCGTCTTTCTTGATCATGCCGCTGTCGCTGAGACAGTCGGCGGTGATGAGGATGCGATCCGTGCAGCCGAACGCGTTGCAAAAGACACTTACGCTCAGCTTTTGAAAGAGGGAGCGACTCACGAAAACGGCTGGCGAGTCTTTATGAAGACTCTCCTATCGACCGCTGGCGTAGAAGGCGAGCTCGAAGCTCATGTCGACGCGCTCGAAAAAGCGCACGAAGAGTTCAACTTTTGGCGCCGCGTACCCGCCGAGCTCTCAAGCGCTCTTGATGACGCTCGAGCTGCCGGTTGGGTCCCTGCCATCGTCAGCAACTCTGAGGGGCGCTTGGTTGAGCTCTTCGACAGAGTGGGCCTCGAAGATGCGTTTGAAGTCATTGTGGACTCGGCCCACGTGGGGATTCGAAAGCCGGATCCAAGAATCTTCGAGATCGCGCTCAAGGCCCTCGGCATCAAAGCAGAGGACGCAATCTACGCGGGCGACATTCCAGACGTGGACGTCCAGGGCGCACGGGCGGCTGGAGTTCGAGCTTTCCTCATCGATCCTCACGACGACTTTCCCGACTACGACGAGGCGCCACGCTTTTCGAGTGTGCGCGACCTTGTAACTTCGCTCCTGAGCGAAGCTAACGAAGAAGCCGAATGACGGTGTCCGCGACGCGCTCCCTGAGTGCGTCGCCAAGCTCCGGGTAGACGGGGATCGCGAGCACTTCGCCGGCGGCCTTCTCTGCGATAGGGAATGCACCTTCGGCATATCCGAGATCGCGAAAGCACTCCTGCATGTGAAGCGCTCGCGGGTAGTAGATCGCGCTCTCAATGCCAGCTTCCTTGAGGCCCGCCGCGAGCGGATCCCGCTGGTCTGTTCGGATCACGTACTGATTGAAGACGTGACCTTCCTCGAGCACGGCTGGAGGTGAGAGTCGGTCACTTGGAAGGCCTGCGGTGTTGAAGCGCTCTGTGTAGTACGCCGCGTTTGTACGACGCGCCTCAGCCCAGCCGTCGAGGCGCGGGAACTTCACGCGAAGCAGCGACGCCTGGAGTGCATCAAGGCGGAAGTTGCCACCCACGAGAGCGTGAAAGTACTTGGGCTTGCTGCCGTGGGCTCGAAGGACACGTGCCCTCTCCGCGAGCTCGTCGTCGTTGGTCGTGATGAGACCACCATCACCGAGGGCACCGAGATTCTTGGATGGGAAGAAGGAGAAGCAGCCAAAGGTCCCAATCGAGCCTACTCCTTTGCCCTGAAAGCGTGACCCAAGAGACTGAGCGGCGTCCTCGATGATCGGAATGGAGCCACACGCTTCTTGAAGCGCGCCCATGTCACAGGACTGCCCGTAAAGATGGACCGGCACAACCGCACGCGTCTTCGGCGTGATCGCTGCCGCTACTTTTGACTCGTCGAGATTGAACGTGTCAGGCCGAATGTCGACGAAGACAGGCGTCGCGCCTAGACGTGCAATGCAGCCGCCGGTCGCGAAGAACGTGAATGGCGTTGTGATGACTTCGTCGCCGGGCCCCACGCCAAGGGCCATAAGCGACACCAGAAGCGCATCGGTTCCTGAGGAGACGCCAATGGCGTGTTTCGCTCCAACGTATTCGGCGAGGTCGCTTTCAAGGGCGACGACTTCAGGTCCCATGATGAAGCGGCCGGTGTCGAGGGTGCGAGCAAAAGCGGCTTCGAGTTCTGTACGCATGGGCGCGTTCTGCGCAACCACGTCGAGCATGGGGATATTCTGAGTCACGATTGGCCTTCTTTCAGCAGCTGGCAGCTTTCGCCGAGCTCATAAATATCTCCGCACCGCTCACAGCGGCCGGAGTCGGGGAGAATCTCGCCGCATCGACAGACCCAGCCACGGTGGCGGGCCGGCGTGCCATACACGAGCGAGTGCGACTGCACATCGTGGGTGACAACGGCGCCGGCACCAACGAAACAGTAATCGCCGAGTTGGTTGCCGCAAACAATAGTGGCATTGGCCCCAATAGAGGCGCCCTTCCCTACGCGCGTCGGCGAGAACTCCGTCTTGCGTTCGACGTGGGCTCGGGGGTGATCAACGTTGGTGAAGACGCAGCTTGGACCAAGGAAAGCGTCGTCCTCGACGACCACACCTTTGTAGACAGAGACGTTGTTCTGGATTTTGACGCCTGCGCCGAGCCTGACACCGGGCGCGAGAAAAACGTTCTGCCCGAGGACACAACGAGGACCCACGATCGCGTCGGCGCACACGTGGGCGAAGTGCCACACCTTAGTCCGCTCGCCGATAACAGCGCCTTCGTCGACGACGGCGCTTTTGTGAACGAACGCATCGGGGTGCACAGCCATGCTTATTCTCCGGTTTGTATAGCGACTTCCACGCCGCCTTGTTCGAGACTCCGCGCCCCTGCTTCAAGAGCCCGGACGACCGCCAGGCCGCTTCGACCATCGGCGATGGGAGGCTTCCGCGACTGTACCGATTCGATGAAGGCGCCGCATTCGCGCTTGAGAGGTTCGGCCATACGAATCGCAGGAATGCGGATGTCACCGGTGCGAATACGAACGCCTTCGGCGTACGACACCGCCGCCGGTGGCCGTTCGATACCTTTGTCGAAGAGCACGAGCTTCTGGTCGGGGGAGGTATCGTCGAAGACGGCCATCTTCTTGGAACCAACGACCGTCAGCGAACGAACTTTGTGGGGATCGAGCCAGCTCACGTGGATGTGCGCCAGCTGCTTTTGACCGAAGCGTACCGTTCCAAAGACAACGTCTTCGATTCCGTCCTGGAGGAATGTGCCGCCGTTGGCTGCGACAGCGACGGGGTCACTACCTAGTAGATAGCGCGCGATGCTGAGATCGTGTGGAGCCAAAGACCACCATGCGTTCTCCCGCTGTCGAACCACGCCGAGGTTGAGGCGGCGGCAGACCACGTAGAGCACCTCGCCAAGTTCTCCGGAATCAATGATCGCCCGAAGCGCTTCGATGGCGGGATGATAGAGAAGCAGATGACCGACCATGAGCATCCGACCTCGAGCGTCTGCTTCTCGGCAGAGCTTGAGGGCATCAACGCTGGACAGAGCGAGGGGCTTCTCGACAAGCACATCTTTGTCAGCTCGAAGTGCTTGTAAGGCGACCTCAACGTGGGATGGCGCGTCCGTCGCGACTACTACCGCGTCTGCGAGGGCCAGAGCCTCTTCCGTGTCCGTGACGAACTTTGTGTCGTGTAGACCGGGTCGAAGTGCTTCCAGAACGGCGGGACGCCGATCGCAAACCGCAGTGAGCGTAGCGTCCTTCAAATTCGCAAAAGTTCGGACGTGGTTTCGGCCCCAAGCGCCTGCCCCAATGATGGCAACGCGTACGCTCACGAGATCTTTTCAAACACTGCGGCGAGTCCTTGACCCACACCGATGCAGAGACTTGCCACACCGCGCCTCGCGTCACGGGCTTCCATGGCGCCAAGGAGCGTGGTGACGATGCGTGCACCGCTGCAGCCGATTGGATGTCCCAGAGCGATAGCGCCGCCGTGAATGTTCACGTTCTCCGGGTCGAACTCGAGGGTTCGTATGCAGGCGAGGCTCTGCGCAGCGAAAGCCTCGTTCAACTCGACGACATCGATGTCTGACGACTTGAGCCCAGCTCGTGCGAGTGCCTTCTGTGTGGATGGGATAGGTCCGATGCCCATGACGTTAGGGTGTACGCCGGCGCTGGCGCTCGATACGAATCGCGCGCGCGGCGTGACGCCGTGCTTTTCTGCCCACGCGCGAGATGCCAACAGCACCATCGCAGCGCCATCGTTCAACGGGGAGGAGTTACCAGCCGTAACGCTGCCGCCCTCGCGGAACACAGGGCGTAGCCGCCCGAGCGCCTCAAGAGTGGAGCCAGGACGAATGCTCTCATCGCGCTCGACGCGAGTGGCTTCGCCACGCTTGCTGGCAGGAGGTACATCAACGGCGACCACCTCGCGCTCGAACACGCCCGCGTCCCAAGCGGCGGCGGCTTTCCGATGGCTCTCAAGCGCGAAGGCATCTTGGTCTGCACGGCTAATACCGTAACGTTCCGCAACGTTCTCCGCCGTCACACCCATGCCGATGGTGTAGTCCTCCAACATCTTCGGGTTGACGAAACGCCACCCGAGGCTCGTGTCATAGATTTTTGGAGGGGTGCGAGGAAATGCTTCTTCGGGCTTAGCCATTGCGTACGGCGCACGGCTCATCGATTCAACACCCCCGGCCACGACGACTTCGTGATCGCCAACAGCGATGGCACGAGCGGCGTTGATAATCGCCTCCAGTCCCGAACCGCACAATCGATTCACCGTGACGCCGGTGACCTCATGCGGCAGACCTGCAAGAAGCACCGCCATCCGCGCAATATTGCGGTTGTCGTCGCCAGCTTGATTGGTCGCGCCAAGGATTACCTCCTCGAGACAACCCTTCGCTTCCGTTTGGCGTGCCAGGAGACCGCTGAGAACATGAGCAGCCATGTCATCAGCGCGAACCCGTGAAAGGCCGCCTCGAAAGCGCCCGATGGGAGTACGAAGTGCGTCGATTACGACAACATCCTGGAGAGAACCCTGCATAAAAGGCTATCTACCAGGTTTTTGACGTTTGGCGCGGTGAAAGCTCGCGAACTCGCTAGAGCATTGAGCGGCAATCGCTCACGTAGCGACCTTGGCCTTGAGCGACACAAGCTTCGTACGCTGCCCGCGCTCCATCGGCGTCGCGCGTCGCTTGTCGTGCAGCACCCAACGTGATCCACGCCTTTGAGTTCGTGGGGTCGATAGTAGAAGCGCGCTCTGCAAATCCAGCGGCCTCAGCGAACTGGTTGCGATTGAGCAAGGCCCACGCGAGCTCTGCAAGCGCCTCGGAACCGTTGGCGTTCGCCGCGACGGCTTCGCGAAGCTTCTCTTCACGACTACGACGGTTGCGCGTGTTCATCGCTTCTTCCAGAAGCTCGGCGTAGTTACCCGTTGGAGCTACCACTTCTGGTTCTTCGACGGGCTCGTCTGGCGTGATCTCTGCGACCTCCGTGCCTTCCGGCGCTTCTTCTGTCCCCTCGATCAACTCTCCTTCGGTCACCTCAGCGACCTCGGCTTCGCCAGTTGCCTCTGGATCCGTGACGGGCTCGAGACCGGCGACGTTGTCGATCTCTGCGACTTCAGGCTGTTCCGGTGTGATCTCCGGTGCGAGCTCTGGAGTCGGTTCGAAGGACGGTAGACTCACCGTTTCGTCGCTCAGGTCAACGGGCTGGGGCAGAAGCACCTTCTGGTAGATCAACCAACCAGCGATCGCGACCACACCGACCACAACGAATGCGATCACGCCGCGCTTGAGCTTCGTGTCCGAGTCGGAAAGGGCGACGGCGCCAAGGTCTTCCCAGCTCTCGGCACCTGTGTTGTCCATCTCGGACTCGTAGGCTTGGGCGCTGAAGAAGTCGCTGGCGATCGCTGCATGCTCGCCAGTAGCCGTGATCGCAGCGATGGTTTGAGATGAGGTGGCTGACAGATCTTCGTCGATGATGACCGTGGCGCTCCCGCCCTTTTTGACAGTAACTTTTGCCTTCGCTTTTGAAGCGCCCTTCGGCGTTTCCTTGGCGCTCGGCTTTGCGCCCGTTTCTGCGGCGCCCGTTTCTGCGGCGCTCGTTTCTGCGGCGCTCGTTTCTACGGCGGCGGATTCCTTCGCCTCGGCGGCCGCTTGATGTGCGCGACCCTTGCGCGTCTTCTTCTTCTTCTTTTTACGAGACGAGCGAGTCGACCCAGTTGACCCAGTCGTCCCAGACTTAGGCGCAGCATCGGCTTTGGCCGAGTCAGCTTTCTCGGCAGCTGTCTTGTCCACAGCGGCCTTCTTGTCGGCGGCTTGCTTTGCGGCCTTCTCTTCCTTGGCGTCGGCCGCCGCTTTCTCCTCGGCGGCCTTCGCTTCAGCAGCGGCTTTCACTTCGGCAGCCTTTGCCGTAGCTGTGGCTTTCACTTCCTCGGCCTTCGCCTCCGCGACGGCTTTCTCTTCGGCCGCCTTCGCCTCTGCGGCGGCTTTCTCCTCGGTGGCCTTCGCCTCAGCAGCAGCGAGACCCTTGGCAGCCTTCGCCTCCGCGGCGGCTTTCTCTTCGGCCGCCTTTGCCTCAGCGGTGGCCTTCGCCTCAGCAGCTAGATCCGCGGCACTCTCGTCACCCGCTGATGTTTCAACGGGAACGCCCGTGCCAGCGACAGTGACAGCCTCGACAAAGTCGTCCCCCACCGCTTTTTGGGTCGGGAATTGAAGAATGTTGCTAGGTTCAGCGATCTTACGACGCTTGCGGCCTTTGCCCTTTTTAACCATCGGATGTTGTTCCTCTTGCTCTAAGTCGCTTGAGCGGTCTGCTTTTTCAACAGACCCGGTATCTTTGTTACTTCTTGGGGGCGTTGATGTCCGCGCGCCAGGCTGTGCCGAAACGGAAGCGGTCTTTGCAGTGCCTGCAGACTCCGTGCCGAACTGCAAACCACTCATTTCGCCGATTCCTTCGGGATCCATCGGCGGTGGCATCAAGGTAGCGTTAGAATCAGCACGCTCGCCCGTTCCCGGAAGAATGACATCCACGTCCTCGGGCTCATCGGGCGCACGCGGAACGATTAGGCCCTCGAAGAAGAGTTTCGAGAGCGTCAAAAGCGTCGCAAGGTCGTCACCACCTGCTTCGTCCACGACGTCGAGAAGTGTGTTGTGGCCATCGAAGTGGCGCAGGACAACGTTGATGTCGTCGGGAATTTCGGCCAGGCGCTCGATCAGCTCGTGGTCGTCGACCTCGAAAACCGACGTCAGTGGAGGCAACTGCTCGAGAATTCGCCCCCATTCATCGAGACGGCGCATGCCTTCCATCAACACAACCTGTGTTGGCGCGGTGACGCTGATCTCTTCTGGGTCGACGGGGCCGAACTCCAGGTTGAACTCCCCATCATTCCAAACAAGGAAGCGATAGATCGCAGCTTCTCCACGGAGCTTTCCGAACTCGGCGTGAACCAAAGCGCCATCCGAGAAAAGCACCTCTCCGCTTTGTTCGCCTTGAGTCAATAGAAGCACACCCGACTTGCGGCTGATGTCGATGGTCTGAAGCAGGTCGACGAGACCCATCTCGGCGAGGGACCCGGAGAAACGCGTCTTTGTCAGACTGCGTCGCTCAAGACCTCGTCTCTCGAAGCGCTGAAGCACCAAGTTGACGCGGGTGATGATCTCTTTGATGTAGATGGGTTTGGTGAGGTAGTCCTCTACACCCAGCTCAAGTCCCTTCACCTTGCTCTCGAGCGAACCGTCGGAGGAAAGGAAGATGAATGGAATCTCTTCCCAGTCAGCGTTCTCACGCAGCTGCTCCACAAGGGTAAAGCCGTCGGTCTTCGGCAAGCGAGTGTCGGAGATGACAAGGTCTGGGCGCGAGAGCTCTACCATCTCCATCGCGGCACCTACGTCGCCACATGTTGTGACGGAATAGCCCGCTTTACGCAGACTAACCTCCAGGACGCGGAGAGAGCGTGCATCGGCATCGACGAGGAGGAGATTCTGTTTAGCCACCGGTAATCACGAGCTCCAGCACCAAAACAGTACGGCGCGCTCGGCGGCAGAATGCCGACGCGTCAGACTTAAGCCTACCCCAACTAGTAGGCGAGCGAGCCGCCCTCACGCTTCGTGGGGTCCGAACCGAGCTGCTCCACCACATTGCCGCCGACATCTTGGTACTCGAAGGCACCGACGATTCGGAAGGCCTGGCCATCATCCGCACGAATGGTGATGTCGACCTGACCGGCCTCGTCAACCTGAGGTGCAGCGACCAAGAGTGTCTCGGGGTCGATGATGGTGACCTGCGGCGAGGCATGAATACCGAAAAAGACAGTGTATCCAATGTCGGTCCGGAAGTTCATTCCCTTGATCTGAACCGGCGTCTGAACCTGCATCGCAGCGTTCCGCGGCTCAAGATCGAGGATTACCATGTCACCACCGTCTGAACCTCCGCAACCACCGATCACGGGTAGAGCAAGGGCCAAGGAGGCAAGGATAAAGGAGCGAATCGACCTCATAGGCACGGACGATATGCGAGGGGTGGCGAGTGGGTCAACATCTTCAGCGAGGCCAGGCCAGCAAGATCACAACCCCGATGCTATTTGGAGGGCTATCCGCTCGGGTTCCTTGGGCTACTCCAATGCCCACAAAGCGAACTTCTGGGTCGAAAGTGGGCTCTAGGTGCTCTGCTTCCCGTGGATCGCCGACTACCGTCATAAGGCCACTGACGCGTCGAAAGGCGACAGCAAAACGGCGTAAACCTCGACTCGCGTCATCCACAACAGACTGCTGAGTGGCCGCTGGGTCCGAGAAAAACTGCTCTGCGGCACCTCGGGCGGCCTGCGCCAAGTTGTCCTCTAGCTCGAGCGCTGGCGCCCCTCGTGCCTCACGAGCCCGGTTGATCGCCGCGAGTAACTGCGTCTGGGTCTCGTCTGGGTCGATCTCGCGACTCACGCGAATAAAAAGCTGCGTCGCCAGGAAGGCGCGATCGCGTTCCGCTTGGGTCACTCCAATCCCGATGTGTGTCGTCTGCTCGTTCAGAATATTTGCGCGATGACCTGGGCTTTGCATCAGGCTGGCGTGAATTTCCGCCGCGCCATATCCACGGCCAATATTCTCGAGGATCAAACCACTCTGAATGCCGGCGCCTGCAATGCGCTCTGCCGTGTCGCCGTGGGTCGGCGAGCGATGACCTGTAAAGTCATTGTCGCGCATGTCCTCACTGTGTGAGTGCGCGACGGCGTCGAGGGATGTCATGCGTTCAAGAGGATTGAGACCACGGGTGCCGCGCGACTCGTTGATGAGCTCAAGGAGGGACACACCTACGGCTTCGACGTTGCCGGCTTCTCCCGCGCCCACAGCTCGCAGCTCAACGTAAGTGGGCGGCTCAACACCCACGAACACCGGCGCGTTGGCGACCACGGTGAGTCCCAGGGGGCCGTAGGCCAACACCTCGACTTGGTAGGTGCCAGGGATCTCCGCGGGCACCTGTGTCAAGAACGAAGGACCGCTGCCCATTGGGACGCGCTCCGTGACGCCGCTCGGGCGTGTCAACGCAAGCACAGGGCGTTCATAACCCTCGGTGAGCGCCCCCTGGATGCTCAGTGACCCAGGCGCCTGAGTGCGGGAGAGAGGCTCAAGGTTCGCGGGCCGAGTAGAGAGCGCGACGATCGCGAGGTTCTGCCCTTCTTGTTGGACCACCGCGATGCCGTAGTGGGTGTAGGGGCGCCGGCCGAACGCGGCACCGAGCTCATCGCTCATCTCGTGGGTGAGACCCGTCGTCGTCTGAAGTAGGAAGTGCGGCTGTTCAACCAAGCCCAGATGATGAGTGAAGAACGACACGACCTCCTGGCGAATGGACTCTCCCTCGACGGCGTGCTCTGCGACCCACTGAGCGAGGGTGGCAAGGCGGCTGTCTCCCCGAAGAGTGCGGCCCGCATCGGTCGCCGAACTATGAAGTGCCGCTTCTATGTGCGTCGCCCGCTCGCCTTGCGCCCCGCGGTCATCAGCCGTCGTTCGATACTCAGCCGCAGCAGGGCTCGGGGCGACGATTCGCTCTCCTGGCAGACTTTCGACGTTGCGGGTGCTTCCACCACAACCCAGCGCGAGGAGAAGAATGGCGAGGCCGGACGATCGAAGAGAAGCGCGCACGTGGGGATCTTTCAGGGAGATGGAGCGAGGACAACCGGGTGAACGTCAGGAGAAGCGGGCCCGAGTGTGAAGGCCGCGTCGACGTAACCAGGGAGGCTGATCCGAAATGCTTGGTCCACTGTCGGACGCGAAATGGGACAAGGCGTATTGCCCAGCAACGTTTCGCCCGAGTAAAGCTGCGCCCCGGCCGGTTGCGTCGTCACAGTGATCAACGCGGCAGGCGCCAACGGCATGGCATGCGGTGCGATTTCCTCGATGGAGCTCGCAAAAGTGATGACAAGGAAGGCGCCGAACACAACGACGGAAAGTGCCCCCAAAACGAGCAGAGCAATTCGCCCACGTGACGTAGAGCGTGGAGCGGTCGCCGGTGGCGGAGCAGCAAGACCAGGTGACTGCGCCTGCGGTGCCGGAGCGGATGGTTCGCTGGAGTACGGTGCAGGCGCCGCTACGCCTGGAGGCGGGTCATTGTAGTTGAAGGCGAGGGTTCGAGCCATACCAGGCACTGACTGGGCGGGAGCTGCAGCAGCCGAGTTCGGAGGCCCCAAGGGAGCAGGCACATTATCTACGGCACCTGGATGAGACGGTTGTGCTGCGGGATAGTGGGAAACGGGGTGCTCGGGCGCGGGCGCGGGCGAAAGCGCAGGTGAAGCACCACTGGACTGCGGGGGCGCGCTGAGCGCGTCGCTCGCGTCTTCAAGAGCGACTCCAAATTCCGTCATGGACTGGTAGCGGTCAGCAGGGTCTTTTGCCAAGACGCGTTGAAGCAGCGGCTCCAGGGCCGCGAGTTCCTGAGGCAAGCTCGGAACGGGAGACGACCGCTGTTGTATGAGCACCTCGACCGGAACGGGGTCGTCGAAAGGCGGCCGACCCGTGAGCATCTCAAACAGCATGATGCCGAGAGCGTAGATGTCGGCTCGGTGATCAACATCCGCGCCGATGCACTGCTCCGGAGCCATGTATTGGGGGGTGCCAAAGATCGAACCGACCACCGTCAGACGAACCGTCGCGTCAGCGATTTTAGCGATGCCAAAATCCAGGAGTTTTACCTCGGACGAGCGATTGATATTGCCACAAACAAAGACGTTTCCAGGCTTAAGGTCTCGGTGAATGATCCCGCGTGTGTGTGCGGCCTGAAGGGCCGAGGCGAGACGTTCCACCATCCGCAAGGCGCGACGCGGCTTGAGGGGGCCAAGTTGTTGAATCACCTGATAGAGCGAGCCGCCTTCGAGAAGCTCCATAACAAAGTAGGAGCGACCATCCGGGAGTGCGCCGAAATCCAAAACATCGACGATGTTTGGATGACCGATCGCGCTCGTCGAGCGCGCCTCGCGAATGAAGCGCATGTTCGCTTCGTTGTCACCAGCGACCTCCGTGCGAAGGA
Organism: Polyangiales bacterium; assembly: GCA_047619315.1. Classification (GTDB taxonomy): domain Bacteria; phylum Myxococcota_A; class Polyangia; order Polyangiales; family Houyiibacteriaceae; genus JBCCRV01. The sequence continues at coordinate 15,919 of JBLHKB010000020.1, forward strand.
CCTTGATGGCGACAAGTTTCCCGATCTCAGTGTGCACAGCGCGATAGATTCGCCCCATCCCACCCTGTCCGAGAATACCGTCGACTCGGTAAGAACCGACGAGGGCGCCGAGGAGCGGATCCTTCTGCGGCGCCGGTCGAGCCGGCGGAGGAGGGAGCACTAGGGGGACTTGTGGTGCGCGCTCAGCAGAGATGCCTTCGTCGAAATCGTCCTCCGCCGTGTTGTCATCGAAACTGGGGCTGCCAGACGTTGAAGGATCGGGTTTGTCTGCATCGAAAGGTGGCGTCGAAGCACCCGTTTCGAGAAGCGACTGACCGTCTTGGGGACAAAAGCTCGATTCTCGAGAGAAGCGTTCGCCACATTCCGGGCATTCCAGGGGAAGACTGTCCATGAGGCCTTAAACAGCGGTGGGGGGCTCCGCTGTGGCGACCCTACCCCTCATCGGGAGCGACGTCGACTGGCTCTCCGTCGACTATCTCGCCTGCGTCCAGGAAACTGCAGACGCCAGCAGAGCAGGTCAGGCGTCCCTCACAGTCTGAACGGCGTGTGCAAGGCTCGCCCAGATCGCGTGACCCCTCGAATCCGCACGACTGCGCTTGGAGCAGCGGAAGTGCAGAGGCGAAGCAGAGCCACCCGACCAGGCGCAACATACTAGCCCGTGGACGTTCCGCAGCCGGAGCAGAACCTGGAACCCGCAGCGTTCTGGATGCCGCATGAAGGGCAGAACTTGGGGGATGGACTGAGGCTGCTGCCACACTCCGCGCAGAATTTTCCGGCGGGGACGCTTGCACTGCATCCGCCGCAGGTGACTGGGCCACTCCCGGCCGCTGGAGCAGCCTGAGGAGGCTGAGCCGCCATACCGCCACCCATCATCTGAGCCATGCCGAAGCCAACACCCATACCAGCACCGGCCATCATGGGGTTGCCGCCGCCGCCTTCGCCGCCGCCGCCGCCCTGGGCCATGCCCTTGCCAGCGCCGATCATCGCTTGGCCTGCAGCCGCTGCGGTGAAGTTACCGCCTGCAAGACCCGTGTATCGAGCGTCCTGCTGGAAAGTCTGGTCGAGTTCGAACTGCTTCTGCTGCGCTTCAGCCTGCGCCGATGCGATCGCGATGTTGGCCACTCGGGCTGCGCGCTTCGCGGCTCCGATTTCGGACTGAGCCGTCTTGAGCGTCGCCTCGTCTTCTTCGGAAAGGTTGAGGTTGAAGTCGCCGATCTGCGTGATCTTGATGCCGATGTCGGCAAGATCGGGAGCGTTCTCCTCCATGGCGCGCGCGAGCTGTTCTTGCAGCGGCATGAGCTGAAGGAAGCTCTTTTGCTCGGTGACAAGGACGTTGCCGATGACGGTCTTGATGGAGCTGCGGAAACGTTCCTGGATCCAGCCCATGATGGCTTCGTTGCCGACGTTCCCCTGCATGCCGACGTAGTTCACGATGAAACGCGCGGGATCGACGACCTGGAAAGCGAACTTACCGAAGATTCGCGGCGTGACCATTTCGCCGAGCATTGGGTCTTCGACATAACCAAGTTCTCCGCCGAAGCGCTGATCGTAGATCGGGCGCATCGTCACGAAGTAGAGGTCGGTGATGAAGATATTCCCACCGGTCACGCTGTCGACGAGATTGCTCAAGAACGGAATGTTCTGAGAGTCGAGCATGTGACGCTGGCCAGCACCGGCTGTGCGCATCGTTCCAACGATGGCTCCATCCCGGAAGAACACGGCAGCTTCGTCGGCGTCGACGGTGAGCTGCGAGTACTTCGGAATGGTGTTTTCCGGGTGCTTGTAGATGATTAGGTTTTTCTTGTCGTCCGGGCGATGGATCAGCATCTCCTGGACGCCGTCCTTTACGAAGTTGAAAACCTTGCCGAAAACCATCCGATTGCTCCTCCTGCAGGCTTGGCCTGCGATGGGGAGATAATAACCAGTGAGGGCGCTTTAGCTAGGGTCATCCTCCGTGGACCGCGCTTTCACCTGATCGAGATGGGGTGCGACGTCTTGGCCTGGCCGCCGGCAAGATCGGGCGATTTTGACGGGACGAGCGCTCTTTGCGTGTTCCTGAGGCGAATTCGCCTTGGGCATCTTTGGTCGAGATGCGCAAAACTGCTCGAATTGCAGGTTCGCCGGAACAATCGGACACTGTGGCTGTCCTGAATGTTTGTGCGCCTCCACTCGATCTTTTTTTCTGCGCTGCTCCTCTTTGGGATGTCCTCGGCATCTGCGCAGGAGTCGCAGGAGGCTCTCCAACGCCTTTTCCCTTCGGCGGACCCTCACGATCCCCTGAGCACGGGTGATACGAGTTCGCTCGCGGGGGTCGAGCTCGCCTCACCGAGAGATGTTCCGCCAGGCAGTGAATTGGGTGAAGTCCTGGCCGCGATTCCTGGCGCCCGCGAAACCGAGCATCATGTCTTTGTCCACCTTCGACATGGTTTGGCGTCCGTAGCCGTTCGACAGGTCTTCGTGCACTCAGGTCGGTTCGCGGCGGAGGTTCTTTACCGTGTGCCCCTTCCCCCAGGATCTTCTCTCGGTGGCCTGGAGGTCTGCAACGGGACGGAGTGTCGCGTGGCAGAGGAGGGAAACCGCGAAGAGTTCGACGCTTCGTTTTCCGCGGACGGCGGACTTGTCGCTGCACATATTCAAATAGAAGACGGCGAAGCAAGACTGCGTGTCGCCCCGGTTCGCCAAGGACAGAGTACGGAGCTCCGTTGGAGTTACGTCGCGCCGGTCGAAGTTCGAGGAGGCGTCGCACGCATGATTCTTCCCGAACGCGGCAATGACCTCCGTGTCGCGCCCGCACGCGTCACGTTCATCGCGGAGGGCTACGAAGGAGCCAGCGTCCAACAAGAGGTCCTGGGCACACGCGCACGGCTCGTCGAGCCGTGGCGCCCTACGCAGCTCTTCGCGCGAGTTCGAGAAGGACGACACACCAGCCGAAGTGCGTATCGCTGCGGGCGGCGCTGGTGCACGCGCGAGTACACAGAGTCTAGCGTGGGGCGCCGTTCCTCGGTGAACTTGGCTTTGGCGCTGGACGTTTCGCCATCGACACGTGGGCCAGCGCGGGGACGCACGACGGATGTCGTTCAAGCCCTCGTGCGGGGTTTGCCGCCGGGTTCGCACGTGCGTGCGGCAGCTGTCGCCGGCCGCAGCGTCGCGATTCTGGAGCGACGCGAGGCGCGGGAAGTTCCCCAAGATCTGAGCGCGCGCGGCGTGGGCTTGGACCTGGGCGCGGCGTCTCGCTTGGATACGGTCGTCGATGTCCTTGAGCTGCGTCGCGGTGACCTGATGGTCGTCATTGGCGATGGGGGTCTGACGCCAGGTGAAGCGCTGCGAGCGCCGCCCGGCGTACGCGTTCACTACATCCAGGTCGTCGAGCGAGACGTGGACGAGGGGATCCGGGCCTTCGTCCAGGCGAGCGGAGGCCAGGTCTGGAATGCTTCGAGCGCTCAGGGTGATGCACTCTTTGAGCAGCTACTTTCGGTGACGGCGAATGGAACTGGAGTTGGAAGTTCGCGAACACTTCGCGGGCGTCGCGGCACGCCAGTTCTTGGCACACTCGGCGTGGCGATGGCGGGGGGGCTCAATCAACTCGCTATCGCTGGGCGTGCAGAGGGCGCAGCAAGAGCCGGTGAGTTCACAGTGGCAGCGCAAGCGCCCGGAGACTCACAGACTTCAGTTTCAGCGGAGCCCGTTCTCTCGCTGTTGCGCTCCCGCCTCATTCCAGCGGCGCGTGCCTGCCTTCGTAGCGACCGAAGAGGGCGCGAAGATCATTCCGTGCGCGCCGTTTACGAGCTGACGCTGGCCGACCAAGAGGTCGTCTCCGCCGAAGTGGTCGGCGAGATGCCAAACGCGCTGCGGACTTGTCTCCGGGACGCCGCAGGGCGCCTCGAGGTCCCCGCCTTCGCGGGACGGGTGCGGATTCGCTACCCAATCCATACGCAGGGCGCCACGCCTGCCCCAACCATCGAACTCGATGGTCGCGCCAGTGAAGCCATCGACGCGACGTTTGGGAACGAACCAACGACGCCAGACGCTGTGCTTCAGTCGCTCTAGTACGAAGAACGTAGCGCGCCGACTCGAGGTTCTTCCGTGAGGTCACGGCGCCGTGTTCCGATCTGTCGCTTGATCGCGAAGCCCGACTTGCGATCGACGCGATAACGCCCCCCTACCCTGTGTAAGCAGTCGTAAGCGTACTGAAACGAGGAGAATCACCCGGCGAAGGGGATATACTCTCGTAAAGTCCTCACCCGTTCACGAGCGAGTGGCACCCGAGGCGACTCTGGGTGAGTGATGACGAGTTCGTAAGCCCCGCTTCCCACCGGCTCGATGGCGCTGATGGCCGAGAGCCGTACGAGGCAACTCCGGTGACTGCGAAAGAACTCCGTGGTGTCGAGCTTCTTGTCGAGGGCGGACAACGTGAGGTCGAGGGCGAAGCGGTCCTCTTTCGTCACGGCCCAGACGAGTTCGTCTTTGACCTGAAAGAAGAGGACGTCAGCGATGTCGACGACGACGTACGCACCTTTGCGGCGTACCGCGAGGCGGTCGAGGGGTTCTACGCTTGGTGCTGCTGTGACGAGTTGGTTGCGTGCGCGCTCGACGGCCGTTTTGAGACGCTCGAAGCGTACAGGCTTGAGGAGGTAGTCGAGGATATCGGCTTCAAAGGCCCGCAGGGCGCCTTCGTCGTGGGCGCTGACCATGACCATCGCGAGATCCGGGAAGCGGCTCCGCAGCGTTTCTGCGAGGGCGATACCGTCGGGGCCAGGAATTCGAAGGTCGAGAAACGCCAGGTCCGGCTGGGACTCTTCGACAACCTTGAGGGCGGCGTCCGCGCTGGCGGCTTCACCGACGATCTTCACGTCCAACTCGCCAAGCATGAAGCCAAGCTCATCTCGGGCGAGAGGCTCGTCATCCACCAAAACAGCTCGCAGTTCTTTACTCATGCTTGTTCGTCCTCCACGGCGAGAGGAAGGCGAACTTGGGCGCAGGTCCCCGTGGCGTGCTTGACCAGCTCGAGCGATGCGGCGCCTTTGTAGCGCTGGTCGAGGCGTGCACGGAGCGTTTTGAGAGCGATGCCAGTGCCTTCTTTGACTACGCCGACGTATTTACCTTCACTTGAATCGATCACTTCGACTTGGAGCATATCGCCATCTGCCCATGCGATCACCTCCACTTTTCCGTTGCCTTCGTGGGCTGCAACTCCGTGTTTGACGGCGTTCTCCACGAGGGGCTGAAGAAGAAGCGCTGGTACCTGAACCTGGCGAACCTCGACGGGGATTATCATCTCAACCTCAAGACGCGCTCCGAGGCGCGCCCTCTCAATGCCAAGGTACGCCTTGGCGTGTTCGAATTCGTCTTTGAGCGGCGCATCATTGGGGTGGGTTAGTAGATAGCGGTAGAGGTCGCTGAGGTCCGAGACAAGATCACGTGCGCGCGCCGGGTCAACGCGAATGGTGGCCCGCAGGGTGTTGAGCGCGTTGAAAAGAAAGTGGGGCTCGAGTCGGCTGCGAAGCGCTTCGAGGGAAAGCTGGTCGGCGGTCGCGCGGGCTTCGACGAGGGCGACGGCGTTTTCTTCACGGGTGAGAACGACGCGGACGACGCCGACAAAGAGCGTGATGCCCGCGGCGGTGCTGACCATCTGTACGAGGAGCGCAGGCCACGCAGCGATGAACCCCGCCGCGTCGCCACCACTGACAGCGAGGCCACCTGCGATGATCGCAAACGAACCGACCTGCAGAATGCAGGCGGTAGGAAATGCTTGCCAGCGTTCGAAGGTGGCAGGGTAATGTTCAGCGAGCCAGCCACCGGCGGATCCCATCGCCGTGAGCGCGACGACAATGGACCAACCTAAGGGCGGCACGGGGAGCGATGGTTCGACGCGTAGAACGAAGAAGAGACCTCCGAGGAGGCCGGCGAACGCTCCAATGCGGAAGCGCGACGCCATGAGAATGCCGACGGCGACGAAGTTCATCTGCACGCCGAGCCAGGTCTGGCCCATCTTGGCGCCCCACATGGAGAGGCAGAAGCCGAGCAGCAGAGCGACAAAACGGTCCTGGGGTTGACCGCCGATCCCGAGGAGCCGGTTTCTCAGCGGCGGTACGAGGACGGACACCAGGGCAGCGCTGGCGATGAGACCCAGTTTCTCAACGATGTCGATAACGAGGAGCCGGATGTCCACGGCGGGACACTAGCAGTTGTTCTCGAGGAAGCTTCCGACCCAGAACTCGTACCACCAGGTGTGGAAACGCCCGAATCAACGGCTGAGGAAAAGCGACGCTTCGCCTTCCTCTCGATCGTCGTCGACTTCTCGATCGCGGCGCTCGCCGCGCCGCTGACCACGATGCTGGTCGCGGATTTCCAAGCGCCAAGTGTCTTCAACGGCGTTTGGCCGGCGCTGGCCTTCGTGGGGTTCACGTGGAGCCTCGCCATCATCCCGAGGCTCAGCCACGACGCGGGGTCCCAACCCGTACTCGAAGGGACGGCGGTGAAGCCCACGGCGCGTACTCAGTGGGTCTTCCTTTCCATCATGCTCGGCACGCTCACCTTTCTCATAGCCGTGCCTTTGGTCACGGGAAGTGCGCTCGAACCTCTGCGCGACTGGTACCTAGAGAGCCTCTTGGCGAAGCTCCTGGCGCTCCCGATGTCGCTGGTCGTCATAGCGATCATGTTCCTGCCCTTCTATTTTTACCTTCAGCCAAACCGGCACCCAGTTCATCCCAAGCGCGTGGTTCCAGTCGAGGTCGCGATTGTCCTCGTCTGCGACTTGGTCGCGATCGTCGGCGTCGCGCTCTGGGAGTGGCTCGGTGAGAGCGCACGGACGTTTGAAGGGGAACCTTCCCTCGCGTTCTATCCCGGCATGCTCATCATGGTGCCGCTCTTCCTCTTCATTTTCGGAGGGCCGCGAATTGTTCTGCTGAACCGCCGCTTCAGCTGGGGCGCAGCCCTGAGCCTCTTTCTATCGACCGCTTGGTACCTTGCTCACGACTTCGTCAGCTAGCTTCCAAAGCGAGTTCAGGGCGCGTTCTTGGTTGCACCGCGGCGAGCCCAATCAGGGATCTCGGGAACGGGGCTACCAAACACGTTGGTGGGCGTCGTGGGATCGTTTTGCAGCTGGCGCGCACAGTGGGCGCAGCCAAAGCGCGACCTAAACTGTTCGGCCGGAGTAGCCGGAACATCCTCGGGGATTGGAATCCGCGCGAGGAGTTCAGGACGAAAGTGAACCGGGCTTCGCTCTCGGCAAATATTGAGGAGCGTCTCCACCTCCCGGTCACGGCGCTCGCGCCAAAGCGTTCCACGAATGCCTTCCGCCGAGCCGTCGAAACCGCGCCGATGAGCCGAGGGGTCCTCGTCGAAACGCGCGCGGATCGCTTCGCTGGAAATACTCGCGCGCGTCAGGCGAGCATCGAATTCACGACGCATAAAACGCTGAACCATGAGAGTTCTCCACGTATCGCGAACCAGCACGTGGCGCTCAAGGCCACGGCGACGGGCCTCGCTTAGGAGAAGCTCGTGGTTGACGAGCTCGTCAGCGATAGCTTGAACTTCGGCGCGTGTGCTCGCTCCTGCCGCGTCGACGGCGGCCTGAACTTGGGCGACGGTGAGCTGAACGTCGCCAATGCGAGCATAGGTCGCATCCGGCTGCGAGTGCGCCGGCGCCGTCAGGAGAAGCATCAAGATTAAGAGTACGCGCCACACGGGCGGAGCATAGCGCGACGTGAGGTTGATGTTAGAGGGAGTTGAACCTGCGGCGACGGAGTACGACGAGGCAGATAAGAGCCCAGGGGGCGAGGTCCGGGCTTTGACCGCTAGCTGGGCGTGTCATGGAGCACCCTCCTCCATCGGGAGCGGCGCCCGCATCCCGGCTCGGTCCGACGTCGAATGCAGGCCCGGCGTCGAATGCAGGCCCAGCGTCGGTGACTCGGCCGGCGTCGACGGCTGGGCCGGCATCGCTTGGACCGGCATCTCCGCCCGGGGGAGCCGAAGCGCTGGGGTGGATTTGCGTGGTGTCGCAAGGGCCATCTCCGTCAAACTCGACGGCGCCGAGGTCGAACATTCCACTTCGCAGATTTCCACAGTAGTCGTCGCTCACGTTCTCGAGGGCTTCACCCATGTCGACAAAAGCGCTGCCGTCGACGAGGGCAAAATCGGCGCCTGCGGGGTCACGAAAAAAAGTCTCGAAGTCGGCGTCTTCGATGCGTAGATTTCCACGCTGGTCGCTCGTGGCGCCATCGCGATCGCGCATATTGCCCGAATGCAGGTTGCCAATGGCCGTGACGCGGGTGACTTCGAAGCGAAAGTCGATGCCTGCGGTATCGAAGAGCGTGTTGTGGGCGATCGTGCAGTCCACGCACTCGTTCACGTAGATGCCAACATCGCTGCAATGTAGAATGATGTTGTTGCGCATGATGCCGCCGATGTGCTCGATAGAGCAGTCGCCACCTTCGCAGACAGGGTCCGGTCCGGTGCCGCCACCACCGAACGAGAGACCAAGACGCGTACCACCGCTAAACTCCTGGGAGCACACGATGAGGTTACGCTCAAAGATCCCATCGCGACTGGTGCCCTTGAAAAAGGCGGCGTAGCTGACGTTGTTTCCCTGAGCTTTTTCGAAGTCGTGGATGTGGTTGGCGCGCACGACCCAGCGTCGGCCGCCAACGACGTCAATGGGAGTGACTGGGTTTGAGGTTTGGCGTGGCGCCGTGTTGTAAAAATGATTGCCGACGACGAGAACGTCGTCGGGAAAAGTAACAGAGTCGCCACCGCCGTTGCCTTTGATGTGCGCGTTGAAGTTGAACGCTTCGCAGTTCTGAATCACGACGCCATCGGCGTCGTTCACGATGTGCCATGCATGCTCGCAGCGCGAGTGATCGCTGCAGACGCCTTCGAGACGCAGGCCATCGAATGTCCAGTTGGCGTGAGCTGGAATGAAGCCTTCGACGAGGCCGCCTTCGGCGCCAAAACGAAGGTGCGCGCCGAGAGGCTCTTCGCTGCGAACGCGAATCGGACGCTCTCGCGTCCCCGCGATTCGTGTTCGGAGATTGCCAGCCACGTCGTAGTCGCCCGTTGCTAGAACGATGTCGTCGCCAGGTATCGCATCTTCGAGGGCATCTCGGAGCGAGGAGGCATCGCTCACATCGACGCGGCGTTGGGCGCGAGCAGATGCTGCTGTGAAGGTCGATAAAACGAGAGAGACGGCCAAAAAGAGACCTGTTGGAAGGGTTCGCACGGCCCAGAGTGCCTCCTTCGAGCGAATTGTGTCCATCGCACGTCGTGCACGCAGACAATTGGGTGCTAGACCGCGCCGATGACCGACGAACAGGTGAATCCCGAGGCTTCCGACGCCGTGACCTCCGAAGCCGCAGCCGCGGAGCCCGCTGTGCAGCCGAAGAGGCGTCAAAGCAAGGAAGAGGAAGAGGCCGCCGCAGCCGCGCCTACACCTGAGCCCGCAGCGGAACCAGCAGCAGCGCCTGTAGAGGCGCCTGTGCAAGCAGCACCTGTGGAGGCCGCTCCTGCAGCTCCACGTCCTCCTTCGAAGCCAGATCGTGGTCAGTTCGGTTCCCCACGCTCCCGCGGTCGAGACGGACGCAGCCCCCGTGGTGGCCGGAAAGTCGTTCGCGACGTGCCCAAAGAGGGTGGCGAGCGCACAGCCCCAGAGAAAAAGGTCGCGAGCAGCGCGGATGCCTGGAGCGCTAAGGGCGCGAAAGGCGCTGAAGAAGGAGGAGGAGGCTCCTCAAACTTTGCCGACCTCTTCGCGGATGTAGCCGTTCCTAAGAATGCGAGCTCCAGCGTTGGCGACAAAGTGACCGGCCTCGTCGTTCACGCGGGCCAAGATGGCGTCTTCATCGACCTCGGCGGCGCACGACAGCAGGCGTATTTCCCGACGGTCGACCTTCTTAATGAGAAGGGCGAGCTCACGATTAAAGCGGGAGACACGCTGACGGGTTTTGTTGTCCGCATCGATGACGGAACGCCCGTGCTCGGCAAGGGTCTCGGCAAGGGCACCACGATGTCCACAGACGAGCTCCGGGTCGCCATGGACGAGAAGATCCCCGTCCAGGGCAAAGTCAGCGGCGTCAACAAGGGAGGCGTCAGCGTCGATATCGGCGGGCTTCGCGGCTTCTGCCCCATTGGACAGCTCGAACTTCGCTACGTGAACGACGCGAGCATCTACCTGAACCAGACGCTCCCCTTCCACGTCATCGAGGTGAAGGGCGATCGCGACGTAGTTCTTTCGCGCCGCGCGATTCTTGAAGCGGAAAAGGCCGTGAACCAGGAAGCCCTCGCAGAGCGTTTGACGCCGGGCACACGCCTCAACGGCAAGATCGTTCGTGTTGTGGAGTTTGGCGCTTTCGTCGACCTCGGCGGTGTCGATGGCCTTATTCCGACGCGCGAACTCAGCTACGCGCGTCAGCGACCGGACGAGGTCGTCTCCGTCGGCCAGTCCGTCGAGGTAATGGTGCAAGAGGTGACAAAGAAGGGCGACGATCTTCGCATCACGCTCTCGCTCAAAGCCCTCGCCGACGACCCATGGGAGAATGTTGGGCACGCGGCGCCTTCCGGCACTGTGGTTCAGGGCACGGTTCGTCGCCTGATGGACTTTGGTGCTTTCGTGGAGCTCGCTCCCGGCATCGAAGGCCTTCTCCATGTCTCGGAGCTCGGTGCGGGTGCACGTCATCCCTCAAGCTTCCTGAATGTGGGACAGGAGCTCCTCGTGACCGTTCAGTCGGTGGATCCGAGCAAGAAACGGATCTCCCTCTCGCCTGCGCCCAAAGACGCCGCCATTGGCGCCCGCGTCACATCGGCGACGCTCACCGTCGGCGACGTGGTGAAGGTGACAGCGGAAGACCATCAGCAGTTTGGCATCTTCGTGCGCGTCGAAGGCGTTTCGGGCAAAGCAGGGCGTGGCCTGGTGCACAACCGCGAGCTTGGCATCGAGCATGGCGTGGACGTGAAGAAGGCGTTTCCCCTTGGAACGACCTTCGATGCGAAGGTCATCGATACGACACGACTCGCGCTCAGCGTGAAGGCGATCGCCGAAGATGAAGCACGCGCGACGGTGAAAGAATACCAGGACGCGTCTCAGACCAAGAGCATGGGCACCTTCGCGGACCTCCTGAAGAAGATGCAAAGCTAAGTAACTATTGGATTAATTAGGGCCAGCGTGGAGAATGCATCGTTTTTGATCGCATTTTCGATTGCGCGAGATGGGCGGGCGGCTTACTACTCCGGCCCCCAGGGTAAGGCCCTAAGGGAAGAGGAATTATGGCAGTCCCCAAAAGAAGGAAATCCCGCATGCGACGGGATCAGCGACGCGCACACCACGACAAAGTGGCAGCGCCGACGCTCGTTGAAGTTGAGTACAATGGCCAGACCATTGTCATTCCACGGCGCCTTGCAAAGGCTCTCCCATACTTGACCGAGCGAGAGCTGCGGAATTTAGGAGTAGAACTGTGAAGGTCGTAAACTCGCTGAAGAGCGCAAAGAACCGTCACCCTGACTGCCGCGTCGTTCGTCGTCGCGGGAAGGTCTTCGTGATCTGCAAGTCCAACCCACGCTTCAAGGCTCGCCAGGGCGGCACGTCCAAGAAGAAGTGAACTTTCGTTCGTCCCGTCCTCACTGAGGGCAAGTGAGGCGAACGAGAATAGAATAAAGGCGTGGGCTTAGGCTCGCGCCTTTTTTTGTTTTGTTTCGGCGCGTGTTAGCGATGCCCCGCGACTGCGACTGAGTGCTGATGACTCTTCAAGAGCGCTGGACGCAGGACAAAGATCGTTTTCACTTCGATGTTCCCGAGGGCTGGCGCCAGGGTCGGTCGGTGTTTGGCGGCCTCACCGTAGCCCTCGGAGCGGCTCTTGGGGCGCGGTTGAGTTCGCGGCGTCTGCGAACGGTTCAGGCGCAGCTCCTGGGCCCCGTCAGCGCTGGAAGACTCACCGGCACCGCGCGTGTCCTGCGTGAAGGAAAGACGACGACCTTCGTTCACGTAGAGCTCTCCCAGGAATCGAGCCTTCGAGCACAGGTGAGTCTCGTGTTCATTCAAGGGCGTGAGCGTTCGATCCGAATCGAAGGCCCTGTGGCGCCCGAGTGGGCGGAGCCCACGACTCTTCCAAAGATGCCGTACATCGCTGGAATCACGCCGGAGTTCACGGACAAGGCGGACTTCTATTTCGCCGAGGGCACGCTTCCATTCCAAGGCGGTCCAGATGCTCGCCTCGGTGGATACATACGATTCAAGGACACAGCGGGGGCTTCTCCAGCGGAGTTGCAGCTGATGCTCCTGGATGCATGGCCCTGCCCCTCGATCTTGCGGCTCAGCGCGCCTGCTTTCGCCAGTACCGTGACGTGGACGGCGCATCTCCTGGGTGATTCCGCGCCAGGCTTTCATCGCTTTCGCGACGAGACGCTCGCGGGGAACGACGGATTCTCAACGACCCTCGGGCACATGTGGGACTCCAAGGGCAAGCATGTTGCGGTGACGGAGCAAACAGCTGTGATCTTCGACTGAGGGCACTTTGTTCTTCGACTGAGGGCACTTTGTTCTTCGTGGAAGATATCAGGTGATCGCGACCTAACGGCGACGAGGCCTGACGGCAGCGGCCTCGATGATGACCTTGGAGCCCATCGATGGGGTCGTGGCGTCCGTTGCAACGGATGTGGTTCGAAACGGCAACGTCTGGGAGTTTCGTTTTCAGGGCGTCCCGCTGGTCATTGTTACAGACGAGCGCGCCGACCGTATGCGTATCGTCGCACCCGTGGCGCGTATCGTCGCTCTGACACCGATCAGCACCGCGCCATTCTCGCGGCGAACTTCCACACGCAGCGCTCCTAAGCGGCGGTGTGTTCCACCGTGGGAACGGACTCGGCCTGGCGCTTACCGACGTGCAGTTGCGCAGCGAGGGACCGCTCGATGCGCGCGCGCTCGGGGACGTACATGGCTAACGCACGGCTCAGCGCTCGAGCGTTGGGAAAGCGATAGCTCTTGTCGCGGGCGAGCATACGCGCGATGACAGCATCGAGGTCGCGGCTTACGCGTGGACAGACTAGGCCAACGCGCGGCGCGTCTTCGCGAATGATGCGGCGAAGAAGATTGGTCACCGTCGAACCGCTGAACGGCATGCGGCCAGCGAGGGCTTCGAAGACCACGATGCCGAGGCCAAAGATATCGGCGCGGCCGTCTACATCAGGGTCGCCGGACGCTTGTTCGGGCGAGACATAGCTGGGAGTCCCGAAGACGCGACCGCGCTCGCGGCGGCGCTCGTCCTCCGGCGCGGTGTCCGAAGCACAGACGCCGAAGTCGAGAAGGTAGACACGAAGATCTCCCTTAAGGTCGCGGTCCAGGATGATGTGCTCAGGCTTGACGTCTCGGTGGATGTAGCCTTGAGCGTGCGCTGTATGCAGCACGTCAGCGACGCGCAGGGCGATGATGAGAGTCTCGGCAACGCCAAGGGTTCCCATGCGACGTAGCAAGCGGTTCATCGCCTCGCCACGGATGCGCTCCATCACCAAGTAGGGTGTCGCATCATCGAGGGTGCCCTCGTCAAGCACGTTGACGACGGCGGGATGGTGGACATTGCGGGCGACCTCAACTTCGCGGCGAAGCCGGCGACCAAGATCTGGGTGGCCCGCGTAGACGGGTCGTAGGGTCTTGACCACGATGGAGTGACCGTCCGAGAGGCGCTCACCTTCGAAGACCACCCCGGTGCCGCCGACACCAATGCATGCGCCCAAGCGGTAGCGACCGTCGAGGACGGTGCCGCGCAGCTCAGATCGCTCGTCGGAAGACATGTTGAGAACATCGGCAAACGGCCTTCCCAGGTCAAAAAAACGACAGAGCGGAATCACCTCCGCTTCGCCGCCGATGGTGTATTCGGGGCGTGTGAGCGAGGGTAGAACCGCGGAATGCAGCGTCTGCGCGAAGGCGTCGGACGTGCTGAAGCAAGCCGAGGAATGGGGCACTCGAAGAGGAATAAGCTCCGCCATCCGAGTTAAGAACGACTGCCCCCGCGGTTCTTGTACGCCTGGCAAACTAGCCAAGTGTTCCGAATTTCAGGAGCGAGAACTCAGACCACGGCGAAGGCGCAAGCTGACGCCGCTCGGCGAACTCAGCGGCTTCTCGGCGACGGAACGAGTGCCACCAGATGCTCATAGCGGTAGTCGCCGCCCTGCCAGTCGTGGCGCTCTTGGCTCGCGATAGCTCGCACTTCAAGACCGTGACGCGGAGCGATACGCATCAGCTGCTCATCCGCCGGGACGGGCTTGCCTTCAAGAAGTCCGTCGCCGATGAGGAGCACGACGATTCCCTCTCTGTGAAGAACACTCTTCATCGCCGTGAGCGCCTGACCGAGCTCTTTGTCCCACGCCTTGGCGGCTCCTGCTCCGTGACTGGAGCGACGGGCGCCGATTTCGTTTTTGGCGAGCTGAACGGGCTCCATGCCGAGCCATGGGTAGCGCCGCGCGTGATGATCGATGTAGTCGTAGGTTCCGCCGTAGGGCGGTGAAGTGAGGATGAGGTTCGCGGTCAAACCGACCGGGAGAACTTCTTTGAGCTCTCGGGCGTCGCCCAAATACATCTCTGGGAGTGGTGCACTTGGGGGCGTCGCGTCATCGAGGGCAGCCCACCTGTCGACGAGCTCAAGGCCGCGCCGGACGAAGAACTCCGTGGGGAGTCCTTTTCGAATACGCTTCTCGACCATGCGCTCGGCGGTGTCGGCGCGCTGCATGGAGAACTTCACGACGAGCGACGAGAAAACCATCTCGAGGCAACGTCGTTCGCGCCTATCTTCGGTGGTGAGGATCTCTTCGCGAAGGCCGGCGAGCTCTTTGAGTGTGTGCCCGCCATACCAGGCGGTCTCTTGGCGCGAGAGCGGTGCATGCACGGGGACACGAGCACGAACGCGGGCTTCTGAACGTTCCGCGATGTCGCGAACAAGTGCCGCGAAGCTCTCGCGTCCGGCCTCATGCCGAAGCGCGCTTTTGACCTCGGCGAGGCGAAGTCCGATGGGATTAAGGTCGACGCCTGCGCTGCGCCGGTTGGCGATCATCGCTTCGATGAGGACGGTGCCACTTCCGCAGAAGGGGTCGAGGATGGTTCCGGTGGTGATTTCGAGGCACCGACGGGCCAGAAGTGGGTGCATCCGGGCGGGGTAGCTGTGAAAACCGTGAGTCAGCTCATCGGGGTCGGCATCCGCTGCACTCCAAGCGGCTTCCAGATGGCCCAAGAGCGTCGCGTCGCCGCGGCCACGAGTAGGGAGGCCTCGCTGCGTCAGAGGGCGTCGCGAGGCCATCGGCCCATGTTCCGATCGCTCTGTGAAACGGCTCCCGCCTGGCGTCCGCTCCGGCGGGGGTGAATTCGTAGGCTTTGGGGCTTCTTTCTGTGCCTTTGGCTTCGATGGTTTGGAGGGCTCCTGGCTCTCGCCGGAGAGGGACTGGTGCTCGCCCCGCTTGGCGCGACGCTTGGCCCTCGACGAGCCGCCCTTCCCTTTTTTCTTTTTGCTTTTCTCGTCCACGGTGTTCAGCCAGCTATGGCACCTGGGCTTGCCTACGTCGACCCGCCGGCATGGTTCGGCAGCGGCAGCCCAAAGAAGGCCCGAAGGTCCACGTACTGCTGCGTTCGTTCGCCAGTGTCGTCGCGGGCGACAAAACGTTCGACGCGTAGTTCTGCGGGCTCAGAGCGGAAACGCCACACGTGAAAAAGTACATCACGCCCTGCCCGCGGCACGACATCAAGTCGCTGGTGGGCCACAAGCGGCGTTGCTTTCGCCCCCTCGAGAACACGCTCTGGGTCGGCGGCGGCGCAGACGACGAAGTCGCCGTCCTTCGCGAGGAGTTCGGCGGCGGCTTCAAGATAGGCTTCAATGCCTCCGCGGTATTCGATTCGAGCGTGGGCGCGCTGCGAATCCGGCGACGGCGTAGCAGTACCAGGGGGCGCGTACGGAGGTGTACCCGTGATGAGGTCGAACGGGCCGTCGAGAGCGGCGCGGCGCTCGGGGTCGCGTAGGTCACCGTGAAAGAGTTCGATGTCGAAGCCGTTTCGGGCCGTGTTCTTTTGCACCATCCGGAAGCTCTGCTCTTGGGCCTCGAGTCCCACCGCGCGCTCGGGCCGGGCGGTCTCAAACACCGAGAGCAGGACAGAGCCAATGCCGCAGCCGAGGTCGAGGTAGCGCCGCGGTTTGGGGCGCTGCGAGAGAGCTTCATGGGCGGTCAGGACATCGTCGAGGGAATAGCGATGGCCCTTCTTGCGCTGCCAGATGCGAACACCAGCGGTCAGATGGTCGTCGGTCCAGGGGTCTTTCTCGCTCGGCTCAGTCACCCAAAGAGAGTGCGACGATCTTCGCTCAGGAGCCAACCGTCCGTTCGATACGGTCGATCTCTCAGGCGCTGTGCCCTAAGATACCCCTCCGTGCGATTCTTTGGAGTTGTACGATTCACGTAGGTCGAAGTGCATGCGATTTGAAGTACACAGCG
>JBLHKB010000021.1:0-28925 GCA_047619315.1 Polyangiales bacterium
GAGCTCGCCC
Organism: Polyangiales bacterium; assembly: GCA_047619315.1. Taxonomy (GTDB): domain Bacteria; phylum Myxococcota_A; class Polyangia; order Polyangiales; family Houyiibacteriaceae; genus JBCCRV01. The sequence goes on from JBLHKB010000021.1 coordinate 11, forward strand.
CTTACCCTTGGCGCCGATGAGGGCCATGTCCTTGCGCTTCGTGGACGGGAGGGTGGCCTCCTCATCATCCGCAACGATCTTTACCCGCTCGCGAAAGACGAGAAGAGTGCGAAGGAGATCCGAAGCCGTGCCGCCGCTGCGAACTTAGGGAGTTTCCGGCGTTTCCGGCGTTTCCGGCGTTTCCGCCGCACGCTCGGCGGCTTTGCTTTCGATCTCCTCGCGTACGGCGCGAGGGACGCTTCGCTGCAGGTTGATGCGCCAGGATCCGCCGTCTCGCTCGAGAAAGACCGGCCGTGTTCGCCGCTCGGGGTCGCGCACCATCACTTCGGCTTCGTCGTCACGCACCGTCGCGATGAGGTCGTCTTTCGCGACGATCACGCTGCCAAAGACGTAGCCGGCGAGGCCTTCGCCGGCTGGCTCTTCCCAGTCCGAGAAGCAGGCGCGCAGCGCGGCGGGGTCGTTGAGATGAAAGCGTCGGCCAATCGCCATGCGCCGGTCGATCTCTTCTTGGGGAAGAGCTGCCACGCCGTAGCTATCGAGCATGGTCTCGATGGTGGTCCTCGGCGTCATGAGCCGCAGATCCGGCGTTGGGTCATCGCCGCAGGCCATCGTGAGAACTAGGGCGGCGAGGAGTCGCAGACGCATCCATGCCTTCATGCCACGTCACGAATTGTTCGTCACCCGTTGACCGGCTCAAAGGCAGACTTAACGTGAGAGTCGTGGCCGCAGGAGTGCGACGGCAGCCGGCCGAGCCCATAAAACGAGCTCATGCGCTGAGCTCGCGCTCCCGCACTCTAGCCGCGACCCGTTCTGCTCACGGCAACCACCGAAGAGGCCTATGATGAGACTCGACCGACTGACGACTAAGACACGAGAAGCCCTACTCACGGCGCAGCAGAGCGCTGCGAAGAACGGGCATCCGGAGACGCACGCGGAGCATCTGCTCCTGGCGCTCATCGCTCAGAAAGACGGGCTTGTCCCCGCCATGCTGCAGAAAGCCGGCGCGGACCTGCCCGCTATCGCACAGCGAGCTGCGGACCGTGTGGCCAAGCTGCCGAGCGTGGACGGCGGCGGCGAACCGGCCATGGGCCGTGGCCTTCGAGGTTTGCTCACGGAGGCTTGGCAGGAGACCGAGAAGCTCAAAGATGAGTACACCTCGGCGGAGCATGTACTGCTCGCCATGTACTCGGACAAGAGCCTGCGAGAAACGTTGGACGTGAAGCGTGACGCCATGGAGGCGGCCATCACGGACGTACGGGGAAACCAGCGGGTCACGGACCCCGATCCAGAGGGTAAGTACCAGGCCCTCGAGAAGTACGCGCGGGACCTGACCCAGCGTGCGCGTGAAGGAAAAATCGACCCCGTTATTGGCCGTGATGAGGAGATCCGGCGTGTGATGCAGGTGCTCTCGCGACGCACCAAGAACAACCCCGTTCTCATTGGCGAGCCCGGTGTGGGCAAGACCGCCATCGTTGAAGGGCTTGCGCAGCGAATCGCCCAAGGTGATGTGCCCGAGTCGCTCAAGGACAAGCGCCTGATGGCCCTCGATCTTGGATCGATGCTCGCGGGCAGCAAGTACCGCGGTGAGTTTGAAGAGCGTCTCAAGGCCGTGATCGAAGAGGTGGAGCGCGCCGACGGCCGGATCATCCTCTTCATCGACGAGCTTCACACGCTCATCGGCGCGGGTGCCTCCGAGGGCGCGATGGACGCCTCGAATATGCTGAAGCCTGCGCTGGCCCGAGGCGAGCTTCGCTGCGTCGGCGCCACGACCCTCGACGAGTACCGCAAGCACATCGAGAAAGACGCCGCTTTTGCGCGTCGTTTCCAGCCCGTCATCGCGGGTGAGCCGACGGTGCAGGACACCATCGGTATTTTGCGAGGTCTCAAAGAGCGCTACGAAGTGCACCACGGCATTCGAATTCAAGACTCGGCCATCGTCGCGGCGGCGACGCTCTCCGACCGCTACATCACAGACCGTTTCTTGCCCGACAAGGCCATCGACCTCGTCGACGAAGCCGCCAGTCGCCTCAAGATGGAGATCGACTCCATGCCCGTCGTGATCGATCAGGTCGAGCGGAAGGCGATGCAGCTGGAGATTGAAAAGCAGGCGCTCAAAAAAGAACGTGATCCGGCGTCACTCAAGCGACTTGAAGACCTTGAGAAGGAGCTGAGTGAGCTCAACGAGGAGCGAAGCACGATGCGTGCGCAGTGGCTTCGTGAGAAGGAACTGATCGGTGCCATCCGAACGTCGAAGGCCCATGTTGAATCGCTTCGTGGGGATCTCGAGCGAGCACAGCGCGTGGCGAACTTTGATGTCGCGGCGAAGCTTCAGTACGGCGACATTCCCGCCGCGGAGAAAGCCGTCGAAGCGGCCCAGGTCGCGCTCGACGAGGCGCAGCAGGGTGTCTCGTTCCTCACGGAAGACGTCACCGACGAGGACATCGCCGCTGTGGTGTCGCGCTGGACCGGCGTGCCCGTGCGCAAGATGCTCGAGTCGGAACGAGAGAAGCTCCTCGACATGGAATCGCGCCTCGCGGAGACCGTCGTCGGCCAAGAGAAGGCTGTGGTCGCCGTGGCCAACGCGGTTCGTCGCAGTCGCGCGGGTCTGGGTGAACCCGGTCGACCGATGGGGAGCTTCCTCTTCTTGGGGCCAACCGGCGTCGGCAAGACTGAGCTCGCGAAATCCCTCGCGCTCTTCCTCTTCGATGACGAACGCTCGATGATCCGCATCGACATGAGCGAGTACATGGAGAAGCACTCCGTGTCTCGGCTCATTGGCGCACCTCCCGGCTACGTCGGTTATGAAGAGGGCGGTCAGCTCACGGAGCCCGTCCGGCGTCGTCCTTACTCCGTCATTCTCTTCGACGAGGTCGAGAAGGCGCATCCTGATGTCTGGAACACGCTCCTTCAGGTTCTCGACGATGGCCGCCTCACGGATGGACAGGGCCGAACCGTCGACTTCAAGAACACGGTTATCATCCTCACCTCAAACGTCGGCTCGATGCACATCACCGAAACGGACGATGAAGAGAAGATGAACGAGCTCGTGATGGCTGATCTTCGCTCGAAGTTTCGACCTGAGTTTCTCAACCGCCTGGACGAGACGGTGATCTTCCATCGCCTCAACCGAGTGGACATGCGAAAGATCGTCGATGTTCAGCTCGTGCGCTTTGAGTCTCGGCTCAAGGATCGCTTCTTGACGATGGAAGTCACGGACGCTGCCAAGGACTACCTTGCGAACGTCGGCTTTGATCCAGCGTACGGCGCGCGGCCCCTCAAGCGTTCCATTCAGCGATACATGGAAAACCCACTCGCTCAAGAGCTGCTCGCAGGTCGCTACGCGCCTGGGGATACCGTGATCGTCGATATGGCTGCGGGCGAGATCGCCTTTGGAAAGCGCAGCGAGAGCAGTATCGGCGCTGAACAGGCAGAGGTCATAGAAGCCTAGAAGCCTCGGTTCCATCTCAGGTAGAGGGCGCGATCAGAGGGATCGCGGTCGAGATCTGGAAGAGGGCCCAGGGAACTTGCGGGGGCCTGCTCGAGAGGCATTCGAGCGGGCGCTCCGAAGATGGCATGAAGCGCTGTTTCGAGGACCGCGTGAACGGCTTCGCCGAGTGCGGCTTCCATGCCGTGCTCGAGTACTTTTCGAATGCGGCCACCGTCGAGTTCAAGGTGTGGGAGCTCTTCGGCGCCACGCGCGTGCCTGCCTTCGTTGAGCCCCTCGCGCATACCGTTGAACACTTCGACGATGCCCTGCATGTCTTCGATGATCCCGTCAGCGATCTTCTGAGCCATGTTTTCCATGAGCTCGGTTCGCTCGGCGGGCTCCATCGCGTTGAGAAATCGCGTCGATTCCGCGTCCGCCACCGCTCGCTGGGCGACTCGCCTCGGGCTTAGGGACTCTAGGTCTAGACGAGGGCCGCGCCGACGTTGCGCGGTACGTCGATGCGCCGCAGCGAGTCGATGAAGCTCCGCTGCGGCTTCGTCTGCCGACATCTCTGCGGATGCGGCTTGAGCGGGAGGAGGTGAGCTGGGCGGGACCGCGGAAGAGGATGTTGAGGTCGGTCGCGGAGTGGAAGGGGTGCTGCGAATTGGGTCGCCCATGATGGAATGCTCCGTCATCAAAGCTCCCCATCGCGTCGTTGAGGTTGAGGTTGCGTGCTGATTGGGTGGCGTCCTCCATCGCAAGGCTTGACCTTCTTCAAGCCCTGGGAGACTACGTTCCATGGAAAACGACGAAGAGCTTCTCCGTGACATGAAGCGTTCATCACGGGGTTTGCTGCAGTTCTCCCTGCTCTTCGCCGTCGTCCCCTTTGTGTTCAACTTCGTCGCGAACGAGCTGGACTACGTCAAGATCGGCGCCGGAGGGCTGGCTTGTGTTCTCGGCCTGGTCGCGATCATCCGTGCTTTCAAAGGCGAGCACCGCGCGAGGAATATCGGTCTCTCGCTCGTGGCGATGGTCCTTGGCTTGTTCCACGTGGCCACTTCAGGTGTTCTCGGGGTCGACCCGTTTGGAACGAACGAAGCCGGCGCGCGTGAATGGCTCGAAGGAGGCGGCGACGAGATTCTAGCTCTCGAACAAGCCGCGGAGCGTTTCTCTTATACCGTCATTCACGAAGGGCAGCGCTGCTCGGGTTCCTTGGTCATCAACACGAGCTTTTCGGGAACGAACACCAGCAACGTGGAGACCTGCGGCGCGAGTGCGACGGACGACGAGTACAGGCGTGAGTGCGCGTCGGGCCGAGCGCCGTCTTGTCAGGACCTCGGCATCCGACTTTCCGAGTCCAACCCTAGCGAGGCGTTGGTCTACTTTCGTCAGGGATGCGAAGGCGGCGTGGGCGGCGCTTGCAGCAACGCGGGCGTCGCGCTTCAGCGTACGGGAAGCGTCGAAGAGGCGCTCTCGATGTCCGAGCGAGGCTGCACGATGGGCGATTCAATGGGCTGCGCGAACGCTGGCACCTTCCTACTGCAGGGGAGTAGTAACGTGAGCGAAGAGGTCGTGACCCGCGCGACGGGCTACCTCGATGGGGCGTGCGCTGCTGGGGTCTTCCTCGCCTGTGGGAACTTGGCGTGGAAGCTCTCCTTTGGGTCGGCGCTTCCGCGGGACGAAGTTCGTGGACGCGCGCTCTTTGCCTCCGCTTGCGATGAAGGCATCTTCACGAGCTGTGCCGACCTGGCGGTTCTGTTTCGTGACGGTGGGGGCGGGCCCGTCGATGGGGCTCAAGCGCTTCGCTACGCGAGCCGTGCCTGCGAGGGTGGCCAGCCCTCGCGGTCCTCCGTGACGCGTGCCAGCTAGATCAAGACTCATCCCACGTGAGCAGGGCCTGCGTCCAGGCGGGTATGCACCTCTACAACCACGTTGAGCCGAGACCTGCGCAAGACATCATCGCCCTGTGGACACGGGCCTGCGAGCTCAACGACCGCGACGGCTGTCGCAATATGGGGGTGATGCGCCGAGACGGCTCCCTCGTGCCTCGAAACCAAGCCTTGGCCGTGTCGTTCTTCCAAAAGGCCTGTCAGCTGGGGTTTGAGCCTGCCTGCAGTGAACCCGGGGTTCAGACTCCGTAGGGCCTTGTTATTGCGGCCTCTAGCGGTATGAACGTGGGGCATGGACGCGGCGGAAATGTTGGCAAAGGGCTTTACCCGCGAAACGACCATCGTTCGTGACGCCAAAGGCCGGTGGTTTCATGACGGGGAGCAGCTGAAGCACAAAGGGCTCTGTAGGAGCTTCGATGCCTGGATCGACCGAGCGCCGGATGGCCGCTTTTGTCTTCAGAACAACATCAACTGGGCCTTTGTCGAGATCGAAGGGCCTCCTTACTCCGTGCGTGCCTTTGCGCTTCGGGAGGATGGCCCTTGGCTGAAGCTCTCTGGGAATATCGAGGAACGTCTCGACGTGGACTCCCTCTGCATCGACCCAGAGGGCTTGCTCTGGTGCAACGTTCGCGGTGGGCGCGTACCAGCGCGCTTCGACAATCATGCTGCCGTTCAGCTAGGCGCGCATCTTCATGAAGAAGGTGGCGAGTTCTTGCTGCGCCTCGGAGATGAGACGTACCATCCCGCCGACTGCGCAGATCCGATGAATGCGTGGCGGCCCGAAGACGGGCATGTGGAGAGTTCCAATGGCTAAGGCGACCAAAAAGAAGGCGAAGGCGGAGGAGGCGGTGCAGGAGCCCGTCACCGTCGCAGACGAGCCGAACGATGTTGATGGACAGGGCACCGTTGGTGGCAAGCGCAAGGCCGATTTCCTGGTCGCGCTCATCGGAACGCCTCTGCTCATTTTGCTCGCGTACGCTCTCATCGATGGCTACAAGCGCGAACAAGAGGGGCCGCTGAGAGCTGCCATCGGTTCGGCTCGCTTAGATGAGCTTATGGCCGGTGAAGGTGGGACGCCCCACTACCTTGGCTATGAGCGCTTGGCGCCGGACGTTGAGTTCACACGTCCGGATGGGACCACTTGGTCGCTGCGGGATCAACGCGGCAAGGTCGTCGTGATGAACTTCTGGTCCATCACCTGCCGTCCGTGCATCGAAGAGATGCCCTCGGTCGAGATGCTCGCGCAAATGGCGGACCAGCGATTCGGCGGCAATGTGGAAGTCGTCGCCGTCTCGACGGATGCAGGCTGGGATGCCGTATCAGGGGTTCTGCCACCGAACCCAACGCTCAATCATCTCTTCGATCCGGACAAGACCGTCGTTGAAGGAGTGTTTGGAACTCAGCTTTACCCAGAGACGTGGATCGTCGACGCTGAGGGCGTCATCCGTTTTCGCTACGACGGAGCCCGAGATTGGGCCTCGCCGATCATGCTTGATGTGATCGAGCTCTTTCTTTGAGCTACTTTTTCCTTTGAGCTACGTTCCTCGCTCTTTATGGACGCATTCCACAATTCCGTGAGCCGTGCTGTGGCCACCAGTCCTGGGCGACAACGCAATACTACCAAAGGTAGTTATGAGAAGTGCGCCAGGTTTGTTAGGTTCCCGCCGTGCTGAAGGGTCTAATCAAAACGGCTCGCCCTCATCAGTGGGTCAAGAACCTCTTCGTCATTGCACCCCTGGTATTCGCCAAGGGTCTCTCTGACGTCGATTTGGTAGCCCGCTCTGTCGCGGCATTTTTCTGCTTCTCCTTCGCCGCTTCCGCAATCTATTTGCTGAACGACGTCGCCGATGTCGAAGCGGACCGGGTTCACCCGGTCAAACGAAACCGGCCCATCGCGAGCGGCGCCGTTTCGGAACGCGCCGCACGTATGGCGATGGTCGTCCTCGCGTTGACCGCCCTCGCGGGGGGAGCTCTGCTAGGACCCCTCGTCGCAGCATGCCTCGGCGGGTATCTGCTCCTCAACGTCGCCTACACCTACAAACTCAAGAAGGTCCCCTACATCGATGTGCTTTGCATCGCGACGGGGTTTGAGCTGCGCGTGCTTTGCGGAACGTTCGCTCTCGATTTGCCGCCGACTATTTACCTGCTCATCGTCACGTTCTTGCTCAGCTCATTCTTGGGCTTTGGCAAACGTATGCATGAGCTGAGCATGTCATCGGGGACCAAGTCCCGCGCGGTTCTCAAGAGCTATAACGCGCGAACGTTGACGGTGCTGCTGCAGGTGACGGCGCTGGCGACGACGGGAACGTACGTCGTCTACACGCTCGACCCAGCGGTGCGAGAGTTCTTCGGCACGGACTATCTGGCTGCGACTATCGTGTTTACGGAGTTCGGCGTGATCCGCTTCATGGATCTCGTGAAAGCCGGCAACTCCGAAAGTCCCACGGAACAGATGCTCAAGGACCGGCCCTTCTTGATCAACCTCGCCCTTTGGGCCGTGGCCGTCGTCCTGGTGATCTACGTCACCTGAGTGGCGCTACGAGGTCGCTCGTGCTTTCAGCGCGCGGTTGAAGTTGGAATAACCCTCGTGGAGTTGCTCCTTCATGGCTGGCCAAGCGAGCTCAAAGGCTGGGCCGCCGAAGTATTCGCCGTGCTCAAAAAGAGTGCCCTCTTCGCACTTGGTGAGCCTGAAGTAGTGGCTGGCGTGGGCGAGACGCGAGAGCCAGCGGCTGTCTGCTGGACCTTCCCAGCGAAGCTCGTTGCCACCTGCGCGCACCACTCGCGCCTTGATGGGCAGGTTGAGCTTGCCCAGGGCGATTTGAAACGAGATGTCGGTGCCTTCGCGCAGTTCGCCTCGAAAGGAGCGAATGAGCGGATTCCAGTCTGGATATCGCGCGGTATCAACGACATGGCGCCACACGATGGCGGGGGGTGCAGGGATCATCTCGCGGGTGCGAACGACGGGCATACGGGCTTCTAGCACTTCAGCTGGCGGCTGGTCTTTTCGAATCGCCCGTGTGCGGCTGCAAAACCGAGCGAAGAGAGCATGAGCCTTGTATGCTGCCGTCGATGCGTTCACTGACCCTTCTCTCGCTTATTCTTAGCGTCGCGGCCTGCGGCGACGATGACCTAATATTCTCCGATGCTGGGAGCACAGACACAGGTCCGGTGGACGCCGCGGTGGATGCTCAGCCGACGGACGGCGGCATAGATGGCGCCCGTGAGCGCTTTTGCTTACCCCCGGATATCGAATGGCAAACCGACGTGGTCGTAATGACTCCAGGCGTCACTCGGGAGATCCGTCTCGATCTTGAGCGAGACTTTTGCGAAGGCATCGACCTGACCTTTACGGTCTCGGCCACGGGCGTTGCGACAACGATCGAAACCGCCGTGTATGAACGCCGCCGCACGCGCGTCGTCGTGCCCATCACCGGTGTTAGCGTCGGAGAGATCGATATTGTCGCTTCGTACATCGACCGTCTCGATGGCATCGAGCGAAGCGCGACACTCATGGTGCGCGTCGAGGACGACACCCTCGAAACCTGCTCCGGGAGCGGCGGTGGCCGATTGACCTACGGCGGCGACGTCCGCGTCGAAGATGGGACCCTCGTTGGTTCTGCGCTGATGCTTCCGGCAGGGGCAGAGCGCGACGACCAGTATCATGTGGACGAGATGGATGTCTCCATCGACTGCGGTGCGGATCAAGTGCCAGAGGGCTTCGCGGCGCTTGGGCCGGCGGTTCGTTTCGCACCGGAGCCCATGCGTCTTGACCGTGAGATCTTCTTCACGGTGCCAGTTCGTACGGCGCTCATCCCTCAGGGACGTTCCATTGGCGATGTGCAGATGGCTTACACGGGGCCCGGCGTCATCGAGCCACGCATTGTGCCTGTGGCATCGCCAAACTTCAGCGAAGAAGGCGTCGTTACCTTCGAAGCGCCGCGGTTCGGCACCTACCAGCCAGTGGTTCGCGAAGGAGCCCGTGGGACGCGAGAACGAGAGTTCTCCTTCCGCGGCATCATGGGCCTATCGATGGGCAGCGCCGGAGCCGCCACCGTTGGCACCAACAACACGGATCGCTTCGACTTCATCGGACCTTTGGGTGGTCCCGTCGATTGGATTCACATGCTCAACTACCTGCGCGAATACCACGTGGGTGGTTTCTGCACCGAAGAGCAGCGCGTAGCGACGCCTGAAGTTTGCGCGACGGCACAGACTTCCCGAACGCCATCGCCTCAGCTCCTTGAGACCGCTCAGGACTTCGAACACTGGAACTACGACGACGAATACATGGGGCAGGGCGGCACGTTTGACCGCCAGGAGTACGTTCAGATCTTCCGAGACCTTTCGATCATGTACGGAAACATGAACTCGACGGGCACGCTCGGTGAGGACGAAGCGCACGTGACGCCACCTGGGATTCCAGACTCACGACGGCAGCTGACCGACGTTGAGCGTTGCGCAAACCCGGTGATTCTTGCGCCGGAGCCATCCGATGGTGACGCGGATCCAGCGACTGGCTTCTACGACGATGAGTTCAACCCTGAAGGTCAGTACCCGGTGATCACGTTTTGTGATGGCGGCGAGCTCGTCGTCGATGGCGACCGCGACATTGGATTCTGGGCGCCAGGGCCACGAAACAACTACCCCGTCGAGGTGGCTTTGGCCGTCGACATCAACGCCAACGGGATGCGCGACGCGGGTGAGCCCGTGGTTCGCCAGGGCCGCGAGAACTTCGCGGACTGCGGTCTTGACCAGGTCTGCAGCGTTGACGAAGAAGGCTACGACGCCATCAACAACCCGGACCCAGCCGGCGACGACTATAACTACCAGTACAACCCCAACGGCACCGAAGCGAATTGGATTCGCGACTACCTCGGGCCTGAGGTTGCGGGATGCAGCACAAGCCCGACGCCAAATCCACCAGTGGGCATGGGCGAGACCTTTGAAGACACCGGCATGGACGGTGTGGCGGGTACACCGCAGCTTGGCGCCGGCGGCTACGACGCGGGCGAAGGCGATGAATGCTGGACCCTCGCGCGTGGCATGCAGCGAATGCTCGAGACGAACCCTCGCGGCTTCGTCCAGACTCGGCCCCTCGACGAGCTCAAGCGCGTCGACTTCTTCAGCGATGGTGGCGTTCGCGATCTCTTCAGCTTTGGTGCAAACCAGAATCAGCTGGCGGGTGCCTTTGCAGGCCGTGGACTTCCGGTTGGGCTGTTTAACTCCCACGCGGGTCTGCTCTTCAACGGCCTCCGCGGCGACGCAGACTTCAACTACACACGAGTCGACTGGAGCCACGTGGGTCAGTACGTCCACATCCGTTACGGCGACATCGACGCGGACGAAGGGACGAAGGAGATCGGCGACGGGGGCCACGTCGGCAGCGTTCGTCAGATCCTCAACCGACTCCTCGGCACGATGGCGTGGATGAGCGATCGCTGGCCCGGTGGTGACCGGGAACAGGACAGCGACACACTCTGTGTCGAGGTGTCTGCGCTCTGCGAGAACGTGAACCAGCAGGAGTTCGACTTTGAGGCGAGCGATGGCCGCATCGGGCCGACGTCCGTTGTCTTGCCGCCTGGCTACTTCTACCCAGAGAACGCGGATAAGACCTACCCCGTCGTGTACTTGCTTCATGGCTACGGCATGGAGCCGGGCGATCTCTTGGCGACGGGCATCATCATCTGGAACCTGATGACGAGCCGCGTGATCCCGAACGCAGACCGACTTCAGAAGATGATCTTCGTCTTCCCCGATGGCAGCTGCGGTGGCGACGAGTGCATTCAGGGCTCGTTCTACGTCAACGGGCCGGAAGCGAATGGCGGACCGCAGATGGAGAACTTCACACTCGAGTTGATGGACTACATCGACGAAAACTACCGAACACGTGATCCTGAAGTTCTCACGGTACCAGACTGAGCCTGAGCTGAGATTCCTTCACCTGAGCAAGCGATGAAGCTCCAAGAGACGAGCGTCTACGTTCACTTCCCGTGGTGTGCGAAGAAGTGTCCGTACTGCGATTTTGCGACGACGAAGCGGGCGCCGGGGGACATTCCTCATGACGCCTACGCTGATGCGGTCATCAAGGAGCTGCGGACTCGTGGCCCCTTTGAAGGCCGTGAACTCTACAGCGTGTTCTTTGGCGGAGGTACGCCGAGCCTTTGGGCGCCGGCGGCGGTGGGTCGCGTTCTGGAGGCGATTCGAGCCGCGTTCTCCAGTGAAGTAAATGACGTGGAGATCACCGCGGAGTGCAACCCGAACTCGCTCAGTGATGATGTCATCGAGGGCTTTGGCGATGTTGGTATCAACCGCTTGAGCGTCGGCGTTCAGTCGCTCCGCAACTCGCAGCTTCAATACTTGGGGCGTCTTCACGATCGCGCCGAAGCGCTCTCTGCCTTAGAGCGCGCTCAGCGGCGCTTTGATCGCGTGAGCGCCGACCTCATGTTTGGCATGCCGGGCCAGGTTGAGCTCGCAGCGGAGATCGCAGCCGCCGTCGCCACCGGCGTCAAGCACGTGTCGGCCTACGCTCTCACCATCGAACCCGGAACGCAGTTCGGCGAACGTCAGCGCCTTGGAAAGCTCGAAGTCGCCAGCGACGACACCTATGCGCGCCTCTTCGGCGATGCTGAGCGTCTTTTCGCGGACTCGGGGTTCGCGCACTACGAGGTCAGCAATTACGCGCAGCCTGCCGAAGAAGCCCGTCACAACCAGCACTACTGGCGTGGCGGCGACTATGTAGGGCTTGGCGCCGCCGCGGTGGGCTGTCTGTCCAGCACCTTCGTCCTTCCCAGCCGCTCCAAGGTGCATGTGGCGCGTCGGTACAAGAGCAGCGCAGACGCTGAAGAATACATGGCCGCTGACGGCATGCTCGAAGCGGAAGTGGAAGAGCTCGACGACCAAGCTCGCATCCGCGAAGCGCTCATGCTCGGTTTGCGCATGGCCGAAGGCGTCGACCTTGCAGCCCTCGAGGCGCGCGTGGGCGTCGACCCGCTGGAAGGTCGCCGTCGCGAGTTTGAGGCACGTCTTGAGTCCGGAGACCTGGTTCAAAACGGCTCTCGCGTGCGCGTCCCATCCGACCGATGGATCCTCCTGGACGGCATCGTCTCCGACCTATTTTAGTTTTACATCAAGATACGAAGTGGTTGTGCGACACCGAGGCTTCTGTAGTCTGACGTGGTTGGATCGAGTACACCTCGATGTTTTTTGAGCCAATTCGGGTTTCACATCCACCTACTAGGTATGGAATCATCCGGTATGCGAAACGCGCTAAAGGCTTGGTTGGTTTTGTCGATGTCGCTCCTCGGATGCGACGGACAGATCGGCGAAATGCCGGACTCGGTTCCTCCTCTCCTTTGTGACTCGTCGGACCCCGACTGTGTGGAGGCGGCGTCGTGTGAGGACATCTACGCGCCCACGTCTCTGGCCCAGCAGCCGATCCGCCGACTGAGTGAGACGGAGTATCACAACACGATGCGCGATCTTTTCGAAGGGGTGGAGTACACCCCAACGGATCTGGTCCCGGTGCTAACGGACGCGGGCTTCGAAAACTTCGTGAGCAACACTCGCCAGGTGGGCGAGCGTGATCTGGAAGCCTTCGACGCATCCGTGAGCGGCATCGCCGCACGGGCATCGACGAACACGACTTTCCTCGCACGGCATGGATGCGAAGAGGGCTCTGCCCAAGACAGCTGCATTGGTAACTTCGTGCGCGAGTTCGGTCAGCGCGCCTTCCGCCGGCCTCTCACGGAAGCTGAACAGAACGTCTATCGAGTTCTGACAACGGAGGTCGCCACGGACATCGACTTGGCGGGCGGTCTCGAAACGATGATGGCCTCAGCACTCATGTCTCCGGAGTTCCTATACCGGGTCGAGGATCGTGGTGTCGATCAGGCGAGCCCTTACGCGGTGGCGAGCCGTATCTCTTATCTACTGTGGCAGAGCATGCCTGACGATGCGCTCTTCAACGCGGCGATGGCGGGGGAACTCGCGACGTCCGATCAGCTTGAAGCCCAGGCTCGTCGCATGCTTGAGAACCCACGGGCGACGGAGTCGATCGTTGACTTCCATCGTCAGTGGCTGCGTTTCTCGCGGATGGACGAGAGCAAATACGCGGACAAGTCGCCGACGCTTTTCCCGGAGTGGACGCCGGCTCTTCGCTCCGCCGTTCAGGAAGAGGTACGTCGCTTCGTTCAGCATGTTGCCGAAGATGACGCGACGCTCTCCAGTCTGTACACCGATCGCACCACGTTCGTGAACGCCGAACTGGCCGAACTCTATGGTCTCCCTGCGGTCGACGGATGGACCGAGGCGGAGCTCCCCGCTAATGAGCGTAGGGGCATTCTGACCCGGGCTAACTTCCTGGCGGGGACAGGCATCGCGGGGCACGGCTCCCCGGTTCATCGAGGCATCTTCGTCTATGAGAGCCTCCTCTGTGGTCACTTGGGCGGTGTTCCCGACGATGCGGACACCTCTGTTCCCGAGGAGGCACCGGCCGACCAAACGACTCGCGAACTCTACGAGGAGATTACGGCGGCCCCCAGCTGTCGTGGGTGTCATGCGCGAGTGAACCCCATCGGATTCACCTTTGAGAACTACACCTCGACGGGCGCCTACCGTGTCACGGAACACGGCCGAGACATCGATGCTACGGGTGCGCTCTCAGGCTCGGACCAAGCTGGGCCCGTCGACAACGCTTTGGAGCTCTCCGAGAATCTGGCCCTTAGCGAGGTTGCCCACATTTGCACGGCGGACAAATGGACCACCTATATGCTCGGCCGCAGGCTCGATGAGTCAACGCAAGACGACGTTTGCTTCTCCGAGCGCATGCATGAAGAATTCCTAAACAGCGGCGGTGACATGCGAGAGCTCCTGGTCACTCTCATCACTCAACCCGAGTTCGTAGGAGGTGCACTGTGAAGCGCCGAAATGTGTTGAAGACCCTCGCGCTGGGCGCGGCGGGGGTGTCCCTTTCCTCCATCCGTGGCGGTGTAGCCGCGGGCCAAGACGGCGCTGCACCCAAGAGGGTGGTTTTTTGGACGACGCAGCACGGCCCCCCGCGCAACACCTGGAAGATGTCGCCTCCGGGTCTTGGAGCCACTGGCAGCGCTTCCCTCGCCGGGCTCGCACCGAGCGACTTCAGCCGCGTTTATGAGCCTCTACATCGCGTGCGTGAGAGCGTGTCCATCATCGATGGTCTCTCGATGATGAGCGCTATGATCGACCGCTCCGGTTCGGCAAACAACCACGGCGTTTCATGGGCCAACTTGCTCGTGAACGTCCCCTACAACTCCGACGACCCCTTCGTCGGCACCCGGACGGACAATCTTCACCCTCGCCCCGGCGGCATCTCCATCGACCAGTACATCGGTCAGTCTGCGTCCGGCGGGCGTCGTCTCGACTCCGTCGTTTGGAGCGACGGCGGTGGGCGTTTTGGTTCTCAGTTTGCGTTCTCGGCGAACGATCTCGGCCAGTGGATCGTGCCCAATCGCGACCCGATGAACGCCTTTGCGCGCCTCATGGGGACGGGCCTGTTGGTCACCGACGACCCAGGTGGGCCCGTCGAGCCCCCACCCTTGACGCGTGAGGACCGCATCCGGGCTGCGCGTTTCCGCGCCTACAACTTGGCTCTTACCCACTTCGACCGAATTGCGCCCCAGTTAAGCACCGCGGATCAGGAATCCCTCGTGGCGCACCGCAATCAGCTTGAGCGACTAGGTGTTCGTTTTGACCCAGGGGGTGGTGGCACAGACCCTGGTGGAGGTTCGCTGGCCATGTGCCGTCCGGACTTCAGCGCGACGGGCGATACGGTGGACGACTTCTTCCGCCTCGCCACCGTCGCGTTGGCTTGCGACGCCGTCCGCGTGATCACGATGGATGCGCGTCAGCTCAGTGGCTCGCAGATCGGCGCGTCAGACGCAGACGACGTTCACCAGGCCTTCGCCCATGGAACGAATGACCGCGCCACCATGATGATGGAGAACTACTACCGCTACCACGCGGATCAGTTCGCAAACTTCGTCGAGTACCTGCGATCCGTTCCGGAGGGTTCTGGAACACTCCTCGACAATACGCTGGTGATTTGGATTCCAGAGCTGTCTACCGGTGGCCATATGTTTGATGAGTCGCCCACGGTGATCGCTGGCGGTGGCGCCACCGGCTTCTCGCCGGGTCGCTACATTCGTTATGCACAAGACATCCCAGCCATCGGATGTGGATACGGATGTCAGAACAGTTCTGTGGGGCCCGGCCGCATGCGGCTATTCGTCAACGCGATGAGGCACATGGGCATGAGCGATAACAGCTTCGGGCGAACGAGCACGATGGCGGGCGACGGTTCAACCATCGACTTGTCCGGACCTCTCTCCCTCATCTCGTGAGCACCTAAGGTCGCGCCTAACGACGTGTTGATGCTCGTGGTGTCAGCGACGTGCGCCTTGGGCGATCCAGCTTTCGACGAGCCTGATGTCTTCGAAAGAGAGCGGCGGCATTCCGAGCGGCATGCCTCGTACACCACCGTGTTCCGCCGGGTTTTCCACCTCGCGATGCCGAGCGACTAGGGCTTCGACGATGCGCGGCATGCCCTCGTTGAATAGGACGGAGTAACGATGGCCCTCTTCGTCGATGGCGCCGCTCATGACGCCTTCGTAGCTCGAGAGATCGAGGCGGCGGGGAGCGAAGCCAAAGCCGCCTGTGTTTCCTGGGCCGCCTTCGGAGCGCGCGTAGTCGGGGTCACCATGGCAGTGCCAGCAGAGCCGGCGGAATATTCGAGTCTCCACTTCTTCGTGGAACACGTCTCGGCCCAAGAGAGGCAGGCGTGCTGACTCCTCGTTCGTCCGGAGAGCCGGGCTGTCCCCCGCGGTCGTCGGCAGAAGAAAAGCCGCGACATCTTGAGCATCGGCGAGGGAGAAACCTGTCTGGGGCATGAGGGTGTCTGGGTCCATCGCCTGTGGATCCATCAGCCAGCGCAGCAGATGTGTGCTCTGCCATCGGTCGATGTACGCGAGATCGGGAGCTCTCCGGCTGGACTCCGCCGTCGCCTGCTCGTGCCCCGGAAGAGCTTCGCCATCCCGCAGATGACATTGCCCGCAGCGGCCTTGATGCACGAGCGCTTCTCCGCGTTCGGCGTCGCCGTCGATGCGCTCAAGCTCTTCTTCCACCGGTACCAGCGCCCGCGCGATGACGGCGGCTTGTTCATCGCTGATGGCCAAGCGCGGCATCATCGGACCGAGCGCGGGGCGAAGGTCGCGGGGGTTCGTTAAGAAGCCGGCGATCCAGTCCCGACGAAAGTGGCGGGCGCGGCGAAGGTCGAGGGTATCGACGAGAGCGTTGTCGGAGACGGAGAGTCGCTCTTGCCAGCCCGCGACAATGGACGGTGCCGCATCAAACTCACCATGTAGGATCTCCTGGTGGCAGCCTGTGCAGTCTTTGATCGCGCTCACCTCGCCGACCCCCTGGTGGCAGCGGGCACACTCAAAATGCGCGATGAGCGCGAGCCCCTCGCGGACCTGAGAAGGGGTGGAGATATCGTCGGCCGGTGCTTCCTTTTGCGGCGGCTCGTGCACCGCTGAGCACGCGCTCAATAAGCAGAAAGACAGGGAGAGAGCTAGCTGATGGGGCGACATACGCCACGACCCGCTCCGTGAGTCCGCCGCATGCACTCACGTAGAACGCGCTCGCTTTGTCCCTCTTCGCCAAATCGTTCGAGGAGAATCGCCATCGTACGAAGCGCAAAGGTGTCTGGCAGGACCTCTCGAAGTGGCATCAGAAGGTCGTAAGCTTCTTGTTGTGTTGAAGAGTCGAGGGTGAGGGCTTCGGCGAGCCGTGCCGCGAGGACCACGTCGTGCTGACTCGCGGCGTGCAGCCGGCGCAGGGTTTGAGTGGCCCAGTCGATGGTCTCGCGGGCTCGGTCCTGCTCCGGAGCTCGCCTTGAGGCGACGAGGTCGACATCCCCACGTAGGCGCACGGCGGCGACCGCCATGACTCGCTCTGCTCGCGCTCGAAGGGACGCATCGCTGGGCTCGCGCGCGCTACGGTGAACACGCTGAGCGGTTCGAAATGCGCGTCTCAGATGACCGGAGCTCATAGCCCGCTCTGCCCGCCGTAAGCGCGAGACGAGGGGATTCACCGCATGCTCGACACCGTTGTGGCACGCCATCGCCATGGATGAAGGAAGAGACAAGAGTGCTGTGAGCAGGGCCAGAGTGCGCATGCACGTTCCGACAACGGGTCTTTGGAAATGTTCCTCGCGAAATGTTGGGCGGTCTACAATGCTCGTATGCGCTTTGTAATTCTGGTCTTGGTCTTGGCATGCGGTGGTAGCGATACACAGACCGCTTCACTGCCCGGTGATTTTCCTTCACTCCAAGGGAGACCCGTCTACTCGAGCGCGTTGGCCACCGCGCCCGACGATGTGTCGACGGTGTGGCCCCTCGTCGAAGAAGCGCTCGCTGCGGACACGAGCGACTTGGATGCCTGGGCGCGTGAGCGAGCGCAGCTGATTCAACGCCTCGACCCGGAGTGGGGCCGACTGGCACAGGGCGAGGTCAATGACCGTCTCTTTGCGGCTGTGACTCGGGGGCTTCTCTATGATGACCTGGCGACTCACGTTCAGTCTCCTGAGCGGAGAGCTGACGCGGCTGATGAAGCGCGCCGTGCGTATTCCGTGTGTGTTCGTGAGGCTCCCAGCGCGGCGGAGATCCTTCGTGATTGGGCTTCGACATGCTTGGAGCGCTCCAGCGCCCTTGAGCCCCTCGAAAACTAACGGGGTTGTAGACTCCCTAGAGTCTAAAGACTGGTGCAGCCTTCGGGGCTGCAGAAGCGATAGCCGAAGTCGGTGCACTCGAACTCGATGGCCGCGCCCGAGGCGCTCACGTAGCCGAGGCGCGTTTCGCTCAAGCAATCATTGGGCGTCCCGAAGAGACCGGCTGCTGCCCGGCCACACCATGCGATGGGGATTTCGCCCTGCACCTGTACGCGGTTGCAGCCGAAGTCGCTTCGTGTTGAGCAGCTGAGGCTCTCTCCACAAACACCAAGCTGACCGTCACGGCAGCGAAGATCGCTGTCGTTTGTGAACGAGGCGCTGCAGCCCTCTTCTTCGAACACACAGGTTCCTCCTTCGCAGGCTCCACCAAAGCTCGCACAGTCGATGACGTGGGCGATGGGGTGGTCGCCGCAGGAAACCGCGAGTTCACCCTCGCAGAATGGCGCGGCGCCGCCCGGTGGGCACGCTGCACCTTCGGAGCAGGAGGCGTAGTCCATGCAGCTGTCTGCCTCTGCAACGCAGCGCCAGTAGTCGCAGTTGCCCTCGGGCAGGCCCGACAGGTGGAAAGCCGAGCGGGCAAAGAGGAACGCTTCGTAGGCCTCGTAGGTTTGGCTGAAAGGGATCCCTTCACACTCTGAAGTTCGAAGGGCCGCGCGGATGGCTCCGTCGTTGTCGATGCCGCAGGTCAGCGCCTCCTCGAGCCGATTGAGCGGAGGTCCTGCGTCGACGCCGGCATCGCGCGGTACGAAGGCGTCGACGTTTGGGACGTCGAAGCTCGACACATCGAAGCTCAGCACGTCGGCGCTTCCGGCGTCTGGAGTCCCGCTGGCATCGGGGAGCGGATCGTCGACCAATCGGGCACGACCACAGCCAACGAGGGAAACGAGCGTGAAAGCGAGGACCAAACGAGGCATATTCGTACATAGCAGCCGCGGTCGCGAAGCAAAACCCGGCAGATGCCTCTGTCCTTGAAGCGGGCACCGCGCGCCTCCGCCTGCTATAGGTGCCCACGATGACGTGCCGTTTCTCTTTTCTTGCGATCTGCTTAGCCCTATCGGTCTCCGTGGCATGTGGAGGTGACGACCGTCGCCCCGCCGGCCGCGACGGTGGCACAGGAGGCGGCGACGCCGCGCCTGACGTTGCTTTTCCTCTGGACGCCGGCCCACGCGTGGACGTCGGTCCAATCAGGGACAGCGGCCCCGCACTTCCAGCGGTTGTTTGGGCGCACTCGGGCCGGGAGCTCTTCCGGTTCGATCCGTTGACGAACCGCGTCACGTCGGTGGGGATTCTCAACACGACGGAAGATGACGTCGGCGACTTCTTCTCGATGACGGACGTTGCGGTCCGCTCGGACGGCGCGCTCTTCGGCTTGGGTCGAGGGCGAGTTTGGCGCATCGACACAGAGACCGCGCGTTGCACTACCGTCGTTATGGAAGTGCAGGGAACGGCCATGAGCTTTGTTCCTGCTGGGGAGATCGGTGATCAAGAAGAGCTCATCGTCGGCTACGAAGACAGCAACGACCGCGCCAAGCTTGCGCGCGTCGACCTTGTCGCTGGAACCGTCGTGGACCTCGCGACGTTCTCCGGCGACTGCGAAACCTCTGGCGACATCGCTTCGATCTCCGGCCTCGGCACGTTCATTACGCTTCGCTGCGCAAACGATGAATCCCAGGACTTCCTCGCGACCATCGACGTCATGACCGCGACCATCTCGATCATTGGCCCCACGGGCGTCCGCGGGATCTGGGGACTTGGTTTCTGGGCCGGCGTCTTCTACGGCTTCACCAACAGCGGTGAGCTTGTTGAGATCGACGCGTCCACAGGTGCCAGCACGATCA
This sequence comes from Polyangiales bacterium, assembly GCA_047619315.1. GTDB lineage: Bacteria > Myxococcota_A > Polyangia > Polyangiales > Houyiibacteriaceae > JBCCRV01. The sequence continues at coordinate 19,925 of JBLHKB010000021.1, forward strand.
TCGCCAACGAGCTTGGCGCGGAGGACGGCTTCTGGGGCGCGGGCGTGACCACTGAAGCACCACTTATCTAGTGCTGAGGCTCACGCGTAATCTTTGTGACACGGAGAACGAATGAGTGACGTTCTTGACGTGGCACCACAGCCGATGCCGGCGCCTCTAGGCGCTGAGCCCGAGCCCAAGAAGAAGGAGAAGAAGAGGCGTAAGCCTCTGATCCCTCGGCCCATCAAGCGGGTGCTGGGGTGGATCTTCAAGGGCTCGCTCTTCGCGCTCCTGGGTCTCGGCATCGCCGTGTGCGTCGATGGCTGGGAGGCGTTTGGCCAGCGGCCCGTCGGCGCGCGCTTGGTGCGTATGCAGCAGTCGAGTCAGTGGGCCGACGGTGTCTTTGAGAACCCTGATCCGCTGAACAACTACATGGGGATGTACCTCAAGTCGTTGATCTTCGGGCCCACCGCACCGACGGAGCCAGAAGGTGATGTGCCCGTCGTCGATACGGATCCCGCGCTCTTTGAGCAGCCGCCAGCATCGGGCCTGCGGGTGTCGTGGTTTGGCCATTCAACGCTGCTTCTGGAGATCGACGGACGTCGCTTTCTGACGGATCCCGTTTGGGGAGAGCGCACTGCGCCGGTTCGCTGGCTAGGTCCAAAGCGCTGGTATGCGCCGCCCATGGCCATCGAGGACCTTCCGGAGCTCGACGCGATTCTCATCTCCCACGATCACTACGACCACCTCGATCATCCTTCCATCGTCGCGCTCATCGACGCGAGCGACGCCCCTTTCATCGCGCCTCTCGGCGTGGGCGCGCATCTCCAGTACTGGGGTGTTCCGCCAGAGCGCATCATCGAGGTCGACTGGTGGGATGAGCAGACCATCGAAGGCCTCCGCCTTGTCTGTGTGCCTTCGCGCCACGCATCGGGTCGTCAGGTGCTCGACCAAAACCAGACGCTCTGGGCCGGCTATGCGCTCATCGGCGCAGAGCACCGGATCTATTTCTCGGGTGACACCGGCCTCTTTGATGGTTTGCGCGAGATCGGACAGCGCCTCGGGCCCTTCGACGTGACGTTCCTTGAGGTCGGCGCCTACAACCAGGCATGGCCGGACTGGCATCTTGGACCGGAGCAAGCCGTCACGGCACATGGCTGGGTGCAGGGACAAGTGCTCGTGCCGATTCACTGGGGCTTGTTCAACCTCGCCAACCATGGATGGACCGAACCTGTGGAGCGCACCGTCGTGGCAGCCCAAGCCGCAGGGGTCACGGTCGCTTACCCGCGGCCAGGTGCGAGCTTCGAACTGGACGCGCTGCCAAGCGAACATTGGTGGCCTTCGATCCCATGGCAGACCGTCGAAGAGCACCCCATAGTCGCGAACGATGTCCACCTCGACTGAGGCGCCGCTTCCAGGGCAGCCTCTTTCTCACCGCGGAATCCTCGCTCTTGCGATTCCGATCATGCTCTCGAACGTCACGACGCCGCTTCTCGGCCTCGTCGATACGGCGGTAATTGGGCGGCTGCCTGGCGCGGAGCACGTCGGCTCCGTCGCCCTTGGTTCCCTTGTTTTCTCCTTCGTGTTTTGGGCTTTCGGTTTTCTCCGCATGGGAACCACCGGCCTCACGGCACAAGCCCTAGGCGCCGGCGACAAGGAAGAGATCCGCGCCGCGCTGTTGCGCTCGCTCTTCCTCGCTGTGGTGATCGGCGTCGCTCTGGTGCTCGCCGCTTGGCCGATTCGTGCTCTCGCGCTGATGCTCCTCGACGGGAGCCCGGAGGTGGAGGCGCTCGCTGACAGCTACGTGGGCGCTCGCTTCTATGCAGCGCCAGCCACACTGATGAACTACGCGCTCCTCGGCTGGTTTGTGGGCCTCGGGAAAACACGCACGGGCCTGGGCTTACAGCTGACGCTGAATCTGACGAATATGGCCCTCGACGCGCTCTTCGTGTTGGGTTTCGAGTGGGGCGTAGAGGGCGTCGCCTATGGAACCGTCGCGGCGGAGTGGTTCGCGGCGATCGTGGGTCTCGTCGTCGCAAGTCGGCATATTCAAGGGCTACCAACATGGGCGCGCTTGATGGATCGGGCGCGCCTCAAGCGCACTCTGTCCGTGAACTTCGACATCATGATTCGCTCGATGGCGCTCGTGGTCGTGTTCGTCTTCTTCAGCGCTCAGGGAGCCTCGATAAGCAACGAGGTCCTCGCCGCGAACGCCGTGCTCATGCACTTCATCGACACGTCGGCCTACTTTCTCGATGGTCTCGCGTACGCCGCCGAGGCGTTGGTGGGCCGTGCTCTGGGGGCGCGTGATGGAAAGACGTTTCGCACCGCCGCCCTTCGCACGACGTTTTGGGCTGCGATCTTCGCCGCCGGCGCAACATTGGTGTTTGTCGTGTTCGGTACGAACATCATCGATGCCCTGACCGTCGATGAGCAGACACGCCAAGTAGCCCGTGAATACATGCTGTGGGCGGCTCTCGCGCCCCTCGCCGGCGTCCTCGCTTTTCAGCTCGATGGCGTGTTCATCGGCGCGACCCAAGGCGCGGCCATGCGAAACAGCATGCTCTTGAGCACGGCGTTGTTCTTTGCGGCCTGGTGGCTGCTGCTCCCGTTCGAAAACTATGGCCTCTGGGCGGCGTTCTACGTCCACTACTTGGCGCGGACGTTGACGCTTGGGGCCCATGTTCCGAGTCTGCTTCGGCGTGTGGATGCGGCTGAATAGAAAAGGCCGCTCCCGCCCTTTTCGGAAGCGGAAGCGGCCTTCTTCGATTCACTCTACTGAGCGAGGCTGACAGCGTGGTCGCCGTCTCGGAGGTGCGCCATCTCTGCTGCGAAGCGGAGTAGGCCGTCGCCCCAACCACCGAGGATGGTCGTGCGATCGTAGTGCTCGGGCACGATGGTGTCCTGGTAGCCGGCCACTTGCACAAGGTGCACGTGGATCTTGGGGTTCACTTTGCGGCGGTACTCCGCCACGAGCTTCGAGACATCGATGTGCCGCGTGCCCCACTTGAACTCGGAGTAGTCGCTGGCGTTCTTTCCAAAGAGTCCGCCGTGGCCAGCCTGCATGTCCGAGTATACGAACACGTGGTCCCAGCGTTGACGGGAGCGAATCGCTTGATCCCAGAAGAGCCAAACGCCGTTCTCCGTGGCCGCGCCGACGCGCGTTCCTTTCTTCTCCGCCGTCTCGAGTTGGTCAAAGACGCTCGAGTTCGGACGAATCGCAAAGGTATCGAGCTTGTCACCGAAGACGCCGACGTGTCCGTCTTCGCTGCGCATGCCCGTGAGCACGGCTTGAAGGTTCGCGATGGTCGAGATTTGCATCGTTCCCATCGAGGACGTCGCTGTGCCTCGTGCGCTGCCGGAGTTGTCACAGAGCGACATCACGCGACCACGAAACGTGGGCAAGTTCTTCAGGCTGAGCATCAGACACTCCTCCACCGCGTCGAGGACTACGCCTGGCGTTGTGTTGTTGTCTTTCAGCGCGCGATATGCGCTGTAGTAACGAAACGGAAGCTGCTTGCCCGTCGACGCCCCGGCCAGAAGCTGCGTCACCAGCTTCTGGGTGGGGATGCCCGACGTCATCAGGTTCCGTAGGTTTCGAAGCAAGGCCATATGACCCATGACCTTCATCGCGCGTCGCCAAGAGTTCTTCGTGGCGCCACGCGCGCTCAGGATGCTCTCCCAAGTAGAGCCGTTTTGCTTGAGGGTTCCCTTCGCCAGTGAATCGACGTGCTCGCTCTTGGCGTGAACCAAGTTGACGACGTCCACGGTGTTCACGGCGCGCGAATCCATGCGGTACTTCGCCAAGTGGTAGCCCTTCGCGCCCTCGAGGGCGTCCCGCCATGCCTTCTTCAGCGAGTTTGGGATCGGCTTTCCGTAACGCCAGAGCTGGTAGGCCAGGCCGACACTTGGCTCATCGGCGCGCGCGATGATCTTCTTCGCATACCTGCGGACAAGACCCGTCCCCTTCGCCTTCTTGTGGTTCGCTGCGCGGACAAGGATCACTTGAGGCGTTGTGCGAATGTACGCTTCCGTGCGCAGGCGAACCGCTTCCTGCAGCGTGCGCTCCACGTCGAAGTCGAGTGCCGCGTCGATGGCCATTTCCATACGCTCGGACGGGGTCACACCGCTCCACTCGGCGGGCTCGATGGCCACGAGTTGCTTTTGGAGTCGGCGAAGATCCGCTTTGCTCAGAGGCGTCGCGGAACGCGAAGGGCGAGTGTCCTTCTCATCCTTTCGGTAGTACTGCGGCTCGCCGAAAAAGCAGCTCGATGCTGCCACGCGCAAGCGCGTGATGGGGTCGAGGATCCAGTGCGACGCCCCGCCCATGAAGTTCTTGTGCGTCGCTTCTGAGCGAGCGCGGGTGGAATGAAAGCGAGACATGGCGACGTCCTTTCGTACGTGTTGTTTCTTGTTGGCACCGGGAGCCGGATTCGAACCAGCGACCACGTCATCCGAAATGAAGTAACCCGCCCACTCACTGCCGCCGAAACGGAGAACATTGAGACGGGTGTTTACGCGCTCTACCGCTGAGCTACCCCGGTGTGTGCTGAACTACATCGCAGGAGACGTGCCAAGAGCGAAAACCGTGAAAACAAGGGAAATGCGCCAGAAGTTGGAGAACTTCAGCGTTCGTAAGGATAAACTTTTATCTTATGGGATAGCTTTGTCTGAGCGCCCAACGAACATGGAACTCGCGCTAGGCTTCCCCATGGCCCTCGCAAGCGTCCTCATCGTCGACGACGAAAAGAATATCCTCTCGACGCTCTCTCGCGCGCTTCGCGTCGAGGACTACGACGTTGACGTCGCTGGCAACGCCGCCATCGCTCACGAGAAGGTCGCGCAGAAGGCCTACGATCTTTTGCTCCTCGACGTTCAGCTCCCGGATGGCGACGGGCTGAGTATTCTTCGTGTGCTGCGAGAGCAAAAGAACGACGTCCCCGTCATCATGATGAGTGGACACGGCACCATTGAGACCGCCGTCGAAGCGACACAGCTCGGCGCGTTTACGTTTCTTGAGAAGCCCATCAGCACGGAGCGTTTGTTGCTCGCGCTGCGCAACGGCTTGGGCTTTGCGCAGCTCGCCGAAGAGAACCGTTCTCTCCGTGAGCGTGCCGGCGCCACCCACGAGATCCTCGGAGAGAGCAGCGCCATCGAAGAGCTGCGTCAGCGCATTCATCTGGCGAGTGACGCCAACGCGAACGTTCTGGTTATCGGTGAGCGTGGCACCGGCAAAGAGCTCGTGGCGCGTGCGATTCATCTGGGCAGCAAGCGCGCAAAGAAGAACTACGAGAAGCTCAACTGCGCTGCCGTTCCCGCAGAGCTCATCGAAAGCGAGCTCTTTGGCCACGAAGCCGGGGCGTTTACTGGGGCGACGAAGCAGCGCCGAGGAAAGTTCGAACGGGCGGACGCGGGAACGCTCTTTCTGGATGAAGTGGGCGATATGCCCACGAATATGCAGGCCAAGCTGCTTCGGGTGCTTCAAGAGGGCGAGCTTGAGCGCGTGGGCGGCTCTGAATTGATCCATGTGAACGTTCGCGTCGTCGCCGCGACGAACAAGGATCTGCACAAAGAGATCGAAGAAGGCCGCTTCCGCGCGGATCTCTACGACCGCCTCAATGTGCTGCCGATTCGTGTGCCAGCCCTGCGTGAGCGCACGTCGGACATCCCGCTCCTCGCCGCGCACTTTCTTCGCCAGGCGTGCATCAACAATGACCGACGTGGAAAGTCACTGACGGCTGGAGCCATGAACTTGCTCAGTGGGTACAGCTACCCAGGGAACGTGCGTGAACTTCGAAACCTGGTGGAGCGCATTGTCATCCTCACGCCCGGGGACGAGGTCATCGAGTCTGAGGCTCGAGGGCTACTACCTATGGGTAGCGGTGGTGGTGGCGGGACGCACTATCGGCCTGGAACACCTCTACGGGAGATGCTGGAGACCGTGGAGCGCGAACTGATCATTCGTGCGCTTGAGCACCACAAAGGTCACGCTACGAACACGGCGAAGGACCTCGGGCTGGAGCGCAGTCATCTCTACAAGAAGATGCGCGCCCTCGAGATCCAGCGATAGCTCTAGCCCTCTTCGGGCGAGGGCTCTGCGTTCGAGGTTTCTGAGTACATGGATTCAGCGATGCGGTAGGCGCTCAGTTCTAGTGACTGAAGCGCGTCGCGAATGGCGATGGCGTCGCCCTCGCCTTCGATGAGGTCGCGGAGGTTCTTCGCATCCGCTCGAACCTGCTCGATGATCTCTGCGTCCACCAAGTCTGCGCACTCTTCCGCCGCTTGCTCGCTCGTGTAGAGCAGCCCCTGGGCGCTGTTTCGAAGCTCCGCGAGCTCCTTGCGCTTGATGTCGCTCTCTTTATGTTGGTCCGACTCTTCGATGATGCGGTCGAGCTCTTCGGAGGTGAGGCCTGAGGACGCCACGACTTGAATGCTCTGCACCTTGCCGGAGCGGAGGTCTCGTGCCGTGACTTCGACCATGCCGTTGGCGTCGATGTCGAAGGACACTTCGATCTCCGGGACCTCACGTGGCGCTGGAAGGATTGGCGCCAGCTCAAATTTGGCGAGCGTCGTATTGTCCGCCGCCATGTCGCGCTCACCCTGAAGGACGTGAATGGGCACAAAGGACTGGTTGTCGACGCTGGTCGTGAAGATTTCTTTGGCGCGCGTCGGAATCGTCGTGTTGCGCGGAATGATGGCCGTGAAGACGCCGCCGCCGGTTTCAACACCAAGGCTCAGTGGCGTGACATCAAGGAGGAGCACCTCAGCGACTTCGCCGGTCATCGCTGCGCCTTGCAAAGCAGCACCCATGGCGACGATTTCGTCGGGATTCACGCCCTTGTATGGTTCGCGTCCAAAGAAGTCTGCCACCTTCTTGCGCACCATGGGCATGCGGGTTTGACCACCGACCAGGAGCACTTCGTCGATGTCTGTGGCTTTGAGTCCAGAGTCCTCAAGCGCCTGCTTACAGGGTACGAGACTTCGGTCGATGAGCTCGCTGACCAAGATCTCGAGCTCACTGCGCTTTATGCACGTCTCCAGGTGCTTGGGTCCGGTGGCGTCTGCAGCAATGAACGGCAGATTCACATCGGTCTCGAGGGAGGTGCTCAGTTCGTGCTTTGCTTTTTCTGCCTGCTCTTTGAGCCGCTGAAGAGCCACGCGGTCTTCACGAAGGTCGATGCCACTGCTCTCCTTGAAGCGGCGAGCCAGCTCTTCGACGAGGAGCATGTCGATGTCTTCGCCGCCGAGGTGGGTGTCCCCCGAGGTCGAGCGCACTTTGAAGACGCCGTTGGCGATCTCCAGGATCGAGATGTCGAAGGTGCCACCGCCAAGGTCGTACACAGCGATCCGCTTGCCTTCTTTCTCCTCAAAGCCGTAGGCGAGGGCAGCGGCGGTTGGCTCGTTGATGATGCGCTTTACATCAAGGCCGGCGATCTTCCCGGCAGCGGTCGTCGCAGCTCGCTGTGCTTCGTTGAAGTATGCAGGAACAGTGACCACCGCTTCGGTGATCGTTTCGCCAATGTACGACTCAGCAATATCCCTCATGCTTTGAAGGATCATCGCGGAGATCTCAGGGGGTGAGTAGTCTTTCCCGCCGGCCTGAACCCAGGCATCCCCGTTTGTGTTTTGAATCACCTTGTAGGGGACGAGGGAAGCCTGCCGCCGCGCATCATCGCTGTCGAAGTCGAGTCCCATTAGCCGTTTTACGGCAAAAATGGTGTCCGTGGCGTTGGTGACGGCCTGGCGCTTGGCAACGCTGCCGACGCGGCGGTCGCCATCTTTCGTCACCGTCACGACGGACGGAGTCGTTCGCGAGCCCTCCGCGTTCGGGATGACGACTGGCTGACCATTGTCGACAAATGCAACGCAGGAGTTCGTCGTTCCCAAGTCGATTCCGATGACTTTCCCCAAAGGTCAGATCTCCTTAGTTTCCGGAAGGTGGTCGAGACACGACGACGAGCGCCGCGCGAAGCAGTTTGTCACCAAGTCGATAGCCAGGTGTGACCTCGGTGACGATTGTCCCGGGTGGATGTTCATCGGTTTCTACCTGCTGCACGGCGTCATGCAGGTTGGGATCGAAGGGCTGGCCTACGGTTTCGATGCGATCGAGTCCGAGCCGTCCCGCGATGTCCGAGAAGGAGCGGAGCACCATCTTGATGCCGCTTGTGACGGCTTCGACATCCGTGGCGCCGCCGGCGGATTCGACTGCACGCTCCAGGTTGTCGACCAAAGGGAGCATTTCCACAACAGCCTGTTCCTTGGAACGGCGTGACGCTTCCTCGATATCTCGGCGTGCCCGCTTTCGGAAGTTGTCAAAGTCCGCGGCTGTTCTCAGAAGCTGCTCTTTAAGACGGGTGATCTGAGCTTTGGAGTCAGGCCCCTTGGGCTTTTCCTCTTCACCCTCTGGGGCTGCTTGAACATGCTCTACCGGCTCCGCATCGGCTGCGGGCTCTGGAGTCGCGTTTTCACTGTCTTCGTTCGATGTCGTCACGTGCCTATCACTCCTAGAAATCAGAGCGGAGGATACCCCTAATTGGACGCATGAGTCACAGAACCTGCGAGGATTCAGTCCTCGTCGGCGCTGGCCAAGACTTGACCCACTGCTTTGGCGGTGAACTCCACCAGCGGCACGACTTTGGCATAGTCCATTCGGGTGGGGCCAATCACCCCGAGGGAGCCGCGTCTGAAGCTGCTGGAGATGATGCTGACGTCTTCCACGTCGGCGAGACCTGCCTCTGAGCCGATCAAAACCCGTACGCCGCCGGCGGCGAGGGTCTCCTCGAGAAGATCGACGAGGCGGCCTTTGTCGTCAAATGCGCGTAAGTATCGCCGAATTTTGTCCGCGTCGAGAAATTCAGGGCGGTCAAAGAGTCGATCTTGGCCCTCGATGACGAGTGATATCGGCTGTTGGCGGCCGTCGACGGCGGCTTCGATGATGGCTCTGGCTTTCTCACGGAGGCTTTGAACCGCGCCTTCTGCGGCACCGAGCTCACGTGCCAGCTCATTTCGAACCGCCACGAGG
>JBLHKB010000022.1:0-28446 GCA_047619315.1 Polyangiales bacterium
AATCGTCTTCGAAGGTCGAAGCACGAAGGAAATATGGGACCCGGATATCGCGCCGGACGAGCTCAACCGTTTTTCCCTGCCGGTCCAACGTGCACGCCGAAGAGGGTTGGTGAAAGTCCAAGAGGCGCATCGACAAGTGTATGAGCCATTGGGGCTTAGCGATACGATACGCATGTTGGTGTTTGACGGTGCCCTGTGCGTCGGCTGGTTCGGTGCGGTGCGGTGGGCAGACGCTCCCACCTTCAAACCCCACGAGCTCCGGCTCGCACGCACATACGAAAAGCGGTGGATACGATGTCTCACCGCCGCACATCGAGACGAGAAGCACATCCTTGAAGGAGCTGCTGCACATATTGTCTGTAACCTGTCAGGCGCGGTGGTGGCGCACAGTTATCAAGTGGGCCACTGGCTCACGCGCGACCGGCGACGCCGTGTTCGTGAATCCGTTCGCTTCGCAGCCGTCAAAGGACACGCTAGAGCCGTCATCGGAAACTACGCATGGCGAGTGGCTCGACTCGAAGGGTCGTCTGGGGATCTAGTTTACCTCAATGCTCCCCTTGGCAGCTTCGGGGCCGTAAACCTGAGTGTGCTTTCAACGCGTCAACGCCAGGTCGCCCAGCTGATCGCGCTCGGCTTGACGACGAAGGAGGTCGCTGAGGAACTCGGCCTCTCGCCCCATACTGTCAAACAGCATTTATCGCGTGCCTATCGGCTTCTCGGGGTGAGGCGACGGGAGCAACTAATTGAACGTTTGTGCCGTTAGGGGGCTTGCCTCTTAAGGGCCGCAGCCGGCGATGGGCTGTCCGCTGCAGTGCGCGTGGCGTATTGGCGGACGATCCCATTCGCGCACATCAAACTCGACGCGGCGGTTGGTCTCCCGTGCTTCCGAACTGCGACCCGCGGCGATGGGGTGCTCTCTTCCAAACCCTTCGGCGACGAGGCGCTCCGGCGCGACTCCGCGCGCGACAAGCTCGGCGACCACTCTCGCGGCTCTCTCATCGCCGATCTGTGAAGGCCGGCGCTCGCCCCGCGCAGCGTGCCCTTGGACCGCTACGAGATGAACCGTGTCGAATTGAAGGAGCACCTGAGCCACCGCGTCGATGATGGGCAAGCCCGCAGGCGCAATGTCGGACGAGTCCGCCGCAAAGGAGAGCTTCTCCCGGATGACGATCCTGTCATCGACCAACAACACGAGCCCGCAGTCGGGGCAGCCATCTTCGTCATCCGTGCCGTTGTAAGTCTCCGCGCGACAAGGGCACGAGTCGTCCACGTCGAGGATTCGATCCCCGTCATTGTCTACGTCCGGGCACCCGTCTTCATCTTGAAATCCGTCGCGGTCTTCGGGCTCGTCGGGGCAGGCATCGATGGCATCGAGGATTCGATCCTCGTCGTTGTCTGGCTCAGGACACCCATCGTCGTCTTGGAAACCGTCGCGGTCCTCGGCCTCGCTCGGGCACTGGGCCGCGTCACCCACGATGGCGTCCCCGTCGTGATCGATGGGCGCCACCGGGACGGCGACGGGCGCACCGCAAGCGATCAGCAGCAGAGGGCGCGCACGAAAGCAGTCTAGCGCACAGGGCTCAGAGAGGCAGACTCCGTCAAGCAAGGTTCAGGCTACTTGTGCACAGATGAGTTAGTACACGTGCGCCGAAATGACCTAATTGGAATTGTTGAGGCCTAGAATCCCTGTGGAGCATGCGCTCTCCAAGGGGCGCGCTGATGATGTGTTCTAGAGCACGGCGATCAACGCCGCCGCCGCAGGCACCGCCAGTACCAGAAACGACGGGATCTCAATGAAGGCGCCGTCCATGACCTTGGCGACTATATCGAGCACCTGGCGGATGAGGACGCTCGCAAGGCCTACCTGGAACAACACTTGGTCGCCGAGCAGAAGCGCGGCCCATAGAACGACGCCGGTGGCCATCTGTCGTGCGCCCCACCCGCGGGCGTTAGGCGCACGGAGCACTTCGGTTTCGCCGGGACGGACGAACTCCGCGGACATGCGTCGACGGAAGACGGGAGACTCCCGATGAGGCCTTTCTCGTGCGCTTGGCGGACGCTTGGCTCGAACAAGACCTTTGCCTTCTCTCTCGACCAACATGCACCACCCTTGACCGGTTCGTGCAAGTACGGCATTCCGAATGGATGAAACGCTCCGCAATCATCTTGTTCATCCTCGGATGCGGAGCCGAGACACCCCTTCCCGAAGCGAACGACATGTCGTTCCTGATTCCCCTCGCGTCTGACATGGCGCTGGGCGCAACGAGCGAAGGTGGCCACGGGGTCGTACTCCCACGTGAAGTGTTCGACATGCTCGAAGCGCCTACCCGTGTCGATGAGCCCGACGACTTGTACGCCAACCTCAAAGTGGTCGGGGTCAGGCTAGATCCGTGTTTCACAGAGGGCGCCGCACCGATGGCTTGTTCGCCGCAAGTCCGCCTCGTGTTTCAGCCCGTGTTCGACGACGGAGCCGGCGCCACCACGCGTGACGCGACGATCCATGCTTTCTACCCGATGCCGCTTTCGGAAGTCGCAGAGCTCGCCGAGGAGCTTCGAGCGCTCCGGGCTCAGTCGGGCGGAGCACCCGCCGTTGGAGTCGTCGCCGATCCGGTACAAGCTTCGCTGCTTGTTCTGGCACGCGTCGGGGCGGAGCGCTTAACGCGAGTCACCTTCATCGCAGTCCACGCGTCGGATGAAGCGTGGACACTGGGTGGTTTCGATCTTCTGGACGGCGTCGCAACTCGAATTGAAGTCCCCGGGGCCGACGAACTCGAAGAGCAGCACATGACGAGCACCGGCGGAACCACCGGACTTTCGGCCACGATTCTTCCCGAGCCGGAGGTCGAAACGGATGTCACAGCCTACCTGGATGCCGAACGTCGCCCTTCGGTCTCCGCCGAGGAGCGCGCGTCAGCCATCTTCGCTTTTGAGAGACTCCTCGATCCTGCGGAGCACAATCCCGGAACCGTCGACTGCGCTTCGTGTCATGTCGCCACTACTGGGCTGCGTTTCGCCACCCGTGAGAGCGCGCCTGAGCGTGTCTCCGCGGCATACGACGACACCCGAAACCAGCGCATGTTTGGTTGGTTCGGTGCAACCCAAAGTATCAGCCCGCGTGTCCTCGCTGAGACGCAGATCGCCCTTGAGACTTTACGCGCAGGGCTCCTTCCGGACTAGCGACTTTGGGACCAGCGACGTTTGGCTCGCTGGTTCGTGCACCTCTCTGATTACGTTCTCGCGAAAGACAAATCTCATATGAAATCCCTATCGCTTATGGTTGTGTGGAGCGTCCCTTTTTGGGTCGTCAGCGGGTTCGCTTTGAGCGCAAGTGCTCAACCGGCGGGTTGGCGTTGTGACGCTGCTCAGTACGGGGATGAAATCTGCGACTGTGGCTGCGGAATCGCGGACTCCGATTGTGCCGAGGGACGATTCGTGGTCTGCGAACGTAACGGCTGTACCGGTGGGCAAGTGCCATGGGAACATCAACCTTCAAGCTGCATGAGCTCCGCGTGCGGAGACGGTTGGAAGGACGAAGCGCGCGGCGAACAGTGCGACGACGGCGAAGGCCTCGCCGGCGGTGGCTGCAACCGCGACTGCAGCGCGGTCAACGAAGGATGGATCTGCGGCGAACGCGCGGACCAATGCGAGCGAGGCATGGCCGCCATGGACGCAGGAGCGCCTGATGCTGGGAACCCCGACTCTGGTGTCACCGAGATGGACGCAGGGGCCCCCGACGCAGGGGCGCCCGACGCTGGGGCTGGCCTCGACGCCGGAGCACCCTCGGTGATGATCGCGGACAGCTCCGGATGTTCGGCTTCGCATTCCAGCAACGGCGGAGTGCCCCTCGCTGGTCTCGCGCTCGCGCTCTTCGCCGCGCGTCGCAGGCGATCTCGCGCATAGTCGAGGCACGCCCGAGTCGCTCGGCTGGAAGGCGATGACGGGGATTGGTTGATCGAGGTCCGTCTTCGTGACGCCGTGGACGGCCTCGTGGTCACGCAGCCGGTGCTCGTCACCGTCAGCGGCGACACTATCGTCACCGCGCTCGTCGTACGCACTCCAACTCCGTAAGGGTCTCGTTTCCGACTACTGAGAAGCCATCCAGGCCTCGAAGATTGCGTACGCGTCGGGGTAATTTATCTTGAGCCACGCGGGATCCAGGCGCGGGCTCTCCAACGAGACCGGCTCGCCTTCACGGGCAGCTTGGAGCGCAGCCCACAGCACCGGTGGCAACGGGCGATCGAGAGCACCTCCGCCGTTCATCTCGTTCCGGTCGATGGCCCAGCGAAGCAGAACGTTACCTTCATCGTCGAGCACGACCACAGCGGGCTGCGACATGCCATTCGGATATTTGTCTTCCACTTCCGCCAACTGCGTGTGTCCCTTTGGCGTGATGGCGACGCACCAGGGTCTCGTTCAGAAAAAGGCCCCAACGATGTAGCCTGGGCCTGGATGCGAGACACTACCGCGCGGCGCGAATCGTCATGCGAAATGTCGACAAAGCAGTCCCGCGTAACCAGCGCGACGCCGCCGGTCGCAAAGGCGAGAGACAAACCGCGTTCGCTTCTTCAATGCATCAGAGTCGAGACTCGGCGCAAGGTTTTACACGCCTACCAATCCTGGACGTAAAACTCAAAGTCGCTGAAGCCGATGGAGCTTCCAACCCTGACCGTCGCCCCCTGCCACTGAAGGCTTAGGAGGAAGCCCACGACACCGAACTCGCGGCTTCGCGATTGCCACAGGATTCCGTCCCTCGTAAACGACGAGGCTTCCACGACGATGCTCCCTGTGCCGTTCGCCTCGCCCTCATCGTTCATCGTGACTTCCATCTCGACTTGCACCCAGCGGCCTTCGGGCAAAGTGAGACCTGGGTCGAGTCGCCGATTGGCTCCGAACACCGCCCCGTCAGCCGAGGTTCCTGGGCTGTGCAGACAGCGATTCTGCTCGTAGGTATACATCGCCACTTCGCCACGGGTTCGGTTCGTGGTCAGTCGCTGGGACCAACCCCCGTCCAAGCTCAGTGTGTCGCGCGACGGGCAACCGTGGGTTGTTTGAACGCCGGCAACCGTTGACCCTCCCGCACCGTTGCCACCGTACATTCCCAAGATCTTGCCGCCTCCATCGTTCCAGCAGGCGTTCTCCTCACAGTAGATCTTGACGCGCAACAGTCCCGCGCGCGCGCCGCCGCCTTCAAGCCCATTGCGCGGCCCGTCGCCGATTCGGTTGTACACAATGATGTTGCTCGGCTCGACTGCGGTGTGCGTCACGTAGGCCGCTTCTCGGCCATGGAAAATCCCCCTCGCAACAACACCTCGATCTCCGAACGTGCCGTTGGATGAACGGTGCACTAGTCGGTATCCTTCAGGGACATCCGTGCTCTCCGGCGTTTCAAACTGGAGTGTGGGCGAAAGCGGCACCCAGTTGTCGGGTGCGCTTAGTGTTTCGACGCGGTAGAAGTAGCCCGTGTTCGGCGACAACTCATTCAGTACCTGCCGGTGAGGGCTCGCGGCTGAGCCGAAGTCGCTCGAGAGTTGCTCTCTGGAAGATTGTCCGAAGGACTCGTCGGTGCCGAACACGATGCGCGCCGGGCCATTTCGTGAGAATGTGAACTCGACAACGGCTCGTTCCGCAGTCAATTCCACGATGGTTGCGCACGGATCTGGGCAACGTAACTCGTGCCCGCTGTCGGGGGTGTTTCCACCGTCAATGACATCACCGTCCGCGGAGGCGCCGGTGTCGCCGTCCACAAGCTCGGCGACGTCGTGCATCGAATCGATGACGTTCGCGTCCACCGAGCTGTCCCGCCCGGAGTCTGCACCGCCAGCCGCTCCGTCGCAGCCCACGAGAGCGAACAGCACGGCGATGACAAGGCGTGGGTTTCGAGATCTTCCCCCAAGCTCCACCATGTCGCGTACTCGTTTCCTCGCGCTTGCCAAAGATGAGCGCGTTCTTACAGGGTATCGAATGGAGGTTCTGGATTGCACGGAACGACAATATCAGGACCCAACTAGCCCAACCAGCCCAGCCGGCCGCGCGCAGCCCTACCCTGCGTTAAAAGGTGGGCTCGATTGACTTACCTATCGGGTTGGCCTGGACCTACGCACGTGTGACCCGGGACAAGGCTCAACGCGCCGCGATCGGAGTCGAGCTCGTCTCGAAGCACGCTGACGAGCTTATGGCTGTTGGGGGACAGGAAGGTGGAGGCAAGCATCGCGACCCCCGCGAGGGCGATGCACCCGCCAAGGATCATGAGGATCGACTGCAGATCGTCTCGTCGACTTGCCAACCCGAACCATGCGCTAGCGGCGATGGAGAGACCAATGGCGACGGCGATCGGCCAAGCTTTGCGTCGAGCTCGGTGATCGCCTTGGATGTGTTCGAGAACGACCTGATACGCATGTTGTGTCATTTCGAAGGGAATATACGGGGAGAGTGCAGCGCTCTTCCCTCGCTTCACGAGTAACGCCCACTGC
This sequence comes from Polyangiales bacterium, assembly GCA_047619315.1. GTDB lineage: Bacteria > Myxococcota_A > Polyangia > Polyangiales > Houyiibacteriaceae > JBCCRV01. The sequence continues at coordinate 6,471 of JBLHKB010000022.1, forward strand.
GCGACGGGTAAGCGAGCGCGTATCGATGCGAGGTCCGGGTCCTGCCGCGCTCGCGCGAGCTTCCGTCGGCAGCGCGAACAGCCGCGCGGCGCGTGGGTCTGCAAGAATAGGATCGCTTCGTCTTACTGGCCCGGCCTACTCGCCGCTGGTGGACGCACCGTACAGCGCTGTCTCTTTGGCGCCCAAGTCTAAAACATCATACGAGATGTACTATTTCGCCCTGGCCCGCTAGAATAGGGCCGTGAAACAAGCCCTTCCGCTCTTCCTCCTGCTCTGTGCCTGCGCCCCAGCCGCCTCCTCAGTCTTCGTGGAGCTGCGCACCGACCTCATCCCGGGCATCGAGTTCGAACGTATCGAGGTGCTTCGCTTTAGCGAGGACGGCACCGAGCTGCTTCGGCAAGAGACGCGCAGCATCAACGGACGCGACTTCGTCCAGGGCGCCCAAGTCGCGCGCCTCGAAGGCGATGACGGGGATTGGTTGATCGAGGTCCGCCTTCGTGACGCCATGGACGGCCTCGTCGTCACGCAGCCGGTGCTCGTCACCGTCAGCGGCGACACTATCGTCACTGCGCTCATCAGTCGCGAGTGCCGCGGCGTGGAGTGCCCCGCCGCTCTGGGCAACGCCACGGACACGGCGTGTCTCGCCGGCGAGTGCGTGAGCCCGCGCTGCACCCTCGAGAGCCCCGAAGAGTGCGGCGCGCCGCAGTGCGAGAGTGACGAGAGCTGCGGCAGCGTCGAGTGCGGCGCCGTCCAGTGCCTAGATGGCTACTGCTTCGCCTCAAGCAGCACCGCAGAAGCCGAGTGTGGCGAAGAGCAATACTGCGACGTCGCCGTAGGCTGCCGCGCGATCCCCACCGGCGCGGACATGGACCGCGACCGCTGGAACGACTTCGAGGACTGCGACGACACGAATGCACGCGTGAACCCGGGAGCGTCGGAGCTGTGCAACGGCTTCGACGACGACTGCGACGGCATCATGGACGAAGGGCTCCCCGGTCAGCCTTTCTTTCGCGACGAAGACGGCGACGGGTTTGGTTCGTTCATCGACACGATCTCCGCGTGCACGGCGCCGGTAGGCTACGTAGCGTTCAACGGCGACTGCAACGACCAGAACGCGGACGTCTTTCCAGGAGCCACTGAGCTCTGCGACGGAATCGACGACAACTGTGATGGCGTCAGCGACGACCAGGACGGCGACGGGCACTCCGTCGACTGCGAAGGAGGACCGCTCCCCGCCGATGACTGCAACGACAACGATGAACGAGTTTTCCCGGACGCACCAGAAGTCTGCGATTCGCAGGACAACGACTGCGACGACGGGATCGACGAGGCGCCGAACGGTTGGTTTATGGACTTCGACGGCGATGGATACGGATCAAACCGTGTGCCTGGCTGCGAGCCCGGAGCCGTCGACAACAACCTTGACTGCAATGACAACAACTCAGCCATGAGCCCAGCGAGGCTCCTCGATCCCTGTGGTGGCCGCGACCAAGACTGTGACGGTGAGATCGACGAAGACCCGAACGTGGTCTGGTATGTCGATGCCGACGGTGACGGCGTTGGGGTGCCAGGAGAGAGCATCACTTCCTGCGAGCAGCCTGCAGGATACGGCGCGACGACTCTCGACTGCGACGACGACGATCCCACCCGCGGCGGCGGACTGCCCGAGCTGTGCGACGGCGCGGACAACGACTGTGATCCCAACATCGATGAGGACCCGCAGACCGGTCTGGCCGCAAACCAAAACGGCGTGTGCCTGGGCTCACGAAACGAGTGCTTGGATGGTGTCGAGGTCGCTCCGGATCTCTCGCTGATCATGGACTACGAAGCGGATGAGGCGACGTGCGAGCTCATGGACAACGACTGCGACGGCGAGACCGACGAAGGCCTGACGGAGTGGCTCTACATCGACCGGGATGGCGACGGGTATGGTGAGCGCGCCAACAGCGGGATCAGCGTCTTGAGCGTGCCGGAGCTGCTTTGCCGTGGCCTACCGGGAGTGGCCGAAGTCACCGGTGACTGTTCCGATCAATGGGTGGACGACCCGCTGAAGAACCCAGGCATGACCGAGGTCTGCGATGGCGCCGACCAAGACTGTGATGGCGCGACGGACGAAGGCACTTGCGCCGCCGGTTCGCTTTGCGCAGGTGCGAGCGGTTGCATTCCGGAGGTCATGCCTCCCACGACCCTCAGCGGCGTCATCGAGGCTCACACCGCCTGGCAAGGTGGAGGGGACATCCTCGTCGATGGCATCGTCGTCATCGACTCCGGGGCAAGTCTCTCCGTCGGGCCGGGGACTCGTTTTCGGTTTCAGCCGGGCGCTGGTTTTTCGGTCCTCGGAAGGCTCAGCGCCTACGGCACAGACGCGGCCCCCGTCGTTTTTGAGTCGGCGTCTCCCGTCCCCTCGCCCACTTCGTGGGAAGGGCTCTCCACAGGCTCTTCCTTCGAACAAAGGATTAGCCTCAGTCATTGCGAGGTCCGAGGGGCGCGCCGGGCGATAGACAGCGGTGCCAGTGCGCGCTCGTGCTTGTTTGAGAACAACGCGCTCGCTTTCAGTCGCTCCAGCGGCCCGAGGTTCACGTGTGTTGACTGCAACGTTGAGGCGACGGGTTTGGAGGTAACGAACGGTTCTGCGGTCACGTTTGTTGGAACACGAGTGGTCGGTGGCCGGTACGGGTCGTCCCGCTTGGCTTTGCTCGACTCTGAAATCGTAGATCCGGAGGACTTCCCGTCGTCGGACAATGAGATCATCGGCTCAACGGTTCGTGGTTTCCCCGGGCGATTTCAGCGTTTCAGTGCCTACAGGAGTTACTTGCAGGGGGTTGGGGGAACAACGGCGTTTCCGTATTTCATCGTGCACAGCACGCTCATCGACCTCCCGATTATGGTGACCACAGGAGGGTTTCCACCCTTCGTCGGAACAGAGTCTTCGCTGTGTTCAACGACCGGCTCGCCCATCGTGGTGGTTTCGGGATCTGGAGACATCGAATTGCCCAACAACCACTGGTGCACCACGGACCCCGCGGAAATCGACGCGCTCATCTTCGACGACGCCGACGACCCATCACTCGGTACGCTGAACTACGCGCCCTTCCTCACGGAAGCGCACCCGCTCGCGCCCTAAGGCATCTCCGCCGCCAAGCGCTTTCGCTTTCCGCAAAGTCGAGAATACGGACCTGATTTGCGCCCCCATGACGGGCTCAGGACTCGCAGAATCCGACCTCTCCGCAGGCGCCTTCGGTTGCGCCGTCGATGACGCACCTGGATGCACCAGGCGGGCAATCCGCGTCGCCTCGGCACGCGTAGCGACAGCCGATCAGGAGTGTGTCCGGGTAGTCGCAGTGCTCGATAGGCGGCTGGCAAGCGTAGTAGTTCCCGCCGTCTTCCGCGGTGCGGCACACCTCGTCGGCTGGGCAATCGCCCCCTTCGTCGCAGTTGGAGTAGAGGATCGCGCACTCTTCGCCTGGCAGGTCGAGGGATTGGCACAATGGGTACGGACGGTCGGCGCAATAGGAGACGCCGCAGATGTTTCCGCGGTTCAGCCCTTCCATGCACGCGTCTTCGCAGCACAGCCGTGCAACGGGCTGCACATCGCCAACGACGCGCGAGTTCGCGCAGCCGGACGTCAACACAAGTACAGACAGAGTGAACGAAAGGAGGGCTCGTCTTGCCATGAAGTGAAGCTAGCAGCGCGCCTACTCCCGGCCTCTCGTCGAGGAAAGAAACCGTATCCAAGCGGGATACAGTGCAGCTTGCTTATCTAGTCGCCCAAGAGCAGGACAGGTATGCTGCCGCCATGCAGGTGAGCGCCTTTGATCTATTCAGTATCGGCATCGGTCCGTCGTCTTCGCACACGGTGGGCCCGATGCGGGCCGCGCGCTTGTTTGTGGAGCGTCTTCGCACCGCCGAAGTGCTCGAGAAGGTCACGCGTGTGCGCATCGAGCTCTTCGGTTCCCTTGGAGCCACGGGACGCGGCCACGGCAGCGACCGCGCCGTGGTGATGGGGCTTCTGGGTTACGATCCTGAGCACATCGACCCCGATGTGGTTCCCGCACGCATGGAAGACGTCCAGGCGGCCAAAGAAGTGCGCCTCGGCGGTGAATCGGAGACGGGCGAGACGGCTGTCACTATCCGCTTCGTGCTTCGTGAAGACCTGCTCTTCCACAAGCGAAAGAGCCTTCCAGGTCACCCCAACGGCATGCGCTTCACGGCCTCGAGCGCGAGCGGAGAAGCGTTGGAAGAGCGCATCTACTACTCCGTCGGTGGCGGCTTTGTCCTCGACGAGACCCACAAGGTGATCGCCGTCCAAGCAGCCTCCGTCGCGTACCCCTTTGGCTCGGGGGATGAGCTGGCCGCCCAGTGCGCCGAGCACGGGCTCTGTATCTCGACGCTCATGCGCAAGAACGAGAACACCTGGCGAAACGACGCGGAGATCGACGCGCGCCTCGACCGCTTGTGGGACGTCATGAAGGGTTGCGTGAAGCGCGGCTGCGAGCGAGAAGGCATTCTCCCCGGCGGGCTTCGGGTGCGACGCCGAGCGCCAGACCTTCTCCGGCAGCTCCGCCACGAAGCCGAAGGCGATCCCCTCCGGGTCCTCGACTGGGTCAACCTTTACGCGCTGGCGGTGAACGAAGAGAACGCCGCTGGAGGCCGTGTGGTGACGGCGCCGACCAATGGCGCCGCGGGGATCATCCCGGCGGTCCTTCACTACTACGAACGCTTTAGCCCCAGCAGTGATATCGAAGGCGTTCGGCGCTTTCTACTCACGGCGGCGGCCATCGGCCTCATCGCCAAGACCAACGCGTCCATCAGCGGCGCCGAAGTGGGCTGCCAAGGGGAAGTGGGCGTGGCCTGCGCCATGGCCGCGGCGGGTTTGTGCGAGGTCCTCGGCGGGACCCCAGCTCAAGTGGAAGCGGCGGCGGAGATCGGACTGGAGCACAACCTAGGTCTAACCTGCGATCCCGTCGGCGGACTCGTGCAGGTGCCGTGCATCGAGCGCAATGCCATGGGCGCTGTGAAGGCCATCAACGCGGCGCGCCTCGCCCTTCGGGGCACAGGACAGCAGAAGGTGAGTCTCGATCAGGTCATCGAGACCATGCGTCAGACCGGCGCCGACATGAAGACCAAGTACAAGGAGACCGCTCGAGGCGGACTCGCTGTGCACATCATCGAGTGTTGAGTCGCGTGCTTTAGGTCCGAAGGAGGACCGACCTCCATCGCCGGCTGAAACGCGGGAGACGGTGGCGGCGGTTAAGTCCATTGCTGTCTGGCGTTGAGCAAGCGCCGGCGATAAAGGTCGCGGGTTCGCGTACTATTCGACTGCTTCCGTAGGGCCGCCTAGGAGCTGTTCGAACTGTCCGAAGATCCCATCTTCGGGGCGTTCACTTCTCAGGATGGCGCCGAGCGTCTGCTCGAGGAGCTCGGGGTCGAGCTTCCACAGAAAGACGAGCTGGCCCGAACCCGAGTAGTAGAACGACGCGTCTTGGCTATTGCGTTCGCGGATGCGGTCGATGAACCACGTGGGCTCTGCGATTCCGCCTTCGATGAGCTCACGCGCCGCAACGTAGTCCGCGACGCCTTCGTCGAGCTCCCAGATGGCTTCTGCCTGCTCGCAAGTGTGCTGCACGTCGGCTTGTCCCGGCACTCGCGCGTCACCGAGGGCCGCGTAGCGCTCCCGTCGCAACTCCGCGAAGCGCCGCGCATGCTCGCGGGCCTCGTCCTCGCGCCCCGCGAAGATTTCACGCACCGCGTCGGCGTTCTCCGTCATCTCCTGGTCGTGAAGAGCGCGGGCGGATTCGCCCTCAAAGCAGGTCGCGATGAGCGCCGCGCGGTCCGGCTGCACGGACCAGCTTGGATAGTCGTGCCGTGTGTCGCCGCCGAACATGCGCGCGAACTGGAGGTTCACGTGAACGGATTCGTGGGCGATGAGAAAGGCTCGCCAAAGCCGCGGGTCTTCCGCCATGGCTGCACCCAGTGGATGCTCCGCGAGGATGTGTTCGGGATTCATGACCCAGGCCAGTGCCGCCTTCGCGTTCTGAGCACGCAACGAAGCGATGATGCTCGGTGGAACGTCGCCGACGAGGAAGCCGCCCATTCTCTGCTCGGCGCTCTTGTCCGCGTAGTCCGTGATGACGAACCCAAAGATGCCAAGCATCAGATGCATGGGCTCGGCCTGATCCGCCACGGCGACGACCTCGCCCTGAGACCAGTGAGCAAAGCAGTGGGAGTCCTCTCCAAGCCACTCGAAGATGATGTCGTGATCGCCGAGACGATAGTCGGGCCACGTCTCGATGCGCCCCATGCGTTCAAGGTCGGCGAGGGTCTCGCGGAACGCTTCGCTCGTCAGCTCCGCTTCGCACATCGACGCGGGCTCGTCCGGCGTCGAGGGGCGCGTGTTGCCGCCGGAACAGGCTACGAGCACCCACGCCAGCGCTCCGCTCTTGAGCCCTAGTTTTTGCATCGACGGCCCATAGACGTTCTGCTTCGGTCCGGCAACGCAGCCGTGCTCACCCCAGGCGCCAAGAGACGATCAGAGGGTTCGCCTCCGACGAAAGCTACGAGAGAAACGTGTCGAGCTCATCCCGGCCCTTGTCGTTTTCGAGAGACGCGAGGGTGGGTAGCTCGGCGACCATGGCGCCCACCTTCGCTTCGACCTGCGCGTCGATGTCGACCACCTGTGACTGCCCCGCGGCGAGCGAAATAGCTCCGGCCGTACCATTGCCGATGAACGGATCGTGCACCGCGATGATTCCCGTCTCGTCGTCGCGAAGGAACTCACCAATGCCGCGGGCGACGCACAGGTGAGCGACCAGCTCACTCGCGCCCTGGGCGTAGAGGAGGCTTGCTTGGTGCAGAACCCCGTGCGTGTCGTCGTAGTAGAAGCGGAAGAACGATGGCTCCATGGCCTGTCGCCTGTACGCTTCGAACGCGTCCCCATACGTTGCTCCGGTGCGGGCATCGAGGCTTACAAGCCAGGCGTCCATGCGATCCGCGACAGACGCCACATCAATGAATCCGGTGCACTTCGTCCAATCGTCGTACGTGGCGGCGGGTTTTGTGGTCGATAGCAAGTACTCCGCGACGCGCTCTCGCGTGATCTGTGCGCGCAAGAGAACGCAGTAGGGTTCCGACATGATGCGAGAGTATCAGTAGGTTCCCAGGCCGTGTAGGGGTTCGACACGCCGCCGGTGCGTTCCGCCGAATCGTCTGCTCGTTCTCACGTGTACTCCCGTGGCGCTTACATCAAGAGGGGTTTGTCGAGGTCACGGGTGTTTTTCTCTTGAACGCTGCGGAAGCTAGAGAAGAGCCGCGCCAGGCGTTCGCCCGGCTTCTTCTTATGGCGATAACGAACACGAATAATGTCGCGGTCCTTGCGCGACTCCATCAGGTAGTCGTCACTCGTTTGCAGCTTGTCCACAAGGCCAAGTTCGAGCGCTTTGGTGCCGAGCCAGTGTTCGCCGGTGGCGACCGCGTCCACGTCAAGTTTCGGCCTTTGCGCCCGAATGAAGTCCTTGAAGTGTCCATGGGTTTCTTCGAGTTCGGCCTTCATTTTCTGTCGGCCTTTCTCGGTGTTTTCACCGAACACGGTCAGGGTGCGCTTGTACTCGCCGGCGGTGAGGACTTCGAAGTCCACGTCATTCTTCTTGAGCAAGCGATGCAAGTTTGGGATCTGTGCGAGGACGCCGATGGAACCTACGATCGCAAAGGGTGCTGCGATAATCTGATTCGCAACGCACGCCATCATGTACCCACCACTCGCGGCTATCTTGTCGACGGAGATCGTCAGCGGTATGCCCTTGTCGCGCACACGCTGCAGCTGACTTGCGGCAAGACCGTAGCTGTGAACCATGCCACCGCCGCTTTCCAGGCGGAGAAGAATCTCGTCCTCGGCGGTCGCGCTCGTCAGGATTGCACTGATCTCTTGCCGCATGTGGTCATTGGCGCTGGCGCGAATATCACCGTCGAAATCCAAGACGAACAAACGGCGGGGGAGGTCCGGCTGACCGCCGCGTTTCAGCGACTGCTTTTCTTCCTTTGCCTTGCGGCTTTCCTTTTTGCGATTGGCCATCAAGCGCATTTTCTGGCCGGCTGGCCCGAGTTGCACGGAACTCAGTGCAAACTCCATTCGATCGAATTCGTCGTTGAGGATTGTGAGCTCGATCTCCGGGCGCCCTGACTTCCGCTGCCGAAAGGCAAGGATGGCGATGCCAAAGGCGACGACCAGAACCGAAGTCACCATGGTGACGGCCTTGGCGAGAAACATCCCGTACTCAGCTAAGAAGTCCATACGGGTGGGAGATTACATGAAGCAGACCGGCGTGCACGAAGACCTACCCGGTATTCGTGTTCGACTGGCGCGCATTCAGATGAGGCCCACCCGGCGAGGGTCTGCTCGACGACCACCACCGTCCACCCGACACGGTGGCGGCGGAAGGGAACGCGCCGGCATCAGGCGTTTCGGGCGGCTACGGACAGAAGTCGCCGCCGGCCACGGTCGCGCACGCGCCGTCCGCGCATCGGCTCGCGTTGCCGGTGATGTCGCAGGCGGCGCCGGGGCTCAGCACCGGGCGCAAGATGACCTGGAGTCCGTGGGGGGCGGTGCCGCTTGGAACTCCGTCATACACTTCCACGAACACGAAGTAGCGGCCTTCACTGAGATCAAGCACGGTCAAATCGCTCTGGAGCTCGCCGGCCACCCGGTCGTCGTTGCAGGCGAGCTCGGTGTCGGGGTCGGGACACGCGGCACGCAAGTAGACGAACGTGTCAGTCCCACCGGTCTCTGCGATGTCCGTCGTTAGGATGAGGTCCGCGATGGTATCTGGCGGGACGTCGAACGAGTAGATGGCCTCCGCGCCGCTCGCGGATGTTGGTGGCACACATGTATCGTTGGGAGCAAAGTTCCCAGCGTCCGCACCCGTCATGCCGAGTCGGGTGACCGGCACTCCGTCGGCCACTACAGCAAGGTCGGTCGCCGCGGCGCATGCTGCAGCGACCACTTCTGATGGCGCACATACGCCCGCCATGCAGTACGTGTCCGGACGGCAGAGGGCTCGTTCGTCGCAGGCTTCACCCAGTCCGACGCCCATCCCCTCTGTGATTTCCACCATCAGAACGTCGCTTAGTGCCCCGCCAGTGTCGTACACGCGAACCGCTACATGAGTCGCCTCGGCGCTACGGAGATAGCCGCCGAGGTTGACCTCCAGTGAGCGTATGACCGCTGTGCCGGTAAAATCGGCCGTGGTCGGCATGGAGTCGAAGGGCACGGTAAACACGTCACCGTCCAAGGTCGCCGCGCCGTCGCCGTAGATGTCGAGCAACCCGTCAACGTTGTAGAAATTGAGAGCAACCCCTGCCGCATCGGCGGACGCGTCGTTGCCCGTCACCACGATGAGCACGTCGTCCTCGACTGAAATCGAAACCGAGGCGGAGTTGATTGTAGGGGTGGTGGTCGCACGCACGGTGACGTCGAGGCGCACTCTCCCGGCATCGACGGTTCCTTGGATAGCCGGCGGAGCGCTATACCCCGTGACGACGATGAACACGACGTCGCCCCCGTTGGCGGAGAAGCCTCCGTGCGAGCGGTAGTCGGGTGAAGAATCCTCATCGAAGCATGATGGCGGGAAGCTGGCGGGCAAGCGCTCACACTCCGTTCGAACCTGCAGAAGTGTGTTGAAGTTGGCGTCCGTGTCTCCGTCGAAACGCGTGTCGAGCTCGACGCTGACCGCGCCGGTTCCAGGAATGTGGAGCTCGACAACCTCCTGCGGCGCCCAGCGAAGCTCACTTGCCGGATTTCCGCACTCAGGTCCGAGGTCGCGTGGCCTCGACTCGGTCATCGTCGTGTCAAACGACAGGCTCAACGTCTCATCAACGACGCCGTCTAGACGGGTCGGTGAGTCGCACGCAAATCCAGGCCCAGCGTCGACAGCGCTGTCTGGTGCGCCGCCATCGGGCGTGCCTATGTCGGGCGTGCCTATGTCGGGCGTACCTGGACCTGCGTCCGTCGCTCCGTCCGGACTCAGCGTATCCGCGCCCGAGTCGACGCCCACATCATCACTCGGCGACTCGGTGCCGCACGCGATGAAGCCAAGGGAGAAAGTGATGAAGACCGCGTGAGACGCGAGTCTTGAGACCCAAGGGGACGGGGTTGAAATTGGTGCTGCCTCGTGTGGAGCTTCCGAAGTTCTCTGGAAGAGATAGGCACCTCCCGTTGACATCGTTGCATCGACGGTAACACACTCACTAATCTTGGGTATCTTCCGAATTGCTCGCGTGTGTTCACCACGCCTTCGTTCTTCTCTCGTTGGCGCATGTCTCACGGCGGCACTTTTTGTCGCAGGATGCACAGCAGACCCCGGAACGGCGGATGCTGGAACGGTAGACGGGGGTGTCGCCGACGGAGAGCCCACGGACCAAGAGCTCACCGACGGGGGTCGCGATGCCCCCGATGTTGGAGTGGACGCGTTTGTGTTGAGACCAAGCGCGTTGTTCGGCCCCTGCGTCGAAGACAGCCAGTGTCCGGGAGAGGGCGCTTTTTGTCGTCCCGCGAGCGAGGGATGGCCCGGCGGCAACTGCGCGATTCCTTGTGAAGACCGCACCGTTTGCGACGACGGCGCCGTCTACCACGACTGCGTGACCGAAGTGGGAGAGACGCAAGGCTACTGCCAGCGTCGCTGTCTAAACGGCCTCGACTGCGGTCGTCCAGGGTACACATGTCAGGTGGCCGGCACGTGCATCGCCGTCTGTTCAAGTGACGAGGAGTGCGGAGACGAAACGGTTTGCAACCGCTACTCCGGTCGGTGCAGCGAGGCAGCCGTTACCGGCGCTGTTACCGGAGAGCCGTGCGGCGGACCCGATGACTGCGCCAGCGACCAGTGTCGGGAGGAGGACCCCGTCGACGGGAGTTGGATCGGCGGAGCGTGCACCGCGCCTTGTGTCCTGCCCGCCGGGTACACCACATCGAGCTTTTTTCGTGGGGACCGCCTGCCCCAAGGGACCTGCGCAGGCGACGCTGTCTGCATACCTGCCGGCGGAACTCAAGCGGTCGGCGACCTGGGCACCTGCCTCAAGCAATGTGAGGGCGATAGCGACTGCCGCGCCGGCTACGTTTGCCTGCAAGAGTTCGCACTCAACTCCACGACCGCGACCTACGACAATGGGATCTGCGTCCCCGGCGAATGTGCTCGTGCCGGATGTCCGAGCGAGTACGAGTGTGTCGATGGCATCCGCTGTGAGCGTCGCTGACCAATTACGGAGCTGAGCGATGCATGCGATCTCACCAATAGCCGCACTACTACTTCTTCTCAGCGCGGGGTGCGACGGATCGACTCCGGCCTCTGACTCTGGCCCGTTCGATTCGGAGGTTCCTGTGACGGACGCGGCACCGGAAGACGCCGGCATGGATGCGGGACCGGACATAGTCATCGATGGCGGGACTTCAGACGTGGGCCCGGTCTGTGGCGATCCCGGGTCGCCCTACGGGACCAGCCTCGGGAGCAGCTTCTTACCCTTCACGATGCCCACGTGCGGGGACGTTCCCTTTGAGTTCTATGGCGAGACCGAGGGCTTCTGCGACGCCACCTTCACCGTGGTCTCCCTAGCGGCAGGCTGGTGCGGCCCATGTCGCTTGGAGGCCTCTCTCATGCAGGAGTACCTGGTTGACGGGTACGCCGAACATGGCGTCCGGGTCGTGGTGGCGGTCATCCAAGACAACAACCTTGCGGAGCCCACCAGTGAGTTCTGCAACCGGTGGGTCGAACAGTACGAGCTCACGAACCCTGTGGTCTACGACACAGAGGGCGTTACGCAGATCTACTTCCCAGACGGTTCGCTCCCTGCGACCCTGATCGTCGACTCGCAGGGCGTGATCGTTCACCGTGAGTACGGGGTGAGTGACGAACTGGTCACCGTACGTGCGACGCTCGATCGACTCCTCGGTCTCTGACCACGACGGAGTGAAGTATCAGCGTCGAACGACGGTCTGGAAACGACACGACTCCATCGCACTTCAAGGTGCGGTGGCGTTTGTGTTTGTGCCCCTCGCGATGACGTAGGTCTTGGCCAGCACATCCCACGGCGCCTGGCGCTTCGGTGAGGTGAGGATCAGAACAAGACCCAGGATGCTCAGCACCAGTAGGCCGAGGGCACCAATGAACCCGACGATGGGCATGCGGGCGACCAGGATGAGCATGCCAAAGAGGATCCAGCGCACGATCGCCGGTTGCCATGCGAGCGGCGATTTGCCGTGCTCATCGACGACGCGGAAGCCAAACATGAGCTTCCCGGGCGTCGCGCCAAAATGCATGGTGCAGCCCACCTCATAGGCCATGCTCAACCCGACGGCGAAGATGGCGCTCACCATCATCATCACGCCGAAGGTGCTGAAGGCGTCGACGACTCCGTTGAATCCGTTCGCTGAGATTCCTGCGATTGCGCGGTCCGCGGCAAACATCCCAATGACGGCATTGATGGCGTAGCTCGCGCAGCCGAGAATTACGATGTCGATGAGACGAGCGACGAGGCGGAGGCCTGGGTCAGCGAGCGTTCCGATGCCCGGGAGCTGGACGTCCGAAGACTGCGCGACTGCGGGATGCTGCTGGGCAGAGTGTTGGGGGGCAGAGTGCTGAGGCGCGGGATACTGCGGCGCCCCGACCCACTGGCGTCCATTCCAGTAGCGAAGAGTGTTGGGTGGATCGCCCTGACAATAATACCATCCTGGGTTCATCGCTCTTGCTCCAACAACAAAGGTCTCATGGGGTCTTCGCCCTGTGGGACTGGCGAGGACGAATGTGGAAAATGGTCAGGCACGACGACACACATAGCAAGCGCTGTGCCGGGCTTGAACTACCCTTGTTTTGCCCGTGAGTGCGAAGGGATGTACATCGGGTGTCCGGTGTCTAGCAACCAGGCGTCACGCTGTGTACTTGCTTTGAGGAGGCTCAGTCTTTCAGTTGTGCGTCGATGGAAGAGAGGACTCCGCGAAGCAATCGAATCTCCAAGCTCGTCACCGAGGCACGATTGAAGATGCGAGTCATAACGCGCAGCCGGTTGCTGAAGCGACCACCGGGATCCGAGCGGTCGAGAATGGTCCCGAGGTGGTCATAGAAATGACGCAGGTCGGAGGAGGTCGCGAGGTCCTCTGGCTCTCCGGGCGAAGGCATAACGGGGCTGACCGCGAGGGCTTGGCGGCGCAGCTCGTAGAGAAGCACGCTGACGGCACACCCAAGGTTCATGGAGGAGAAGGCCTCGTCGACGGGGATGCGAGTCTGAAACTGGCAGCGGTCGAGCTCTTCGTTGGTGAGCCCCGTGCTTTCGCGCCCAAACACGAGGGCGGACTGACCCGGGTGATTCATGAGCGTGCCCATCGCTTCTCCTGCGCTCTGCTGCGGCCACGGGATCGTGCGAACCCGGGCGCTCGCGGCGATGACCATCGTGCAGTCCGTGAGGGCCTCGTCCAGTGTCTCGACGACACGCGCGTGCTGCAACGTCGGCGCGCCTGATGCGCGCGCGTTCGCCTCGTAGCTAGGAAAGTCGTTTGGGGAGACGAGGACCAGATGGCGAAGTCCCATGTTCGCCATAGCGCGCGCTGCGGCGCCGATGTTTCCGGGGTGCTCTGGTTCGACCAGGACGACGCGAATATGGTCGAGGGTGTCCATCGGAGCGCATCGTAGTGGTCATGCCGCGCGACGCCCGCCTATTTGTCGCTTTCGGAGGTCTGCTAGGGTCCGGCGATGAACCGCCTTTGCTTCCTCGTTCTTCTCGCCGTGGCGTGTGGCGACGACGACCGAATCGCCATTGACGCTTCCACCTCAGACGCCGCTCTTCCAGATGCTGCCGGCATCGACGCCGGCTTTGTCGACGCAAGCGCGGATGTTGCTGTTGCGGATGCCGCTCAGAGTGATGCTGCGCCGGACGTCCCGGGCCCCGATGTTCCTTCCTTGGCCATGGTGGAGCTAACTTTCGCTGGCTGCGCCCCCGATCTGAGCGGCGACGTTGTTGTCGTCCGAAACGCCGAGTCCATCGCCATCTCTTCAACCGGCGCGGGCTCCTTCGGCAGCATTCAGCTCGCCCTCCAGGATGAACGCGGGAGCGTCAGCCTTGGGACCCAGCATCGCGTCGACACCGGCGCCGTCATCAACATCGTGAGCGGCACCACCTGGACCAACATCGCCATGGACTCCTCCGGCGTGCTCACGGGGGAAATCGCCGACCCCATCGGCGGCACTCTGAACGTCGCTACGTACGATGAGAGCGCTGGTATGCTCGACGTCACGTTCAGCGGCGTGACCTTGCAGAACCCCAGCGACGGAAGCGTCTGCCAGATCGACGGCCGACTGCGAACGAGTGGGCTAAGCTTCTAACTCGGGAATGAGCGGGGCCTACGCACTTGTTGGGTGCACTTCAAGCAGCTCCATCCCACACGCAAGGGTGGACTTGATAGACCATCGCAGTCGTTGTCCTGCATGTCGCAGAATGCTTCCACGAGCGCGACACCGCTCATACTGCTTCTGATGCCCCTCTCAGAACGGGGTTACTTGCATGCCGCGTATCGCCGCGGGTCGCTCAAGACAGCGTTTCTTCCACGCCTCGACGTGTTCGAACTCATCGTAGCCAAGCACATCGCGACCTTCGTAGTAGTCGAGTGCCGCAACCCAAGGCGCCGTAGCAATATCCGCGATGGAGTATTCGCCTGCGAGGTATTCGTTGTCAGCCAGACGCGTGTTGAGCACGCCGAGGAGGCGCTTGGCTTCCGTCGTGTATCGCTCGTTCGCGTAGGTGTCGCTGGTTTTGTCCGCCGCAAACTTATGGAAATGCCCGAACTGACCAAACATGGGGCCAATGCTGCCTGCCTGGAAGAAGAGCCACTGGAGCACCGCGCTTCGCTTCGCGCCCGACGATGGGAGGAGGCGCCCGGCTTTGTCGGCCAGGTGAATGAGAATGGCGCCGGACTCCATGATCGCGAAGGGCTCGGCGCCGGTCGGATCGATGATGGCCGGGATCTTTGAGTTCGGATTGATGGCGACGAAGTCCGCGTGGAATTGATCGCGCTCCCCGAAATCGATTCGGTGGGCTTCGTAGGGCAGCTCGAGTTCTTCGAGGGCGATGCCGATCTTCATGCCGTTGGGGGTGGCGAGGGAGTAGAGCTGGATGCGATCGGGGTGCGCGGGCGCCCATCGAGCCGGGAATTCTTTCATAGAATAGTTCCTGGAGCCGTGCCCCGGTGGTGTCCAGAAAAACCTAGGGGTGCTGAGCGGATTGGACTTTCAAGAGCCTTGGGCCGCCTCGAACCGGCGGCGGCGCTTCCGTCATCGACCTCGAGACGACGACGGACGAAGCGCCCGTTAATCGCCCGAAATCTCCAAGGCTGCTTGACGTATGAGGTCTCGGAGCAGCCGCTGGGGAGACGGAATTGGGCGTCCTTCCGGCGCAAAGGCGCGGGCCGCAGCGCGACTCCGTTGGAAGAGCTGCTCCCCTCGCGCAACGGTGTCGTTGTTGTAGAGCTGGAGTGCCTCCTCCAGCGTAGCCGGCCGCGCAGCCCTACCCAGCATTGAAAGGTGGGCTCGATTGACGCGCGTGGTCGGGCGCAAGAATCACTACGGCAGCAAGTCACAGCGCGGCACCGACGTCGCCTCGATCTTCTACACGCTGCTGGAAACCGCAAAGCTCAGCGATCTAAATCCAGCCGAGTACCTCGTGAAAGCTGTGCTCGCTGCGCGGCGTGGCGAGGTCGTGTTTTCCGCTCGCGTAGCCGGAGATCATGCGGCTTTCCGAGTCAACACGGGCCAGCGGGAGCACTTACGATCGTTCTCCTGAATCTCTCCCTTCGGGAGCTCCAAAAGCAGAGGCGCGGCTGAACCGAGGGGAGCAGCCAGGACCTTTGCTTCTCGCAGAATCACTGCGACGAGGATATATTTATTTGCATCGGCCCGGGTACGCAGCGCGATCTGGGAGCGAGAAGCAGCGCGATGGAACGTCAGCGGAATGAACGTCAGACTATCCAAGCATATACAGGAGACTCGAAATGGCGATAAAAGTGATGCTACTCGGACGTACCAACATTGTCCTCGACACGGTCCAGGACCAACTCTCCGTCGACGTTGAGCTCTTCAGCGGCACGAACGTGAAAGACGTCCGAGCGAGGATGGCCAGCGACGCGATTGACGTCATCATCATGGGCGCGGGGCTTCCACTCGAGGACCGGTTGAAGATCGTCGAAGCGGTGTTCGAGTTGAGCAAGTCCACGACGGTCCACATGAAGGACTGGGACTCGGGGCCGAAGGGCATGCTCCCGTTCGTCAACGGCATCCTAACGGGTATCGCGTCGTAGCGGGGGATGGTTCTGCTGCGTGTGACCGCAGAACCGACTGCATCGCCTATCAGTCCTCATTCTCAGCGGAGAAGGCGGCCGGATTTCGCGGTATGCTTCGACGATGGCGACGTGAAGTTGAGCTCTGAAGCACTTCGCTACTACGCATCGGCGTACCCGACTATTGCGAGCCGCAAGGCGATAAGCACGTCGATGTACCTAGATTCGAGTCGGAGGGTGGGGACACACCAGCCCTAGGACGAATCGGGCGTGCCTCCACAGGCCTCGCGAAGATAGTTGTCGCGTCGGATGAAGATCTGGAACGGCCCAGGCGACCTTCGATGCCGCGGTCCGCTGGACGGAGATAACGCGCTCAGGGTTGAGGGTGATGATCACGAGTCTGTCAGCCCGAAAGCACCCTGACGTCCCGACTTGATTCGGCGGGAGTTGGATCTATTGGAGCTCCCGGGGACATGGCATCTTGAGGCCGCAATCCCGCGACTGCCCTTTATCTGGACCGAACACCTAGAGCAAAACCGCAAACGAGTAGCCGTCGGAACCGAGCGTAGCGTTACCCGAGGGTCAGAAACTCGCGCCCAAACTCGAGGGGACTTGGCCGGTCGCGAAAGTCCCGTGCGGTGCCTGCTCGGAGGAGCTTTGCTAGGCCGGACGGAAGCCCGTCGAGGATCGATACATCTTCCAAGGGATCACGCCGCATGTGAGCGATGATGCGCTCACGCTTGTCTTCGATCTCGTCGAAGAAAGTGCGTCCGGTCATGACGTTGTAGATGGTGCCCGCCAGCGCGTAGACATCTGCGCGTGCGTCGAGTTCAACGGGATCGAGGACTTGCTCAGGCGCGATGTAGCCAGGTGTGCCGGCGACAAATCGGCCACCGACCTCGGGTGGGACGGTCATCTTTCGAACCATGCCGAAATCGATGAGGACCGTTGAAAGTGGCTGGGCGACGGCTGGGTCACGATGCTTGATGGGGTCGAAGCGAGTTCCGCCGCCGAGGGGCAAACGCAACCAGATATTCGCGGGCTTCACATCCCGATGAACGAGACCGGCGTTGTGTAGCGCGGTGAGTCCGGCGCACGATTCATGGACCACGCGACGGAGCTCATAGAGTGTCATCTTGCGCGCGTCTGAGTACATCTTGAGATCGGCACCGATGAGGTACTCAAGAACAAGATAGGGCATCCCCTCGGTCACGCCGCGGTCAATAATGTTCGCGACGTTTGGATGGTAGAGGCCGGCGAGCGCACTCGCTTCTTCGGTAAACGACGCAAGAATGCCCTCGCGTTCGGTGTCACTCGCGCTCGCGAGAACATCGCTTTTCGGTACCTTGAGCACGAAGTAGCGATCGGCGCCGGGTTTGCGCACAAGCCAAACGCTGCCGATGCCGCCTTCACCAAGACGCTTGATGAGTTCGTAGCCAACGATGATCTTTGGTTCCGCTTTTTGCGGGCGTGGAGGAGGCGGCGGCGTCCGACGCACTGCACTCTCCACCGCCGACTCGACGAGGCTCGCCGCCGTCGGTCCAAGGGATGCAAACCAGACCTCGAGGAGGGTCAGGTCTCGTGCGCGGATGGCACGCGCGACGACGTTCGCCAAACGTGGAGCGTTCTTCGATGCCGCAGCATCGAGCGAATCGTCGTCGATGGATGTGCGTACGGGGTGAAGTGCGCGCACGGGGTCGTGCAGCGCGCTCTTCAGCCGCTCCGCCGCCATCACTAACTCCATGCACAGGGGCTCAAGATTAGGACGCGCTCCGGACGCTCCGCCGAAGCCCGTAAGTGCGCGCGCGAGAGCGAAGAGGCTCGCACCCAGCTCAGTCTTGTCCGCGTGAAGCTCCGTCATCAAGCGGGTGACTTCGGGCTCCCAGTCGGCGGCGGCCTCGTTCCCCGCGAGGGCCGCTTGGGTCTCTTCGGCCAGGCGACAGCAGGTCTCAAGGGCGCCGTCCTTGATCATCGGAAGAGCGCTCGCAAGCGTCTGGAGGATGACAGGGCGATCGATGACGAGCGCCCACCACGCAGCGAAGGGCCCAAGCCATGCGACGTCGTCGATCTCTCCGAGCGCGGTTCCACGCGTGGTGTCGACCAAGCGCCAGAATAGCGCCGAGAGCGCCGCTTGAACATTGGGGGCGAGCTCGCGAGAACCGTCGAGGCCGTCGAGGCGTCTTAGCCAGAGACAAGTCTCGTGCGCGGTTGCGCCTCGACCAGGACCCAGATGATGCTCTTCGCCGCAGGCATCCAGCGCGTAGCCACCGAGCTTGAGCGCAAGCACCTCTAGCGCCGCAATACGTGATGGGTCATCGCCGTCTTCGCGCCGTTGCAGCACGGCCTCGAGTATTTCCGCCGGCGCCCGCGCCAGCGACGCCCAAGTTTCTTCAAGGTCCGGTTCCAAAACGGTCTCGCCGCCTGGACGCGTGGCCAGCATCGGTCCCCAGAGGCGAAGAGCCAGCGATCGCGCACACCCTTCGAACGCATTGATCGCGCCCGCTTGACGCCGCAGGTTGCCATCGCTCAGAACCAGCCGGGCGGCTTCCGTGAACGTCGGTAAGAGCGTCGCGGCGAAGCGCGCCGCTCGCGCATCTGCTTCTTCATCGTCGTAGCGCGATGCGAGCCGAACAAGGTTCTCAAGACCCGTTTCAATATCAAGGGGGTCACGCTCGGCTTGGTCGATGGGGTCCGTGAGGGCGATGAGCTCGAGCCAGCGTCGCGCGTCATCGATGTCGAGCTCGCCCAACGACGGAGCGAGCTGGGCCATACGTCGGAGGCGCCGGAAAATGTCGATGTATTCGGAATGGTCGCCGCCGCGCCGCCACAACGTCGCGATGCCACGCCCGAGCGCACGAGCCGCCACAGAACCACCATCGCCGTCGAGGATGCGAGCGCTCAACGTGTCCCAAACGCGGCGTCGTGACGAGAATAGGTAAGGCGTCGCAGCGGCAGCCGCCGCGAGTCCCCACGCCTTCTCTGCCGGTGAGTCGAGGATGCTCTCCAGTTCGTGTCCAAGGAATGCGAGACGCTGTTTTGGAAGCGAGGCAAAAGCTGTAAGCGCACGCTGGCGGAGGACCTGCGAGCCACCGTGGACCCAATCGAGGAGCGTCCCTTCGAGCGGCTCAAAGACACCGGCAAGTCGTCCGAAAGCTCGCGCAGCATGAACCCAAACGATGGGCTCCGGGTGAAGCAAGAGAGGCTGCATCACCTGCAGCGTTCGCCCCACCAAATGCTGGTCGCACATCGGAGAAATTCCACACACCGCGATCTCAAGGCAGCGAGCAGCGAGCACTCGGCCGCGGAGAGACCCGCCGGCTGGTGCTGCGACGATCGCTTCGAAGTTCATCGCGTCGCCCCAAATCCACTTGCCGAGTTCTGGCAACTGGAGGCCTCGCGCCCCTGCTTCCCAAACCAAGATCTCCACGCGGGCGAATGCTTCAACGATCGCCGGTTCGTTCAGTTCGCGTCCATTGCCAAGCAACGGAATGCAGCCAAGGGCATCTTCGAGAGACCCTTGGACCACGCGATCACGTGCGGCGATTCGCGCACGCTCTTTGTGAGCGTCGTTCGCGATGGCCAGCTTAAGCACATCACACATCGCGACCTCAGGGTCGTCCAAATGCGCCGCGCACCATGAGAAGATCACCTCGCCGGCGGGCTCGTCGAGGGCGGTGCGAAGGATCTCTTCGTTGTCTCCAAAGTGCCGCAGTGCGTCATCAACCCGGTCTGCGATCTGAGCGAGATCTGCATCAAAATCCGTTCGCCGCGCGGAGTAACGCCAGCGAGTGTGGAGGGCTTCGGCAAGGGGCGAGTCACTCTCGAGAGCAGAATGAAGCGCACGAAGATCGACTGCGAGGTCCGTCACGGTCCATCCAGGGTACACGGACGCACGCTCCTTCGCGTCTTTTGCGCGGACTCTTGCTGAAAGCGCACTCGCCCCAGTGAACCGAGAGCGTCAGAATTGCGGTTTTCAAGGCCCATGACGCCCGGCGGGCAACTTTAGTTGTACGAGCGCCGGCAGTCTCTACACTTCGGAGCATGCGCCCTTCTCTTACTGCTGTGATGGCGCTCAGCGTGCTTCTCGCCTGCTCCACCGGCTCAAGCGTCAATCTACTAAGCCCCACGTCAGCCTCTGTGAGCGTTGGCGAAACGCTGACCTTGAGCCTCGTCGTCGACAACCCGCAGGGGCTGACCATCGGCTACCAAGTCGAGCCGGTCACGCCCGGGTCACTGCCGAGCTTTGACTCGGTCCACGCGATCACCGGTACCCCCCAAGGTGGCACCTTCCGCTGGAGCCCGCTGGTGTCCCACGTGGGTGCGCAGGAGCTGCGCTTTATCGTCACGCGTGACGGTTCCGTCATCGACACGGAGACCGTCGTCATCACCGTCGAGCCCCCCGCCGATGCTGCGCCCGTGTTCATCCAACCCGGAGCCGGCGCGACCTTCGACCTGGGTATCTCACTCTGCGTCGAGTTCGCCATCGAAGTGCGCGACGCGGATTCGGCCCTCGTCGACATCCGCGCGCGTTCCGAGCTACCCGCCGGAGCGTCCCTTTTCGGCGTCGGCCCAAAGAGCGCCGAGGTGTTCTGGTGTCCATCGCGTGATCAGGTCAGCAGCTCCCAGCGATGGATCTTTGAGTTCGAAGCATCGGACTCAACGCACGCCCCAGTTCCTCATGACTTTGTCGTGGTCCTTCGGGTTCCCACCGACGAAAGCTGCGAGGGGGAGTCACCGGTCATCGAGATGCTGGCGCCTGAGAACGCCGCGCGCACGGAGTCACGCGAAGTGCGTGTTCGAATCAGCGACGACATGGGCCTGCGCGACGCACCTCTTCTCTACTGGAGCACAGAGAGCCCCGATGACCCGATGATGCCGGACGTCACCACCTTCGAGCAGGTCACTCTCGTGGCGACGGATTCGCCAAACGAATTCGCCGGTGACATTGGGCTGGCGCTCGACGAGGGTGAAGCACGCGGCGTGTACTTCCTGGTCTCGGCCACGGACAACGATGACGCTAGCGGAGCGCTCTGCGATCATCGCACGGACGGCGAACTCCAAGTGATCACCCTCGTGGGCGCAGCGCCTATCGCTGACGTCGTGGCTTGCGAAGCCTGCACACGCTCTACGGATTGTATCTCAGGCGTCTGCGCCTCGTCGGGGGGCGGCGGAGTTTGCCTCCCTAGCTGCGAAGACTGCGAGACTGGCACCTGCGGAATGTTCGGCAGCGTCGAGGGGCCGGCCCTTCGCGGCTGCGGCGACGCCATCGCCGCCTGCACGCCACCGGTTCTGTGCATGGACGACGAGTTCGAGCCCAACAACACACAAGAGACGGCACAGGTGCTCTCCGTGGGCCGCGCGGACTCCCTCGCGATTTGCGAAGCGTCCGGCGACTTCTACCGCTTCGATGCATCGTTCCGAAACTTGGTGACCTTCACCGTCGACAACTTCACGCATGACGAAGGCGACATCGATCTTCGTGTGCTCAACGAAGAGGGAACCATCGTCGCGTCGAGCGCCGGCGTTGGCAATTCGGAGAGCGTCTCTTACTGCGCGCGCGGTAGCGAGGCGGTGTACGCGCAGGTCTTTGGCTACCGAGGCGCGACCAACACCTACTCCATCGAAGTCGAGCGAGAGGCGGGAGCGTGCTGCGTCGACGACTCGATGGAGCCA
>JBLHKB010000023.1:0-27867 GCA_047619315.1 Polyangiales bacterium
TCCAAAACATGCGGCGCTTTGAGGTCGAGGAGGCCATCGGACGCGGCGATACATGCTCTCGTCACCCGCGATGTGGCGAGCAAGACTTTGACTCGAACGCGTGGTTCTACAGCGTCGGCGAGGCCAATGATGGCTACGCCGGACCTGTGCCCGAGCTCATCATTGGATTCTCGCGCGAAGGGCGCGTAAACCGCGTTTGGAACCTGCGCACGCACGAGTAGCGTGCGAGTACAGGACAGCCCATGCGGAACCCAGCGAATGCCTTTCGAGTCTTGCTCGACCTCACGCGAGAGCTCACGGAGCAAGATCTAGAGCTCGACGACGCCCTCGCATCCGTCACACGTGCAGGACTACGTCTCTTCGATGGACAGCACGCATCCCTTCGCGTCCTCGACGAACCCGGCGTCGAGCTGCTCTCGGGCGCTCGCAGCGGCGCCGGTGAGAGCGAGAGGCCCATCCAGTTTAGCCGCGGCGAAGGTGTCGCGGGCTGGGTCGTCGAGCATCGAAAGGTCGCGCGCATCGATGACACGAGCATTGACGCGCGCTTCTTGCACTTCAAAGGGCAGTCCTACCAAATCGCTTCATTGCTCGCGATTCCGCTTTGGTCCGCGGGTGAGGTCGTCGGCTGTCTCACGGTCACGTCCGCAAAAAAGAGCCACTTCGACGAAGACGACGAGATGATCGGTCGCCTCCTTTCAAACTGTGCTGTTCCGCCCATCGACCGGGCTCGGCTGCAGCGAATCGCGATGACCGACCCCCAGACCAACGCGCTCACGCATGGGTATCTGCGTCCCCGCCTGGAGCGCGAGCTCGCCGGCGCAAAAGATCGAGAGTACCCACTTAGTCTTTTGCTCATGGACCTGGATCACTTCAAACGCGTCAATGATTCCTACGGCCACGCCGCAGGCGACGAAGTGCTCGTCGCTTTTGGGCACCTGGTTCAAGGCCTTGTACGACGCGACGATGTCTTCGTACGCCGCGGCGGCGAGGAGTTCGTGCTGCTGATGCCGCGCTGCGGAGAAGACATCGCGAAGCGCGCTGCGGAGCGTATTCGCACTACGCTCGGCGCCGAAGCCATCAAGCTCGCCAGCGGCGAGACGATCCATCAAAAGGTGAGCATCGGCGTGGCGGAATGGAACCGCGAAGAAGACGCCGCCGCACTCGAAGCGCGCGCCGACGCAGCGATGTACGAGGCGAAGCGCTTAGGACGAGACCGCGTCGAGATCTCCGCAGGCTGAGGCGCCGATCCGCACTGGCTCCGTATCCGCACTCGGAGTCGAGGCTCTACTAGAAGTTGAGGCCGATCTGAGCGCCAAAGGGGTATCCCAAGCGAAACACCAACGCGAAGCGGCGACCCATGTGCAAGCGCGCGCCAACTCCGACAACAGCATCCACGTACCCGGCACGCCCCCCGCGACCGTGACGACGGTAGTAACGATGGGTGCCCTCCGTCAGGATTAGGACCGTAAAGCCGGCTTCGGGAAACACGCTCCACTTATCGGAGAGATAGATATTCCACTGCGCCGTCAGGTTCGGCGCAAAGCCGACGCCCCGGGGATCATCGCGGTCGTGGTAGCGGCCAAAGTCCGCGAAGAGCAGGTCAAACCCGGCGGCAAGAGCGAGCTCATCGTCCATTCCGCGCAGGAAGCCGTCCGGCACGATGGCAAACTCAAGATCGAAACCGGCGCTGAGAAAGCCTTGGAATCCAATGCCTGCGTGGACCTCAGGGCGAAGCCCCTGGATGTGATGCCCCTGGGCCTGGGCATCGGAGGTCGTGTTGATAAGGAGGCAAAACGCCAAGAGAGACAAAGCCATTCGCATGTCCCCATAATATCACGGACGCGGGGCGGCGCATCACATCCGTTGCGTAAAGTGTACATGTTCACTTGACACTTATTGCAGCAACTGCTCTTCTTGGTTCATGGAGCGATGGACGTCTTTTAGTCAGCTGGGTCGTGATCTCCGAGTGCTTCGCCTGCGGGCTCAAGGCGGCCACCTGTCTCCCCTGGTGAGAGGCGAGGCAAAAACCAGCAAACCAGAGCGTGTGGAGACCAAGCCGGACCTCGGATTTCGTTCCGTGCGTATCGAAACGCGCGTTCAAGAGACGCCCGACGCCGTGAGCCTGAAGCTGAAGGCCGTGGACGCTCCGCTGGCGCCACATCGCGCCGGGCAGTTCCTGACGCTTGAGGTCGTGGTCGATGAAAGGACCTATCGACGCGCGTATTCGATCTCGTCGGCGGAAGGGGAGCCGATCCAGGTGAGCATCAAGCGCATCGATGGCGGTGTTGTTTCCACGCACCTAACAACACGAGCGAAGGCGGGGGATATCCTTCGTGTGCTCGGCCCGAGCGGAACGTTTGGATATACATCCACGCCTGAGCACGCGCTCATCGTTGCAGGAGGCAGTGGAATCACCCCCTGCATCGCCATCGCCGAAACTCTGCTTCGCGACGGGTCCAGAGTCACCCTCGTGTACGGAAGTCGCTCTTGGGAAGACATCATCTTCCGCGAGCGCCTCGAGGAGCTCTCCGAACAGTACGACGCACGCCTCACAGTCGATTACGTGACGGAAGCAGCGCACGCACAAAGCGTGGAAGGTCGCCTCGACGCGAAGACACTCCGCGAGCGACTGAAGGCCGTCGGCGCCCCGAAGAACGCGGCGGTCTTTCTCTGCGGTCCCGCGGCGATGATGGAGGCGGCACGTCCCGTCTTTTTGGACCTGGGTTTTGAGAACGTTCGTGAGGAGCGCTTCGTCTCCGCGCGGCCTAAACCCGTGCGGCGTGTCGCCGAGGGACACATGATCACGATCCTGCGTCCAGGTGGGCGCATCGACGCCCCGAGCGCCGGAACATTGCTCGAGAGCGGGCTCGCCGCGGGTGTGGACATGCCTTTTAGCTGCAGCGTCGGTGGATGCGCGACGTGCAAAGTAAAGCTCGTCGAGGGCGAGGTTCGTCACGATGAACTTTCGTGTCTCAGCGACGACGAAAAGAGCCAGGGCTATGTCCTCGCCTGCTGCGCCGAAGCCGCGACTTCCTGCACCATCGAGCTCCTCGCGAAAGGTAAGTCGTGAATAGCGACGTAAAAAGCGAGGCCAGCGACGCCCCCCTTCCCTATCGGATGCGCGACTTGTGCGAAGCGAGTGGACTCGAACGCCAGGCGATCCACTTCTACATACAGCGCGGCTTGCTCCCCCCCGGACAAAAGACAGGGCGCAACACCGCACGCTATGGAGACGAGCACCTCGAACGCCTTCGTATGATTCGGAAGCTCAAGGAGGAGCGCTTTCTTCCGCTCAAGGCCATCAAGGCGATTCTCGACGGCCACGACGGCGCCTTCTCGCCCGAACAACGCGGCTTCCTGTCCCAAGTCAAAGCTCGCCTCGGCGACCCTCTTCAGGCGAGCGAGGCCGCCCCAGACTTCATTCCCATCGAGTCCGCTGTGGAGGCGACGGGCGTTGAGCGCGAAGACATCGAAGAGGCGATCTCCCTCGGAACGTTGGCCGCCAGCGACGACCGAGAAACAATCTCGACTCGCGACGTCTGGATGCTGGAGCTCTTTGCCGAGATGCGAAACCTCGGTTTCACAAAGGAGCGCGGCTTTCGCGTGGCCGACGTGGCCATCTATGAGACGGCGATGAGCCAGCTCTTCAAGGCCGAGATGGCCGTGCTCACGGCGCGCCTCTCGGACCTACCTCCGGGGCAAGTGGCGAGCATGATCGAGCGAAGCCTGCCCGTCATCCACGCGTACCTCGCCCGCTCTCACACCGAACGAGTTCGGGACTTCTTCTCTTCGCTACCGGGCGACTCTCCGGCCACTGCTTCCAACGCCACCCCCAAAGAGGACGAGACATGATCGACATTCAACGCGTACTCCAGCTCCTGCCACAGAAGGCACGTCATCGTCTCGAACCCTTCGCCGAAGCCGCGGAGATCATGACTTCGGTGCGTGACCCCAAAGTGCTGCGATCCCTCGGACCCTCCAGCGTTCGCGGCCTGGTGCTTCAGCGCGGAAAGCAGGGCCACCCAACGCGTATGCCCGCCAACCACGACGCATACTTCGATTGGACCTACCCCAAGGGTGAGCGCCCAGAAATGGTCAAGCTCTACACCCTCGCCAAACAGCAGCAGTGGGACTCCGACGAGCGCCTCGATTGGAGCATCGACGTCGACAAGATGAACCCTGAAGTGCCCGTCATTCCGGCCGACTTCATCAACCTCGATGGGCTCCACGATATGGGCGTGCGCCTCGACAAGAAAGAACGCCAACGTTTTCAAGCGGACATTCTTGCGTGGCAGCTTAGCCAGTTTCTCCACGGCGAGCAGGGCGCGCTCTTTGCGGCAGCACAGGTCACGGAGGCTGTGCAGTTCTTCGACGGAAAGTTCTACGGCGCGACGCAAGTCATGGACGAAGCGCGACACGTCGAGGTCTTCCACCGCTACCTCGATACGAAGATCGACAAGATCTACCAGATCAACGACAACCTCTTCGTCATCATCGACGCCCTGATGAGCGATGGTCGCTGGGACATGAAGTTCTTGGGCATGCAGATCATGGTCGAAGGGTTGGCCCTCGGTGCCTTCAGCACGCTCTACAAGATCACCAAAGAGCCTCTTCTCAAAGAGCTCCTGAAGAACGTGATTCGTGATGAAGCGCGACACGTGCACTATGGCGTTTTGGCGCTTCGCGAACACATCACGTGTCATCTCAGCGAACGCGAGCGACGCGAGCGCGAGGACTGGGCCTTCGAGGTCGCGCTTCTTATGCGCAACCGTTTCCTCGCCTACGAAGTCTACGAGGAGTGGTTCGAGGGCCGCATTTCACGCGCTCAGTGGCGAACCCTAGTCACCGAATCGCGCGGCCTCCGAGAGTTCCGCGAGGTCATGTTCTCACGGCTAGTGCCAAACCTGCGAGAGATCGGCCTGTTGACGCCTCGCATCTTGCCCCACTACGAACGAGCGGGTCTTGGCCAGTACATGAACGGTCCCGCTGCGCATCAGATCACCGGCGACGGGATGATCGCGGAGCTCGAAAGCGCCGCCTAAGCGTTGGGGACAACTCACTACCCATATCCAATCCCCCTCGATACTATCCGCCGATGATGTCGAAGTACCCGCGAATCGTGTTCTGCTCCCTGTTCGTCGCTGCCGGTGCTTGCGATTGTGGCGGGGAGGATACGATGGGGGACTCGGGCCCGGGAGCGGACGCGCGAACAGACATGGTGATTCCGGTGGATGTGCCCTTCGATGTGGAGCCCACTTCAGACGACTGCAGGGACGAAAACAATCGAAAGATTTTCGTGCTGACCACCGATCTCGGTGAGCTCCCTTACGAGAGCCATTTGTTTCGCTTCGATCCGGCGGACGCTAGCTACACGCGGATCGGGCAGGTGGAATGCGATGTCGACGGGTCGTTTCTGCGTTCCATGGCGGTGGACCGAACCGGGAATGCCTGGGCGACGGACTCACGCGGGTTTCTCTACCAGGTGAGCACGACGACCGCAGCCTGTGTGAAGAGCTCCTTCGCGACGGAACAAGAAGGGGTCCGAAACTTCGGGATGGGGTACGCCTCCATCGGCGAGAGCAGCGCTGAGCGGCTGTACATCACGGCCACCGGGACATGGTGGACCGGCGCACCCGAAATTGCGTACCGGCGCCTCGCCGTGATCGACACCTCGGCGCTCTCCGTGGAGACCATTGGAGAGCTAGAAGCGCCCACGCCAGCGAACATGGAGCTAACGGGCACCGGCGATGGTCGGCTCTTCGGGATGGTGGTGGACGTGCGCAACCTAAGAAACGTGATCACCACCATCGAAGAGCTAGACCCGACGACGGGCGCGACCATGGCGTCGCAGACCGTTCCCGTGGAAGCACAGAGTGGCTTCGCCTTCGCTCAGTGGGGTGGCGATTTCTGGCTTTTTACCGCAAACGATTCCGAGGAAGCGCGGGTGATTCAGTTTCGCTTCGAGGACGCGAGCGTTGTAAATATGATCGACACCGACCTGGAGGTGCCCGGTACGATCATCGGAGCCGGCGTCTCCACCTGCGCGCCCTACGACCTCATCTGAAGAACATCAACGAGGGCGACGTACTCGCATCGTTGTGTCATTCGGCGAAGGCTGCTGCGTCGGAATCATCACCGTCGGGGTGTTGGGCTGCTCGTTGGGCTGCGTAGGTACGTTCGTGCGACGGGCAGCGGCGAGGTCGCGTTCCAGCTGCGTGATGCGTGACCGGGCCTGCCGGAGCTGCTCATTCGCTTGGGTTAATTCCTGCTGCGCTTCGGAGGCTCGAGCCGTCGCCGCTTGAGTACGCCGGGTTTCGGCGACTTGGCTCTCTTGCGCTGCGCTCAAGTCTCGTCGTGCGGATTGAAGGTTACCCTCCGCGGCGCTCTGAGCGCTCCGTGCAGCTGCGAGCTCTCGGCGGACGTTGGCGACTTCTTGCTCACGCGTCTGAAGATCACTCTGAATCTCTGCGGCACGCTGCTCAGCGCCGCGCAATCGCTCCGCCGTCGTCTCCGAGAGGCGTTCGGCAGCTTCGACGGCCTTGGTCCGTTCTTCGGTTTGCCGACGGGACGCCGCGAGTCGCCGCTGCTCCACCCGTAAGCGGCCACGGGCGCTCGCCAGCTCTCGCTCGAGTTCGGTCTTGGAGAGATGCTGCTCTGCGATCTCTGCCTCCGCCTCGCCCACCTGCGACTCGAGTTCTTCGCTGCGCGTCTCCTCGTCTTCGAGGTCCCGCCGCGCCGCCTGAGCTTCCTGGAGCGCCAGATCCGCCTTCGCGCGGTCTTCCATATTGTGCTGCCGAAGTTCGTAGAACGCCATGCCCACGAGCAACGCAAGAGCCGCCAAAATGGGCCCGAAGAGCTTCAAGTAGCCAAGGCGACGCGCCCGTGTCTCCTCGGGTTTTGAAAGCACCACAAGCTCGTCGGCGAGCTCGTCGGCGCTCGGACGGTCTTCTGGATTCGGCGCAAGCCATCGCCGAAGCGGTTTGTTCAGGAAGCGAAGGTCGACGCGCGTGAACAGAGGGATCTCGTCGCCTGCACGCTCGCGAATAAAAGCGTCCACGGCACCCGCCGCCACATCCGGTTGTGTTTCAGGCTCCAGCGCGTTCCGAAGAGTCAGCGCGAGCGCAAAGACATCCGCCGCCGGGCCAATGGGACGCGAGGGGAAGGCGTCGCCTTCGCGATACGCAAACTGGGCGGCAACCTCGGGGGCAAAGTAAGTGGGCGTCCCGGCGAGGACGAGCTCCGCGTCTTTCGCCGCGACGCCGAGGTCCAAGAGGACAGGCAGAACGCCATGTTCTCCGCCTTCGAACCCCCGCAACGTCGCCAAGAAAACGTTGTCCGGTTTGATGTCCTGATGGCGGATGTTCGCGGCGTGAAGAGTCGCGAGGGCACGAGCCAGGGGCACAAAGATCGCTTGGGCCTCGCTGCGCTTTAGACCCCCGTCCTCCAAACGACTCTCAAGGACGTCCCCCTCGTACCAGGGCATCGCGAACCAAAGGCGTCCTTCGAACCAACCGTAGTCTTTGAACTGAACGATGGAGGGGTGGTAAACGGCGGCAATGATGCGCAGCTCTTTGAGCGCTGCTTGCCGGTTGTCTTCGGACGTGGACGCCTGCTTGAGCACCTTGAGGGCAAGCACGTGCCCTGGGACTTCAACATCTTCGGCGCGGTAGACATCCGCGAATCCGCCGGCGCCGATGTGCTCCTTGAGCTGGTAGCGCTCGCCGAGGACGGTCCCCAACTTGATACGAACAAAGGTGTCGTCATCGCCTTGTGAAGAGCCTCGCGAGGTCTTCGTGCGCGCCGCCCGGTCTGGTCGTTCTTCGCTTACTTCGCCCTTATCATCCGGGACATTCGCCGGCGCAAAATCAGCATCCAGCTTCTCAAGAGCAAAAGCTTCGAGCAGCGCCTTCGGCAATGATTTCCCGCCCGAACCGTGGAGGCGCTGCGCGTTCTCATAGGCAGCGGCGAGCCGCTCATGGACCTCTGCTTCGTCCATCTCGACAACGAACGCGATTTCCGTCTCGTTGAGGTCACGTGCGTAACGAAGCTCAAGCAGCTCCTTTTCTTTTGCGTCGCTGCGAAGACGCGCAACGGCTGTCTGATGATTCGCCGCCGGATTCCGAGGGCGGTACCACACGAGCCCCCGACCGCTCTTCTTCGGCGCAGCCTTCGACTCATCGCGGGCAAATCGATAGAGGCGGGCCCGGATACCAGGCTCTTGCGTCAGCTCTTCATCGCTCAGTTCCGCGGCGCGGTCACGTACCCGAGCGAAGGCGAGGAGCCCCTCCGGCGCATCGCCCAAGCGAATCGTTAGGTATTGACGAAGTCCTTCGGCGTAAAACGAAAACGCGTGAGTTTGGAGCACATCGAGCATGGTGCCCGCTGTGGGCGATACGTCCGCCGCCGCCTTGGCGGCAAGCATCAACGTCGCTTGCGTCTTGGGCTTGTCGCGCGCCATCCCGGCATCATGGCCGAGAGCCGCCAAGCGATCCACTGCTCATAGTAAGGCGCGCTGCATCCGACACTTTTCATTGCTTCCAGCCGCGCAGACCGCCATCGTGCGAGGGTGCGTGCGTCAATTATCATCGTGATCGGGTTTCTGGTCGCCTGCAGCGACGATACCGCCATCGATGCAGGCGCCGACGCCAGAAGCGACGCCCCAGCAGCCGATGCTCGCGCTTTGGCGGATGCGATCGAGGACGTGGGCTCGTCCGAACAAGATGCGGGCGATTCAAGCATCGCCATCGGACTCGGCGTCGTCGACTTTAGTGTAACGAGCGACGGTGACGACGCCGAGCTCGTCGCTGGACCTCAGGGCGGATGGCACGTCGACGTCGCACTTCGCCTCTTCAACCTAGAGCCCGATGGTGCACTCCTTACTTTACAGGGGTTCGATGCCGACAGCGGAGACGCGTTGACGGTGCCTATCGCCCGGCGACTGACCCGCTCGCGCGTTCGACGCGTCGACGATCACTGGCTTCGACTTGGCGACCAGATGGTCTTCGACGTCGACGATCCAGCAGAGGTCACGGATCGTGAGGTGCGCCTCACCGCCACCATCGCCGAAGCCGACGGTCGTGAGACGAGCGGCGCGCTTCGCGTCCACATCATCGACGACTTGGAATGACACCGAGCCCGAGCCCCCGATTCGCCGTCGGGCTCATCCTCTTGGCAGCGATGGCGTGCGGCGAAAAGAACGTCGAACGCGTGGAGCTCGAGAGCACGACGACGCGCACGCCCGAGAGCCCAGAATCGGACGACACCGAACCCGTCGCCGAGACCATCGAAGCGGTCACGCTCTGGATCGGCGGGGACGTGATGAGCTCGGCGCAGATTCGCGACGCCGCCGCCGCCGCCGCGACGCCGGCCGCCGGTATCGCCGCCATGTTCGAGGCCCTATCGCCGCTCTGGCAGGCGCCGGGTCATTTCGTCATGGTCAACCTGGAGACACCGACGACGGCTCAGCGGCGACTCGCCTATCAAGATGGTGCGCCGTCCAGAGGCCGGTATACAGCGGTCCGACTGAACGCACCTCCCTACCTCGCCGAGGGACTGCGTCTCGCGGGCGTCGACGCCGTTTCGTTGGCAAACAACCACGCTCTCGATCAGGGGCACGAGGGACTCGGCGAGACGATCGAGCACGCGAGGGCCGCCGGGCTCGTGGTCAGCGGCGCTGGCCGAAGTCCGCAGAATCACTGGCCCATGACGCTGGGCGCGGGCGAAACGGAGCTCAGCGTCTTCAACTTCTACGATGCTCCACGCCGCGCGCGGCCAAGCGCCGGTGAGCGGTCCCTGGCCCTCGTCGGCGAAGGCGCATTCGAAAGCGTCGATGCCTGTCGGTCCGCGTACACCGTCGTGGTCGTGCACGTCCTCGGCGAACTCGTTCACGAGGTCGACGATGAGTGGCGTGTGTGGGCGGAGCGCTTCGCCGATGCCGGGGCGTCAGCCATCATCGTGCACGGTACACACGTGCCGATGGCCGTCGAACGTTGGCAGCGCAACGACCATGAAGTCATCGTCGCCTGGGGCCTGGGGAACCTGCTCACGGACATGGGCCGTATGGCGAGCCCGCGACGAACCGTGACCGCGAAGATCAACGATCCAGAAACGCGCGAAGGGCTCCTTGCCCGAATCACAGCGAGCGTAGACGGGCTCGACGTAGCGTTCCTTCCGGTCTTCGAGACCGACGACCGTTTTATTCGGTGGCATGGCTCGATGCCCCCCGGCGAGTCGACTTTTTGGTTGCGGCCACTAACGGCCTGTGACCCCGCCGTAGAGCTCCCCAGGAGCTGGCCCGAGCCTTACCGGACGGAGTATGCGGATTGGCTGACGCTTCGCCGGGCACACATGGTTCGGGCGACGGGGCTGCGAAGCGAGGATTGTCCCTCGAGCTTGCTTCGATGACCCGCCCAGCGCGCTCCCTAGGGTGGATGAGCGCAGCCCAGCTCGTTGTGGCGAGTATGATCGGCACGGGGATCTTCACCGGCTCAGGCTACTTCTTGGGCGACGTCCCCTCTGCGCCGGCGCTTCTCATTGGGTGGCTCTTGGGCGGCTTTCTCTCCCTCGCGGGGGCCCTCTCCTACGGCGAACTCTGTGCAGCCTTGCCGCACAACGGGGGCGAGTATGCCCTTCTTTCTCGAATTTACGGTCCGCGCATCGGCCACGCGGCGGGGGTCATCTCGATCCTCGCCGGCTTCGCTGGCGCCATCGCCGCAGGCGCCCACGCCTTCGGTGAGTACGGCCTGCGGTCCTTCGGGATGAACGATGACAAGGCTCTACTCGTGGCCACCGGCTCCCTCGTCGCCATGGGCGTCGTTCACATGTTGCCGATGCGAAGAGGGATGGTGGGACAAAACGCATTCACCGCCGTGAAAGTGGTCCTGAGTCTCGCCGTGGCGTGCACGTTGATTTTCTACGGTGACCTGAGCCGCATCGATGACGCGACGATCCCCCTGAGCGACGCCCTCCTACGGCCGGCGTTTGCCGGTGGACTCGTGTACATCGCCTTCGCCTACACTGGATGGAACGCGGCCGCGTACGTCGCGGGCGAGACCGTCGACGCCCAGCGCAATGTGCCCCTGGCGCTTGTCCTTGGAACCCTCCTGGTCACCGCTCTCTACCTGCTCTTCAACGTTGGCTTCCTCGCCTCCGCGCCCCTCGTGGTCCTCGGAGGTGAAGCGGATGTCGCGTATATCGCTGCGCGCGAATCTCTCGGTGAGCCGGCCGCACGCGGACTCAGCGCCCTTATCGCGTTTGGTCTGCTTTCCACCATCGGCGCGATGATCATGACCGGCGCGCGGGTGCTCGAAGCGATGGGGCGGCGCGACTCACGTCTCGCCTCGTTGGTTCGCCGAGAGCCCAACGAACAACCAAGAGCCGCCGTCGTGCTGGTGGTTCTCCTCTCGCTGCTGCTGACGTTGAGCGGGGGACTCCGCGACCTGATCGTCTACGTCGGCGTCACGCTCTCTCTCAGCGCCCTCATGACCGTCGCTGGCCTCTTTGTACTACGTCACCGAGAGCCCGAACTTGAGCGCCCTTACCGTTGCCTTGGCTACCCGCTTACGCCTCTACTCTTCTGCGCGTTCTCGGTCTGGATGATCGTGTTCGCATGCATTGAGACACCGAAAGCCGCCATCGGCGGAGTGATCACGCTCGTGGTCTCGCTGGTCACCTACCGTGCCGCGCCGTCCCACGCGCAGGTGTCGTCGGGCGGGTCTGAATCGAAATAAAGAGCGCGCCACGGCCACGCTGGACGCGAAGCAGAGCGCTTCCATCCCGCAAAGCGGCGTGCACAGCTCGGGGGTCGCGGACACGTCGTCGGTCGGCGGCCACGATAACGTCGTCTTGCACGAGTCCAGCGCGACTCGCCACGGAGCCCTCTTGAACGCCCGCGACGCGAACGCCACGTCGACCTCCCTCCAGCGATAGGCCGAAGCGGTCATGAGACGGGGGGGTCTGCGACGGCTGAGTGGAATCTTCAACCCCGGGCCGCTCACTGGTTTGGACCTGAATCACACGGTCACGGCCACCACGAATCACGGCGAGCTCAAGCGTGGCGCCGATGGGGGAAGCCAAGACCCGTCGAATGAGATCGTTCGTCGTCTCTAGCCGCGTGCCATTGACGCGAGTGATCACATCACCGGCCTGAAGCCCTGAGCCTGCCGCGGGGCCCTCTGGATCAACGCCTGCCACCAGCGCGCCGCGCGTGTTCGGTGGCGCCTGAACGTGGCGTGCCAGCGCCGGTGTGAGCTCTTGGAAAGATACGCCCACGTACGCCCGGCGAACCTCGCCGCCGTCGATGATTTGCCCCGCAACTTGGTCCGCAAGTTCGCTGACGACGGCAAAGCCGATTCCACTGCTGCGGCCGACGATCATCGTGTTGATACCGATCACTTCGCCGCGAAGGTTCAGCAACGGACCGCCGCTGTTGCCAGGGTTGATGCTCGCGTCGGTCTGAACGTAGTCTTCGATCTCGTTCATCCCGACGCCGCCGCGCCCAAGAGCGCTCACGATGCCCGCGGTGACCGTGTAGTCGAGACCGAAGGGCGAGCCGACGGCGATAGCCCACTCGCCCACACGGATGCCCTCACGTCGTGCGAAACGAGCCGCCGGCAAACCCGTCGCTTCGATCTTGATCACAGCCAGGTCCGTCGCGGGATCCGTGCCGACAATCTCCGCAGGAAAAGTACGGCCATCGTGGAGGCGAACTTGAATGGCCGAGGCCGTGCCGACGACGTGGTTGTTCGTGAGAATGTGGCCGTCGGCGCGAAAGACAACACCGGACCCGCCGCCGCGAACGGTCTCTGACTGTCCGCGGTATCGGCCGCGTCGCTGCGCCTCGACTTGAATCGAAACCACGCTGTCGGCGGAGCGCTCCGCGACGCTGGCGAAGGCATCGCCGAGCTGCTGCGCGAAGGCGATGGCGCGGGCGTCTTGGGCGGGTTGAGCTTCCGCAGGAACAGCACAAACAAACGCGGCGAGGCACACCGTGGCCAACAGCGGCGTCGCGCGGAGGGGAAACGAAAGGCGACTCGGAGGAGCCGAAAGGTGGGCAGGGGTTGGATTCATGGGCGGGTCTCGAGTGTTGAAACGTCCAAGAGCCTGATTCATTCGACGCACGCGCGATTTAAGTGAGCAGGCGGCCAGTTGTGCGCCAATGTCCATGCTACAGGGCTGTATGGACCTCGTCCAAACGCCCGAGCGCTACCTACGCGCGCCGCGTTTTCGGCGCGTCGGTGGCAAACTTGTCCTCGACTGTCTCGCTTGGCATCCAACGGCACCGGAGGACAAACCCGAAGCGGTGCTTCGCTGGATGCTGAACGAGGCTGGCGAGCCCGAAGACGTTCGCACCATTCATACGGCCGTGGCCTTGATGAGCCACGAAGGGGACGCCCTGAGAGAGTCGCGTTTCGTCAGTGAAGACGGCGAGGTCGAGATCACGCACGCCGCCGGCGTCGCCGAAGTGTGGCTTCGCGCCCCCGAAGAGCGTCTCGTCTGGCGCGCCCGCGGCATCGCCGCGTCCCCAACTCTCATCGCCGCGGGCGACTCTCTCTACGTCGCCTGGCATCACAACGTGCGGGAAGACACCGGCGTCGCCGACATCGCCAAGTGGATCACCCTTCGCTGCATCCGCGACGGCGAAGTCTTCGAGGCGGCCGCGGTCATGACGGACCGAGACCGAGACCTTCATGGCGAGGAGCAGTCGTTTGAGTTTCCCGAGCTCGTGATCGGCCATGATGGAGCCATCGCGCTTTTCGGGAGAGGCTCTCACAATGTGTGGCGCCAGGACCTCAACGCCGACGGTTTCTCCAAGCGAGTCCCACTGAGCGACGGCAGCTGGGGAAGCCGCGGGCGACGCTGCGCTGCGGCACTTCTCGATGAAGGAAAGCTGGTTTGCGCGCGCCGTGACCGTCGGGCCATCGTCGTCACAACCCTGGACGCGCCGAGCGGTGGAGACCCGGTTTGGACTCGCGCCAAGATCGATACCGACCACGACGCGGGAGCTTCGTCTGGGGAATCCCGCGAAGACCCAGCGGCACTTCATGGACTTCGAACCTGCTTCGGCGACATCCAACAGCACAGCGCGCATAGCGACGGTATTGGAAGCGCCGACGAGGCCTACCTCCGCGCGCGCGACCACTATGACGATGACTTCGTGGCCCTTACGGACCACGAGTCGTTTCTTGGAAAGCGCACGGGGCCGGGCGAGTGGGAGTACCTCAAAGCCGTCGCTGATCGCTTCGATTCACCGGGGCACTTCGCAACGCTCCTCGCCTACGAGTGGACCGGGAAGATGTACCCAGGTCCCGGGCACAAATGCGTCTACGTTCCGCAGCGAGAGAGTCCGCTTATCTCCCGCGACGATGTCCCAAACGGGAAGGACTTCGTTCAGCTCGCCGCGAAGCACGGAATGCTCGCTTCGCCGCATCACATCGGATGGACCGGTTGCGATGAAGAGGGGCATGACCCGGTCGGGCAGCCGACCTGGGAAATCTGCTCGTGCCACGGCTGCTATGAGCACGCAGACCACCCCTTGGGACAGCGGGGTGAACACACGCATCAGCTTGTCGATGCGATGCTGGCGAAGGGGCACCGGTTTGGGTTTACAGCCTCGAGCGACAGCCACGGGCTCCTTTGGCACCACGGCGAGAGCCGTAAGCGAGATCCTTATCGTACGGGGCTCACCGCGGTTCAGGTTCCCGCGCTGACACGTGACGCCGTGTTTGAGGCGCTTCGGACGAGGCGTTGCTATGCGACGAGCGGCGCGAAGATCCTCCTCGACTTCACCGTCGATGGGCAGCCCATGGGCAGTGAACTTGCCGCGCGCGGCGGTCGCGCGACGATCAGTGTTCGAGGCACTTCGGAACTCGCCCGCGTTGAACTCGTCGCGCAAAGCGGCGTGGTCGCGACTGGACCTCTGGTGCCGAAGAGCCACGACGCGGAGTTCGTCGTCGATGTGGAAGACGTCCCCTTCGTCTACGTACGTGTCGTGCAGGAAGACGGCGAGATGGCCTGGTCGAGCCCCGTCTTCTTCGACATCAGCGCCGAGTAGCGTTCACTCCAATTGAAAACACCACGGCCCCTTGAGGGAACGTGGCGCTTTCGAGCGAACGATGTGTTCGCCGCTGTGGTTTGCTCAGCTTTGGTGCTGCTTGCGGTCTCGTTCGACCTGCTCTTTGTACTCAACGGAGTAACGGGTCCAAGGTCGAAGCTCGAGTCGCTTCAGGTTGATGGGCTCGCCGGTTCCTTCGCAAACGCCGTAATCGCCTTCTTCGAACTTCTCGAGAGCGGTGGCGATTTGGACGAGGAGCTTCCGCTCTTTGTCCGCAAAACGCATGAGATACGCCTGCTCCGTGTGTCGCTGCGCTACGTCCATCTCGTCGCTCAGCGGGTCCACGTTGGAAATCGCATCCGAGAGGTGCTCACCCAAGCCTTGCATGACTGTGTCACGCTTGACGATGAGGGCGTCATAGAGCCCCTTCACTTGCTTCTTTGTCAGCTTCGCATCGGGATGAGCAATGGGCTCAAACTTGGGCGTTTCTGTGGTTTTTTTCTTCGTGGCCATCTGTGCTCCCCCCTCAGATCTTGATTCTGGGGCGGAATAAAATGCCACGCATCGGCCTCGGATGCAATGGCAAGCGTAGATTCGCGCCCGCTTTATGTCCTTCTTTCGCCGGATTCCCTCATTTTGTGGAAAAAGTGCCAATTTCGTACCCGTTTCAAAGCGCTTCGCTTCATCGACGAGCGGCGGAGGCGGACCATGGATAGGCCCAAGCTCTTTTGGTCGAGCCATGCACGCGCGTCTCATCGACTCGCTGAAGACAAACCAGAGCGTCCTTCAAACTGCGGCCGTCCATATTCCAGCCGAAGGCATGTTCGCGTCAGCCTTGCCTAACGTCGCCACCGCCATTTTCGCTTTTGGAGAACCTTGGCTCAACTCACCATATTCGGCGAGCGGGCCGCCCTCGTCGATTGGGCGAGCGAGTTCTCGCAGGACAGCGCCGCCGAAGTGGATGCGATGCTCGAGGAGCTCTTCGTAGAGCTCTGGCGAACCTCGTTTGAAATCGAGATGCGCACATTCGCGACGTGTGGGACTCTCTGCACATGGCCTACGATCTCGTGATTCAAGGCGGCTTGTGCACAACGCCTAGCGGCGTCCTTCGTGCGGACAAAACACATCAGCCTCTTCGGTTCAATGAGCGCCTGCCGGAGACAAGCTCATGAGCGCGGCGTTCGTTGCGTTGCGTATCGCTGTAGTCACCGTCAGCGACTCGCGCACGCTCGAGACGGATCGCTCCGGTGCCGTGCTCGTCGAAAAGCTGCAGGCGGCCGGACACCAACTGGCGCAACGCTTCATCATTCCCGATGACCTGATTGGTCTCTCCGCACTCCTCCGGGAGCTCGCCGACGACGTGAGCGTGGACGTCGTCATCACGACGGGCGGCACCGGGCTGACCGGCCGCGACATCACACCCGAGGCCCTCGATGCGGTGGCCACAAAACATATCCCCGGCTTTGGCGAGCTCTTTCGAATGCTGAGCTACGAGAAGATTCGCACGTCGACGATTCAATCGAGAGCGTGCGCGGTGCTGTGCGGCAACACATTCATCTTCGCCCTGCCCGGCTCACCCGGCGCCTGCAAGGACGGCTGGGACGATATCCTTCAATACCAACTCGACATCCGCCATCGGCCCTGCAACTTCGCGGAGCTCATCCCTCGACTGCTCGAGTAGCCTCATTCCCGAGCGCGGAGGGAAGCGATCCCAAAGCGTGAACGAGTGGTAGAGTGACACATGCGCTCTCTCACGCTGGCCTGGCTTCTTCCCATTCTTGCGGCCTGCAGCGGAGACGATGCGATGTCCGACGCCGGCGCCGTGGACGCCGGCGGTATGGACGCGATCTTCGACGTGAGCGATGGCGCGACGATGGATCCGGGCGCCGACGACGCAGGCACTGACGGCGGCGCCACGGACGTCAGCGAAAACGATGCGGGCGGCACGGACGCCGGCGGCGTGGACGCGACGATTCCGCTGCCGGACTTCCCGGACTTCCCCATCGGCCCTTATGCCAGCGCAATCACGATGCTCGTGGATAGCCTGCTCAGCAATGCAGCATCCCTGGACACCTCCGCGCGTTACGGAGAAAGCGCCGCTCAGGGTTACCTCCTTCAGGGGATCGGCGAACTTCTCTGGGCCTCCCGCGACGCAAACCTCGATGCGCGCGACTCGCTCATCACCGCCGCCCTAGGAGAGATCGATGAGCTCGAAAGTGCCGCGGGCCGGACCACTGGCGCGGCACCTGCGTTTGGACTTATCGACGCTTGGGACGCCTTCGGCGACGGAAGCGTAAACCCCGCGTACACAGCGTACACATGGCAGTCCGGTATGGTCGCACTTGGCGTGGCAAAGATCGCGCGAGTGCTCGTGCAAGCGTCGCACCCGGAAGCCGCGCGCGTGCGAGACTTTGGCACCGCCCTTGTCCAGCGTTGGGATGCGCACTTTAGCCGCGTCACGGACGGTGCATATTGGTGGTATTCGACGGCGAACAGCGACGCCATCGCGGTTCACAACACCAGCGCGCTCATCGCCATGGCGAGCCAGTTGCTCGGCGAGTCTGGTGGTCCCGCCGCCCTCCTCGATGGACCTCGTGACGCGGTGAATCTCTTGTGGGCACGGATGAGTGGGAACCCTTCCACTGGCTATCGATGGAACTACGCCGACGATGGCTATCCCGAGGCGCGTCGACGCCCCGAAGATGTCTCTCATTCCCTCGTCACACTCCAGCTCATGGCCTTCGCGCGAGAGCGTGAATGGTGGAGCGCAACCCAGGCCGCCGGGGTCTCGGTCACGCTCCTCGAGACGATGTGGACGGGCCACCCCGCACGCCTGAACGGCTTTGTGGACGGCTCAACAACGACCGCAGCAAACGAATACCGATGGAGCGCGGCGGCGGGCATCGGATACGCCGCCCACGGACGGGTCGGCGATCCGGAGACCTTCGACGCGGCCTGTTCGTTGCTCTTCTCCACCTACCTGAGCCCCTTCGAGCGGCCTCTCACCGGTGGGCGGGTGGACGCGGCTCGTTCCCTGCTCCTCGCGCTGCTGGCATCGCGCCGCCCTGCCGCGTTTGCAAGGGGCACACGCTGGCGAATGGTCGCGGGCTCCGCGGGAGACAACACGCCGCCGGTGGAGCTTAGCGAAGGTGGCGGCGTGCGTTTCTACACCGTTGACTGGTCCGGCGCCGCGGACGTCAGCGCGGGGCTCACGCTTCCTGCTCGTACGGCCACAAGCGCCGGCGCAAACTTCCTCGTGGATCTCTCCGAACCAACCGGCCGGGTCGTGGTGAGCCTGACTTACCGGAGCGGCGAAGGCGGCGAGGTCCAGCAGTGGGACGGGAGCAACTACCGTACCCTCGCGGCGCTCCCCGCCAGCACCGATCGAGACGGCGCGGTGCGGTGGATGCGGACCACCTTCGAGTTGAGCTCGGATCGCTTCGACTATCAGAGCGGCGTGGTGGGAACCAACGTTCTCCTTCAGTTCTCAAGCAGCGCCGTGGCCGTGCACTCGCTCGAAGCCACCCCGCTCTAGGAGAGCGCGCTCACCATCGACGCAAATACTTCGCCGATGGCGTAGACATCGCCGGGCCAACGCGCGGAGACGTAATTTCCGTCACGGACGACGTGGGTGGGGCCGTGATCCACAGAGCTGCCCTTGGCGAACAAATGGATCGGCCCTCGCTCGTACACGCCGCTTGGGCCCAGCGCCTCGAGAACTTCGTCTTCGACATACTCGTCATACGTGCGGAAGTAGCGGCCCATCTTCCACGCCGTGGACAGCCAGGCGGAGCGCTCCATGTACTTGGGGAGGCACGTCGTACGCCGCCCATAAAGCACGGACTGGCCCGTGGCCGAGTCGCGACTGCGGGCTGCGAGGAGCGTTCCATGACACACAGCGCCGACCGGTTTATTCGCGCGAAAGAACGCCCCAACCACGTCGTGGAGCTTGGCGCTTTCGAAGTAAGGACACATTCCTTTCGCATGCCCGCCCGGGAGAAAAAGCGCATCGAAGTCGTCAGCGTCGACGTCCTCCCAGCGGAGGGGCGTGTTGTACGCTGCGTCGCGAGCCATCTCTTCGTAGTCCCGGCGAGCTTCTTCCGAGGGACCGAGCAACCCAAAGATCACGCCATCGAGGACGATGGGATCCGCCTTGCCTGCTGCGCCGGTTTCAGTCGCGAAGACGACGTCATGGCCGGCGTCACGGGCAAGCCGCCAAGGAACCCCCGTCTCGCTCGGGTCGAAATCGAGATCTGGCAGCAACATCAGAATGCGACGGCTCACGGCATGCTCCCTTCCTGATTCGGCATTGTCAGCCAGCACCGCGATTCAGCCAGCACCGCGATTCAGCCAGCACCGCGATTCAGCCAGCACCGCGATTCAGCACTAGATGTCGATCTTCATGCCTTCTTTGGCCACGAAGCTCCCCGTGAAGGCCTCGCCGGCTTGTTGTTCGACGCCGCGCATGAATGCATCGTCGTGGTAAGGATCGTGGTGGAAGATCGCGAGGCGCTCGACGCCGGATGATTTGGCGAGGCGGACACCTTCTTGCCAGGTGGAGTGGCCCCAGCCCACGTGGGCGGGGAACTCTTCGTCCGTGTAGGTGCTGTCGTAGATGACGAGGTTGGCGTCTTTGATGAGCGACGCGATGCGCTCATCCCGCTGCCCAGGCACGTGTTCGGTGTCGGTGACGTAGCAGAAAGATCGCCCGTTATACTCAAAGCGATACCCCGTCGCGCCGTCGGGGTGGCGAAGAGGTGCTGTCTTGACGCGCACCGGTCCGATGTCGAACTCTTCGCCGGCTCGAAAATCTTCAAAGGTCAGCTCCGCCTTGAGTGCGGAGAGCGGTACCGGAAATGTCGGTCGCGCCATCTGTCCAGCCAACACGCGTTGGACACCACCTGCATCCGCGAGGTGGCCTGCGCGGATTCGAAAGCTGTGATCTGCAGAGTACGCGGGGGTGAAGAATGGGAACCCGTTGATGTGGTCCCAGTGAGTGTGCGTTAGACACACCGTCGCTTCGCGAATGTCGCGCTCGATGAAACTCTGCCCGAGGTTTCGTATGCCAGTACCCGCATCGAGAACGATGGAGGTATCTCCGGCGCGCACTTCAATGCAGCTCGTGTTTCCGCCGAACTCGACGTGGTTCGGCGAGGGGCAGGCGATCGAACCGCGTACTCCCCAAAAGCGTATCCAGAAATCCATCTTGGCCTGACGGCACAGCCCAAGGCTGGCCAGAGATGATGGGATACCACGATTGTCCCCCTCCAACCCACACTGTTTTTCTGCCAGGCGGCCGCGCATTTGACCACTTCGGTCGCCAATCAGCCTGAACCTGCTAACCAAAGCGCCCTTCGATGAGTTTTCACCTCCGATTTACGCGCCGTTTTAGTATGGCTCACCGCCTCATTAGTGGCCGCAGCCAGCTGTGCGCGACCCCTCACGGGCACAATGAGTTCGTGACGGTGGAGCTGGCTCCCCTCAAAGCGACCAAACTGGACGGGTCGACGAACATGGTCGTGGAGTTCGCGTCGGCGAAGGCCCGCTGGCATCGTTTCGTGGATGAAGTCCTCGATCATGCGCTGCAGCTCTCGTCCGAAGACCCTCTCGTGGCGATCGCCGCGGCTCAATTCCCCCAGTGGCGACTTGTTCTCACACCTGGCGACCCCACCACCGAGCTCCTCGCGGCGCTCTTGGCGTCAAAATGCCAGGCTATTCTGGACGATGAAGGGCTCGAACTCCGCGTAGAGCGACTTTTACTCGAGGAAACACCCACAAATACTGTGGTCGTCAGTGGCGATGGCCGACGCCTCCTCCCAGCTCAGGATGGCTGGTGGTGCCGGCCGGACCAAAGCGCCCGCTAACGCATATTCTTCGTTAGGGCAGCCAGCTTTGCGCAGGGGACCCACGACAAGCGAGGGCTTTCCCCAACGCTTTTACGCGCAGGAAGAGCAAAACCGCGCTCAATTTGATGTGGCCCGCGTCTTGCTTTGATCATTGCGAGCGGCACGTTGAAGTCAATGCCCCCAAGTGGCTTTGGCGTGTCGCTTATTGTATTTAGGCGCCGGCTAGAGAAGGCCAGGGATCAGGCGATAGCGGACCTTCATCATGTATTCCCGGTAGTCCGCATGACGAAGGAGCAGCTTCTCTTCGCCGAGGATTCGTAACCAGCTGCTCACGCAGGCGAGTAGCGCCAACGGGGCTGCTTGGAGAACCGGTGCGCGAGCCGCGAGGACAAAGACCATCGCAAGCTCAGCCGCATACGCTGGGTGGCGAACGAGCCGATAGGGCCCGCGCCGAACCACTCCGCGGTCCGCAGGTAAGATAGAGAAGGCCCCGCCCAGGTTGCTCAGGGAGATGAGGGCGACCACCCCAAAGCCAGCGAAGAGCCACTCTTGGATCGGCGCAAGGTGGTCTCGCGCCACCGCCATCAGCGTGCCGCTGGAGATCACACTCACCAGAGCCCACGCCGTGTCA
The DNA here is from genome assembly GCA_047619315.1 of Polyangiales bacterium. Classification (GTDB taxonomy): domain Bacteria; phylum Myxococcota_A; class Polyangia; order Polyangiales; family Houyiibacteriaceae; genus JBCCRV01. The sequence goes on from JBLHKB010000023.1 coordinate 21,530, forward strand.
CCCCACTTGCCGATACGCACGGGTGGCCTTCGCAGAAGAAAGAGTACGCCGATGACAACGTTGAGGGCGGCGAGTAGGCCGTGAACGTAGATCGACGCGCCACCGAGAACCCGCAGCACATCGCGCACCGCCCATCCAAACGCTGACAAGGCAAACGCTGCATCGACGACGCGCCAAGCGCGTGGATGTTCTGCGTTCGCCATTCTTCCTCCGCTGTGGTCGGTTCGAGAGAAGAACGAACCTACCAGAAGGTCCAGCTCAAATCGAACGCGTAGCTGAGCCCGTTGAGAACCACGACGACGAGAAGTGCCCCACCGATTTGTGCGATCAGGCCGCCGCCGCCGCCTTCGACGACTTCTTCTTCTCCTTCTTCCGACATGGGACCTCCTCGGCGTGAGCCTGCCAGAAGGATTCATCCAGAACAACGACGGCCAGCACTGCTAGAGTTCTCGAATCTTCATTTCAGGCATGTCCGGCAATGAGATTTTCGGCCTCCCACAAGAAGGTTTGGAGCCCGTTGAAACCGTCGTTGACGACGCGCTCGGTGCGATGCGTCGCTCCTTCGCCAGCCACCACCGTTGGTGTGTTACTGGTGGTCCTGCTCAGCTGTCTGGGGACGATGTTTAGTGTCCTCACGAACTAGGAACATGGCGACGATGTATCGAAGATGTCTATTGCTCTTTTGCCTTGGCTGCGCCCAGGGAACGTCCGTCCCAGACGACGTGGGTGGAAGGATACGTGACACCCGTGGAGTTCCCGTCGATGGAAATGGGGTGGACACCATCGGCTTGCCAGACGCGGGGACTCCATCGTGCGTTCCTTTGAACAGCGGAACCTGGCGAGAGCTCGGCAGACCGAGTCTTGCTTCGGCGCCAAACGCTGACACCGCCGTGGCCCCCAACGGTACCCTCGCTCGGATCTCCCTCACCGGCACCCCCCCGCTCCCGCGCGTCGAGGTCTTCGACGCCGGCACGTGGCGCGCGATCGGTGTGTTCCCGCCAACGAACGCCAACGTCAACGTCGTCGGGCTGGCCCACGACGGCGTCTCCTTCGTCGCGATGTGGGCGAGGACCGAAGCTGGCATCGAGCGCCCCGTGGTCCACCGCTTGGTGGAGGGGACATGGTCTGAGCAGACGGTGTTGGGCAACGGCGCTCCAGTGAGCACTTCCGTGGCGGGCTCAGCGTCGCTCTGGGCAACTGGCGGCGTGGTCCGCATTGCTGGTCTTCAACAACTCGGCGACTTTCGAACCCGTGAGGTTGTTGTCGCGGAGCACCGCATGGGCGTGAGCACGGCGCTGCCCAACCCGCCAGACGAAGGCATGGGTGCCTTTACCCCGAGCCTGGCTCATCGCGACGATACGCTGGTGTTGGCCTGGAGTGAGGGGAGCGAACTTCAGCTCGCTCGCTACGACGGCTCTTGGACACGCTGGACGACGACAGGGCTCTTCATGGGCCTTCCATCAAACACGCGCGCCGCCTCGAGCGCCGCCGGGCTTTGGGTCGCCGGCAGTGACTTCATCGACGTCGACACCAACGTCGTGAGGCTCTTTCGTGTCGAAGACGAAACTCTCGTCCCGGCGATGGGCCCCTTCGACCGCGACCCATCGACGGGGCCCGCCTTCGTGGCGGACATGGGGGTGGATTCACTCGGCCGGGCCGTCCTCGCGATGGAGGAACCTGCGAGCGCGGGCGCTGCGACGCGCCACGTTCACGTCGTGCGAACGGAAGGAATGGACGGGGTTCCACTCGGTCCGGCCCTCGACGCCACTCCGGAGACGAATGGAACCGCGAGCTTAGCCATCGACGGCTGCGATTGGCCCGTCGTCTCTGTGGTGGAAGCGCGAGAGGTTGGCAGCTCCAACTACGACGTGCGGACTTACCGTTTCGAAGACTAGCGAACGAGGACCAGGTTAAGGTCAGTTCGCCGGAGGGGAATCAAACCCCTCCATCATCGCCTGAAGCAGTACTTCGGCGACGCGCTGGTAGCCGCGCCTTGTGTAGTGAACGTAATCTCCGGCGCCGTAGCTCGGCGTCATGGCGGCCCACTCGACCATGCTGAGGGGCCCTCCGCTCAGCGCCACCAGGTCAAAGAAGCCACATCCATTTTCGACGGCGACACGATGCTGGCTCTCGATGAGAGCAGCGGTGCGCGGACGATCGACAAACGTAGCGCCTTGACGGATGGGTCGGTCCGAGGGGCCGATGAGGAGACAGGATGCTCCCGGCGCGACTTCGCGAATGCGGCCAACGACCTGCCGCAGCTGATTCTCGTAGCGATGGATGGGTAGCGCGTCACCGCTCTCATTCGTTCCGTAAGCAATGACCACAAGATCCGCCTGACGACGACGAAGATGCTCACGGTACATCGTGTCCTCCCACACAAGATGGTAACGGGCGCGGGCTCCATTGATGCCGAGGGTGTCGACGATGACTCCTGGCTCCTCGCGTTCGGCGGCGACACCGAAGAGGCGAACTGGGCCGTCGCCTTGGACGCGCACTTCGAACGTGTGGGGAGCGTCCTCGACGCGATAGGTCGCGTAGCCGCTACCGCGTTCGTCGGCTGCGCTCTGAACCGTTTCGACGCGTTGACCATCGATGAAGACATCGAATGCGCCTCCGCCTGGCTGTTTAAGATAATACAGATCAAAAAGACCCGCCGTGCGGCCGATGTCGCCGCGCGTTGCGGTGCTGACGCGACCGTAGGCTCCTGGGGAGCTCGACTCTACGTAGGTACCGGCGATGCCGAAGTGGTCGACGTCGCGCACGCCGGCGCGGACCTTCGTAGCGGACCATCGCCCGCGACTGGACTGGAGATCAATGCCGCGATGACGATAGCTTCGCCACGGATGCGCTGGAACGATCACCCCGTGACCGGCGTCGCCGAAACGCGTCTGCAGAACTTCCCGGACGTGTCCCGAGATAAAATCACTGGCCACGTGAGAGGCGCCGTAGAACAGAAGTCGCGCCTGGCCTTCGCCGCGCTCAGCACGACGCAACGCCGAATGAAGTGCAGCCATCGAGCGTCCGTCGGCGTCTTCGATGGCGATGTCGTAACCGGGCACGCCATCTCGCGGCGGCGCGAGGAGCCGGGGGCCTATTCGCGCGACGACGGGCGGAGGCCCCTCCGGAGCATTCGGTGGAACGACGGGTGCCGCTCGACGAACGGGGCCGTCCACGGGAAACGCCAGCTCGATAGGATCGTCGTCCGCGCTTGCTGGCGCAGCGGCGCCGTAGACCGCAGCCCAGAGACCTGCGGCGACGCCGGCGACGACCATCACGGCGGTCGGAGATTGGGCAACGCGACGGGGGAACATACTTTGGTCTCGCTGATTGGATCCCTCACGTCAACTTTGACGCAGTCAGGTCCTAGAAAGCCTGCGGTCGTTCTTCCGATTCACCGTCGTGTCGCTTCTCGGCTCTTCTCATTCGCCAGGCCGCAACGAGCGCACCCGCGGGGACCAAAACGAATAGAACCGCTCCTGCATACATGATCCAAGGAAGCTCGAAGTCTAGGCTTAGCCCGGTCATCGGTCCGATGAGCATTAATCTCTTGGCTCAGGCTCACGAAAGTTCCGGGGAAGCAGACTCCATGTGCCGAGAGCCATCGCGACGAGTCGCCGAGTGTCGCCTTCACCCTGGTAGGCGCGCGCTTCCGCGTGGAGAATGTGCCGCCCCTCACGGAGGACCTTTCCTTCGGCGATGAGATTCGTGTCCCGCACACTCTCGAGGAGGTTGACCTTCAGCTCGTTAGTGGCGACCCATCGACCACCGGAGCGCGTTGCGCACGCAAAGTAGCCCGCGTTGTCGAGGAGCCCCATCAGAACTCCACCATGGAGTGCACCGCCGCCGTGGCAGAAGCGGGCGTCGAAGGGCATCGCGATGGTGACTTCACCCGGTCCGATCGAACGAATCGTTTGGGGAAAATGCTGGATGATGGGCGCCTGCTGAAACAGCCGCTTCAAGAGTCCAAAGTACGCATCGTCGCCGGACTCATCCGCCACAGCTCAGCTTTCTTCTTCCCGTAAAAACGTAGGCACGTCGATGGACGGCTGCGTGTTCTCTTCAGGCTCTTCGGATTCGTCGTCGTCGAGGTCCGGCAGCGCAGAGATGTAGGTGATGTCGTCGAACTCCGCGAGGGCCAGGCTCTCCTCGGCGGTTTCGTCCACGAACTCGGCCACGAGCGCTACCCTGTTGGGAGGTGTGATCGACGAAGGCGCGACGCTCTCGTCACTAAAGACGAACTCTTCGGCGTCTTCCATCTGGACGTCTTCAATAGAGGCGTCTTCAATAGAGGCGTCTTCAATAGAGGCGTCTTGAATCGAGGGGTCTTGGAAAGAAGCAAGAACGGCCTCGCTCTCTGAACCGGACCGGGTCACCTCGGCGGTGAGAGGCTCGGCGTCGGGCAGCGACTCCATCTGCCGGAGATACTCTCCGACAGCCCCCGTGGAGTACATTTTCGTGGAGTCATCGAACTCGTCGAAGGCGCCGAAGTCGCCAAACGGGTCGGCCTTCTCGTCGCCAAGACCCGCCTCCGTCGCCAAGGTCTCGGCGCGAACTCGAAGATTGCCGGTCGTTGCGTCCGAGATCCACTCTTGCGCCGCGGCCGCGGGCGCGGCGGCCTGGAACGCCGCTTGCTGAAACTCCGCGGCAGGGGCCACGGGCGCTTCGGCGAGCTTCGCCCCACGCGCAGTGGGGGGCCCCGCATCCAAGGCGTCGAAATCCGACGATTTTGAACCGCCTCCAAACGAGCGCGTCACATCATCCCAAGTGGACGCAGAGCCTCCAAGAGGGAGCGCCGTCGAGTCGTGCTCGACGATAGGAACCGCGCTCACTTCATCGTCGAAGGGGATCCCAGCCACTTCGGGATCGATGAGGTCCATGATGGAGAGCTCCTCGACGGCGGACACATCAGAGAACGTAGGCGCCGCCGCATTCGGCTCACTGGACGCAGAACGTCCCGACGCACGCGTGGGGATCGCTTGCTGCGACACCGACGCGTGGGGAACAACGCTCTGCGGCACGGCGCTGACCAGGTCTCGCGCCTCGGCGTTCCGTGGGAGCTTCGTTTCGACGGAGCGGATGGTCTCACGGCGTGAAGGGACCGCCCCGTTGTTGCCCTTCTGGTCCTCCGGGAAGAGGAGGAGCATATGCTTGCTGGCAGACCGTCGACGCACAGGCATGCCGGCGTCGACGGCGAAGGACATGAGCGCTTCCTGCATCTCTGCGGCCGACTGGTAGCGAAGAGCGGGGTCGGCTTCGAGAGCGCGTCGCACGATCATTTGAAGCTGCATGGGAAGCTCAGGCCGAACCGCCCGGAGCGGTGGGACCATGGCGCGCTGTACGGCCACAACGGTGTCTGCGTCGTTGTTGCGTAGGAAAAGACGCTCGCCGGTCAGCCACTCGTAGAAGCAAGTGCCGAGGCTGAAGATATCGCTTCGGTAGTCGATGCTCTCGCCGCGCGCCTGCTCCGCCGAAAGGTAAGCGAGCTTGCCTTTGACGACGCCGGCTTGGGTCGTTACGAGGCGGCCCTGTGCTTTCGCCAGGCCAAAGTCGATCACCTTCACCGCACCCTCGTGGGACACGAGAATGTTCTGCGGTGAGATGTCACGGTGGATGAAACGCAGGGGCTCCCCCGTGGAGCCACGGGCAAAGTGCGCGTGTTGAAGCGCCTCGCAAATCTTCACGACGGTGTAGACAACGAAGGACAGCGGCAGGTGACGGCCCATCGTTTTTTGGCGCTTCGCGACGGCCTTCATGTCGCGCCCTTCGATGTACTCCAGAGCGATGAAGAGTTCACCGCCATCTCGACCTAGGTCGTAAATCTGCGCGATGTTGGGATGCTGAAGCTGAACGGCGATCTTGGCTTCGTCGATGAACATGCGAACGAAGTCTGGATCCGCAGCGATATTGGGCAGGATCCGCTTCACGGCCACCATGCGCTCGAAACCCTGTGCCCCCGAATGGCGGGCCTTAAAGACCTCCGCCATACCTCCGATCCCGATGCGCTCGAGCAGCTCATAAGGTCCGATTTGGGCCACGATGCGAGCATCGCGTGGTTGGGCCGAGCTTTCAAGCAATGAAGAAAGCCCTATGATGCGCTCATGACGCTTCCTCCCCCTTCCAAGCGCCCAGGGACTCCTTATGAACACGGTCGGATTCGCTTAGAAGAGTACGATGTGCTGGGAAGCGACGGACAAATGCACGTCCGAACGGTGGTCCGGCACCCCGGCGCCGTGATCCTTTTACCGATCAAAGACGACGGAAAGATCGTGCTTGTTAGAAACTACCGCCTACCTCTCAACCGACATCTAGTGGAGCTGCCCGCGGGGTGTCTAGAG